>JAJYFE010000074.1 GCA_021785435.1 Planctomycetota bacterium
CGAGAAGGAACGTTTCAGCACCCATTTTACCCCCAATCCCGGTGGTTAGCAGGCAGCTGGGGCCGTGGAATGAATCCGCAGCGCCGATAGGGGCATAGGCGACTACTACACCCCGGGCTTACCGCCCCGTAGTAGGTCGAAGATCCGCCCTGTAGTAGGCACACTCCAATGTGCCGTCGTAGCGCCGTAGTAGGCACACTCCAATGTGCCGTCGTAGCGCCGTAGTAGGTCGAAGATCCGCCCTGGTGGACACACTCCGATGTGCCGTCCTCCCGCCGCCACGCCGCCGGCCGTACGGCGGCTTACGGCACGTAGGATCGTGCCTGCTACTGCCACAGTTTGTAGCCACACCCGGGTAAACCGCGAATTTCACCGCGGGCTTGACCGATGGCGCAGCGCGTCATATCTTGATCTAGCGCCTCCGCGGACCTGGTTAGGTCCAGCCACAGATGGAACAGGACCTGCGCATCGCCCGGCACGTCATCGGCGCCGAAGTGAAAAGCGTGTGCCGCGCCAGGCCGCATCAGCACACCGACGGGGGGGCGTGATGAGGATGGTTTTTCCGCGTGGCCGATGGCCGGATGTCTCCGGTTTGGCGGCAGCGGCGCCGGTGGGACGACGCTGGCGGCGGTGGGCGCTGGCGATTTTGGTGTTGTCCACGGGGCCAGCGGTCAGTGGCGGCCAGGGCTTGCTCGCCGGCCAGGGGATCGCTAAGCCGATCCAAGCCGTCGTCCACCGCCATGCGGCCATGATCACAATTCGCGGACCGATTGATCAGATTACCTGGGAATCCGTGCGCCGGCGCGTAACCGTGGCCCGCAAGCTCGGCTGCTCCTTGATTATCTATCGCCTCAACAGCGCCGGTGGCATGTTGGCGCCAGCGCTGAAAATAAGCCAATTTACCCGCCACATCGGCCTGCCCACGGTGGCGTATATTTCCGGTTCGGCCATTGGGCCCGCGGCGCTGATCGCCGTGTCGTGCCGCCAGATTATCATGGGGCCGCGCGCCAATCTGGGCGACGGGCAGGCCTTTGCGCTCCGCGGCGCATTAGCCCGCCAGGCGGCCGCCCATCCGCAGCTCAAGTCGACGTCCGCGGCCTGGCAGGACCTGCAGGCCTCCGCCCGCGCCAACGGCTATCCCATCCTGGCGCTGCTGGCCATGGTGGACAGATCCGTCCGCCTTGATGAAATGACCAACCTGATCACGCACCAGCGGCGCTTCGTGACGCCGGCGCAGCGGCATGCCTTGCTGCGCCGGCGGCAAGCCGGCCCCGGCGGTGCCGCGGTGCATCCGTGGCATTTTGTCCGGCGGGTGAAAAAAGGCGGAACGTTGTTATTGGCTGGTCCCCGGCTGGGGCGGCGCCTGGGTCTGGCCCAGGCGACCGCGATGGGCAGCGATGATCTTCCCGCCCTTTTAAACATCACGGGCCGCCTCGAGGTGCTCCGTCTGGATTTTTGGGAGCGTTTGGCCCGCTGGCTGGCGGAGCCGGAGATTCGGTTTATTCTGCTGGTGATCATGGTGGTGGCGGGTTACATCGAGTTCAGCCATCCGGGCCTGCTTGTACCAGGGGTGATCGCCTTGGCGGCGCTGGGGCTGCTCTTCGGCGGCCCGCTGATTACCGGCCTGGCCAACTGGTGGGAAATCGCACTGGTCATCCTGGGCGTGGCGATTATTATTTTCGATATCGTGCATTTCGGCGGATTGGGCTTGCTGGCCATCCCCGGTTTGATTCTGGTGTTGATCGGCCTGGTCAGCTCCTTTGCCTCGTTGGGAACCACCGGCATGTGGCATTCCCTGCAGACGGGCGGAGTCGTCGTGGCCGCGGCGTTGGTCTGTTCCAGCGTCATTATTATCCTGCTGGCCCGCTATCTGGAGATCACGCCGGGGTTGCGCCGGCTGGCGCTGCAACCGATGCCGGCGCCGGATCCAGCGCGGCTGTTCCGCGAACCGACCACAGTCGGACAAACAGTCTTTGTCGGGGCGGTGGGGCGTGCGGTTTCGGATTTACGCCCCGCCGGAAAGGCCCGTTTTGATGAGCAACTTATCGACGTGGTCGCCCAGGGCGAGTTCATCGCCCGCGCCACGGTGGTGGAAATCACCGAAATAAAGGAAAATCAGGTAGTGGTGATTGCGGCCGGGCGGCCATGATCGGGTTTCCAGTTTCTGGTTTACAATTTGTGGTTTGTGGTTGGATGAACCATCTGCGCCGCTGCGGTTACCGCAGTGGGACATTCCAACCACTCCTCAACCAGAAACAGATAAAGTAGAGATCCGAACGCGGAAGCCGGAAACTGACAACCCAAAACCAGAAGCTAGAAACTCCGAAGATGCCGATTGACCTTATAATCGCCGCGACTTTACTTTTCGTGGCCGCCGCCGTTCTGCTGGTGGCGGAATTGGTGGTACCTGCACACGGTTTGCTGGCGGTTATCTGCGGCATTCTAACCGTGGGAGGAATGGTCACCTGTTTTTTCATCGGGCCGGCCGTGGGAATCATCAGCATCGTGGCGGTGATGATGGTCGGGCCGATCGTGCTGTATGCGGGGGTGAAATATTACCCGAAAAGCCCCGTGGGCCGGCGCGTGCTGATGCACCGGCCTTCGCCCGAGAGCATCAAGGGGTTTTCCGATCAGCACCGGGAGCTGGCCGGCATGACGGGGCGCCGCGGCGTAGCCGTCACCACGCTGCGGCCCGCCGGGGTATGCGTATTCGATGGCCGGCGTATGGCCAGCGTCAGTGAGGGCATGATCATCACCACGGGCACGCCGGTGGTCGTGGTTGGCGTGTCCGGGGCGCAAGTAGTGGTACGGGCGGCGACGCAAGGGTGACGCTTACCGCCGCAGCGCCAGCAGGCCCGGCCGACGCCAGCGCGTTTTCCAGACGGCGTGGTTGGTGTGCTCGGTGATCCCTAAATCGCAGCCGTCAGCGCCGCCGAAATGCAGATTCGATGGTTTGGCGAACGGCAGGGTGATCCGCTCGACGGGCGCGCCGGCGGAATCGAAAACCTCGATCCATCCCCCACCCCAGTTGGTCGCGAGGAGATTGCCGCCCACATCGAAATCCAGACCATCCGGTCCACCGTGGTGATCGCCGCTTAAGGCCGCCCACACCCGTCGGTTCGCCACTTGGCCTGGGCCAAGGATGTCGAACGCCCAAAGTTTTTTGGTGTCCGTTTCCGCGACGATCAGGGTTCGTCCGTCCCCGCTAACAGCAATACCGTTGGAAAAGGCGAAGCCGCCATCAAGGCGGACCACCCGCCCTGTGGCGCAGCGCGTAAACACTTCTCCCACCGGTTTTTCGATGCTGGAGCCGGCCGGCGCCGTGAAGTACAAATTACCCGTCGGATCAAAGCACAGATCGTTGCAACCGCGGATCGGTTGGCCCTCATAGGTGGTTACCACCCGCTGGACCTTCCCTTCGGGGCTTACGCAGGAAAGGCCCAGCTTCATATCGGCTACCCAGAGCCGATCCTGGCCATCAACCATTAAGCCAGCCGGGATTCCGCCGGTATTCGCGTGCTCACGCCGCCGGCCATCGGGCTGAATTTCCAGCACCGATCCCTGGTTCGGCGCGACCACAAAAAATCGGCCCCGATGATCAAACATCGGCCCTTCGGCCCCGGGAATTCCGGTGGCGACCTGGGTGAATGGAAAATTTTCGGGCATGCTGTTGGCTCCTCTTCCGGCAATAGCGGGTTGCGTGCCCAACGGGTTGGAATCGCGGCGCTGCGGGCGCCCGACCCTCCCACCCCCGGCAAGGTCTCCAAAGGCGACTCCACGATCCGCGGAAAGAGCGCCGTGGGCGACGAAACTATGGCGCTTCCGTGCGGACCGGGGGCTATGCAACATATTGGTTAAGGTCTCGCCGCCTTTAGCTTGCCGGGCCTTGGTGGCGAGGCGGCCGCAGGCAACGGCCAATGCGCAAAATCTTCTAAAAAGTTGACAATCTCATCCACGACGGCGCTAAAAAGACTTTTTCCTTTCTCGGCCGTCGCCTGGGTCGGCGCCCCGATACTTCCTGGCGCCGTGAAGCGCGCAAAACGATGAAACACCGCCACCCGTCCCCCCGCCGCGGAGCTGTCCACCCACGCGTTCTTGAGCCGATCAACCACATCCCGTGCCTGGGTCTGATGAACCAGCTCGGGACGCAAGAATAACATCATTGACGTTTCGTATTCACAGGCGTGGGACAAAGCCTCGCTGGCCATGCCGTGACGATTGGGGGCCATGGCCGCCCGGCCCACCTGCCACCATGACGCCAACGCCAGGTGGCAGGCATCCGCCTGATCGTCGGTGGCCACCAATTCGGACAACGCCTGCGCCACGGGTGTTTCATTACCGCCATGACCATTAAGGAAAAAGAAGCGCTTAAACCCGGCGCGCAGCACACAGCGCGCCATATCCTGAATCACCTGCGTATACAACGATGGCCGCAGGCTGATCGTTCCGGGAAAATCAAGATGATGGTGCGACGAGCCGACCCATAACGCCGGCGTCATCAACACCTGGTTCCCCAGGCGCTGTTCCACCCGCTCGGCGATGGCCGCTACCTGAAACGTATCGACCAGCACCGGCAGGTGGCGGCCATGCTGTTCACAACTGCCCAGGGGAATCACGACGGGAATACGCTTATCGAGTCTTTGGATCACCGGCCAGGATTGTTCGTGCCATTGCATGGATGCCTCCTTTACTTAATGTGCGCCTCCTATCGCGAGGGCTGCGTGGCGCTCTGGCACCTTCGCAACGGCGATGGAGGCATCGCCGGCTACACACCCACCCGGCGTACGGGGCGCCGGGCTAACCACTGCCGCTGCCGCGGATGGCGATGGCGTCAATTTCCACCAGCAGGCCCGGCCACAGACCCGATTGAACCGTGGTCCGCACCGGATACGGTTTTTTGAAAAAGCCGGCATAGGTCTTGTTGAACCGCTCAAAATGCGCGATATCACGCAGGTGCACCGTGGTCTTTACGCAATCTTCCAGCGTACAGCCGGCCGCTTCCAGCACGCGCTGGACGTTGCGAAGGGTCTGCTCGGTCTGCGTTTCGATCGTCGCGCCGATAATTTCCTGCGTCTGCGGATCCAGCGATCCCTGCCCGGAGACAAACACCAGTTCGCCGCAGGCGAGACCGGGGCTGTAAGCACCGGTGGCGGTGTCTTTGCCGCCCGGAAAAATACCTTGCTTTTTGGACGAAGCCATGGTTGAACAGACTCCTGAAAACGATGCCTCATATGTATTAACGTTGTTCGATTGCCTGGCGGAGCATCAGAAAAAGCCGCTCCACTTCCCGGCGCGTCGGCTCGTCGAGTACATAGCCAACCGGTCCCCGCACCATTGTATTCGTAAAAACGCCCTGTTTGACCAGCAGATATTTTTCGATCGCCAGGAAGGCATCCAGGCTGTTTTGCATCGCGATCAACGCCCCCAGCGGCAGCGAAAGCTCATAAATCCGCCGCTCATCGCCAGCCTGCAACGCCCGCCACAGGGCCACGATTCCCACGATCAGGTCCGCCCCGGGCATGGTGCCGACAATGCCGCGCCGAAAACTGTCCACCAGCGCAATGCCGCCCGTGCCCTCGAAGATACGGGCCTGGCCCGCGGTCGCCTCCAGCAGGGCCGATAACCGTGGCCCGATGGGCGGTGCTTCGGGCTTAAAGAACAGGCGCGGGCCGAATTCTTTGAGCAGTTCCGCCTGCGTGGCGATTGACAACGGCCGACCCACGTAGCCGCTGGCATCCTGGACGATCACGGGAATTCCGATCGCCCCGGCGATTCGCTGATAATAACGGCGGGTCTGTTCCTCGCTCGGCGCCACGGCCAACGGCGGGATCGCCATCACCGCGCTGGCGCCGGCGGCTTCCGCATGGCGCGCCAGCTCGCAGGCAACGTAGGCACTCTCGTGCCCCACACTGATGACCACAGCGCCACGCCCAGCCACGGCGGCGATCGCCCGTTCCGCCACGCGCCGGCGCTCGGTGTCGCTTAGGCGCAACACTTCCGAAACCATGGCCATCACCACGCCGTCGGCGCCCTGGTCCAAAAGCCAGTGTAGTTCCTTCGCCAGCGTCGACTCGTCGATGCTTTCATCATCGTGGTAGGGCAATTGGAACACCGGCAGCACGCCGTGCAAGGCGGATTGAACGGGGATCCGCACAGCGGTTGGTTCCGTCATGACAGGCATTTAATGAATTCCCTTTCGGTTGCAGCAGGTTTCAGGTCTTACCTTCCAGCGGCCGACATCGAGCATCTGTCGCTCCGGATTCAGCAGGCGGAACACAGCGTCTTGCCTCTGCCCTTCTCTTTTCTTGCCGTCCCCTAACCTCGAAAATACCGGGTTGTGGCAGCGCTGCGTTTGATTGCGGGGCGCCGAGGGACTACCACGGATTCCACCCCCGGCAAGTCCGCCGAGGCGGATCCGCTTCCGTGCGGACCGAGGGCTATATAGAGCCGTCGTCGTTTTTGTGCTCCCTAGGTGTCCGGAACACCGGACATACGTGACTGTCCTAAAACCTAGAATTTAACCCCGCGCTCATGTAATTGGGCCACTACAGCCTCCACCACCTGGCGGAGATGGTCCGCCGGAGTGGTTCGCGGAGGGCAGCCCCCTGCCGGCGCCTGGGCCAATTCCGCATCCGCCAAGAGGCACTGTAGCAACCGCTGCACCTGTGGGCGGTCGGTTTGCTGGCGGGCGCTTAATGGATGCCGGCCGCGGCCAAAGTTAAAACCGCGCAATTCCACCGCGGTCCGGAACCCCTCGGGGAAATCCTGGGAAAAAAGCATCACGTCAAACAGCTCCAGCAGACGGTACTGAAGTTTAATGGCCGCATCGATCCGCCCGGCCCGGGTCAGATCATAAAGCTGCCGCGTGATTTCCGGCACAATGCCGCTGGAGGCGTGCGTTCCGCCATCGCAGCCAATCAGCAGCATCGGAACCAGCACCACTTCCCACCCCGTCAGAAAAGCGAAATCAGGCCGCGCCGGCCGTACCGCCTGGATCATGCGCATCATCTGCCCCACGTCGCCAGAGGAATCCTTGATGCCGCAGATGCGCGGCAGTTCGCTCAACCGCCGCACCGTCGGCACATCGATGGGGCTGGCGAACATGGGAATGTTGTAAAGCGTGACGTCGATGGGACTGTGCAGGGCGATTTCACGAAAATAGGCGTACACGCTTTCCGGGCCCAAGCGGTAGTAAAAGGGTGAAACGATGGCGACGGCCCGGGCGCCGTACTCACGGTAGGTTTCACAGGCCGCAATGGTTTCCCTGACATTGGCCTCGGCGGCGCCGGCGAGCACCGGTACGCGCCCCCGCGACTGTTCGCAGACAATATGGTTGATCCGCTTGCGCTCTTCCGGGGTGAAACGGGTGAACTCGCCGGTGGAACCGTTGGGGTAAAGGCCGTGCACGCCTTTACCGATCAGCCAATCGATATAGCGGCGTAGTTCCGCCTCGTTAATCTGGCCGCGCTCATCAAGCGGAACCAGGTGGGGGGTGTAAATGCCTTCAATTTTCGCGTTGACATTCATACGTTGAGCCGTCCCAGGCTGCCTGCCATAAAAACTGAACAGTCCCGACGTCTGATGGTCGCGACTCTGGACTTCGCCGCTCCAGACACCTCTGGGGCCTTGATGCCCTTAAGCGGTGAAACGTCCGCTCTACAGCTCCAGCCACTGGCCAAGCCCTTTTTCGCGCGCGGCGCGGTAAAGCCGAAGGGCCACCGCCATGTCTTCCAGGGCCCGGCCCAGATTAACACCAATCGTCAATTCGCTCTCGTTCTGGCGTCCCGGCTTTTTCCCGGCCACCAGTTCGTCGAGATCACCGTCGGGGCGGCGCACGCTCTGAAAATAACCGATTTTCTTATAATAGTCTTGTAAAGCCTCCAGGTTGCTGCGGCCCGGCAGGCCATGGGCGTAGCCAGTGCTTCCACCGTGCGGCGCGAAAGGTAAAGAATGTCCATAGTGCCACTCCGATCCAGCGTTCCCGTATTAAGTGGGAACGCAGAGTGAACGCGGTGACCGAAACAAGCCGCCCCGCCGGCCCGCGGTAGCAGGTCGAAGATCCGCCGTAGTAGGCACACTCCGATGTGCCGTTAGTAGTAGGCACACTCCGATGTGCCGTTAGCAGTAGGCACTCTCCGATGTGCCGCCGAACCAGCGGACAAGCCACGGCACTTCGAGCTGTGTCCACCGGGGCAGATCTTCGACCTATTACTGACTCATTGCGCGTTCCCACTTAGATACCGAGCAGTTTAAATGAATCGCGTTCGATCACCTGCTCGATGGCATCCATGTTCAGCCGTGGCAGCCGCGTACCTTCCAACATTTTGTTCAGGGCGCGCATGCCCTGGGCTTGCGCCTGCGGCGTGGTCACAGGAAAATCACTGCCAAACAGGAGCTTATTCCAAACGCCGTATTCCTGCACCAGCATCAAGGAATTGTAAAACTGCCAGGGCCGATAATGCAAAGCGCTTACATCGGTCCAGATATTCGGCTGCTTGCGAATCAATGCGACCATTTCATGCTCCCAGGGATGTCCGAGATGGGCGAGCACCATTTTGAGATCCGGAAAACGCTCCGCGACTTCCTCCCACAGTGTAGGCTTGGTGAAGCGCAACGGCGCATCTCGACAAAAGGTGGTACCACTATGGAACAGGACGGGAAGCTTCTCTCGGGTGCAACGTTCATACAGCGGGTTGAGGCGCGTATCTCTTGGGTCGAACCCGGCGTACATCGGCAACAGCTTGACGCCGCGCATTTTTAGATCGCCCAGGCAATGTTCCAACTCGTCCATAAAGTTTTCTTCACAGGGATCGATGCCCGCAAAGGCGACATATTTAGCCGGACTGCGCGCAGCGAAGCGGGCGATGACGTTGTTGTCCTGGTGCATCCCCACCCGCAACGCCCGACAGGCCAGCACGATGGCACGATCCACCGGCTGCATAGCCGCATCGAATTCCGCAGCCGACACGGTGAGCTTTACCGGCGCACCCCGGGCAAGATCAGCCTCATTTTGGAAGCTTTCGGTGTGCCCTCCCTCGTAAAAAAAATGGGTGTGTATGTCAATCATCGGACTGCCTCATGTTACACGCCGGCATTGACCGGTAACGGCACAGGCCATTGGCTCGTTAATGACAGCGACGCTGTCCACAGGCGGCGGGGTGTAGTTCCTGGCCCCGCCGTAACGGCGCCAGCCACGGTATACCAAGAGTAACGCCAGCAGGGCCGGCATCGGCAGCACGGCCTGCCACAGGAACGCATAGCGATAATTCCCTACCCAGTCCAGGAAAAGGCCTGCCAACGGGGTCGCCAGAATCAGCAGCAGGGACTGCACCATCGCCTGGGCGGAGCAGAACTGGCCATAGCGCTCCGCGGGAAGCAGTGCGACGTACATCGGAAGAGCGCTGGCGGCACGGAAAGCCGCGGGCACCTGCGCCAGCAGCAGGAAGATCAACATACTCGTTTCATTATGAATGAAGAAAAAGCAGAGCAAGGCGGCTAGGGAGGTGACTGCGTAGGTTGCCAGCGACACTCGCAATGGATGCAACTTATCACAAATCCAGCCGGCGGGGATCAGCAGCATGACCGTGAGAATCATACCCCAGGACATCACCCAGCCGATTTGTTCCAACGAAAGATAGAGTGCATCGCGGTAAAAGAAAACCAGAAAAACCGTGGTGCTGTAACCCAGGGCGAAGAGGCTGTCACCCAAGAAAAAGAGCACGTAGTAGGGGTTTCTAAAGCATTCTTTAAAATAGGTTTTGACCATGCCGACGGCCCCGTCGCCGTGCCCGTGCGGCATCAGCGGCGGCGGCGGATACCGCCCTTCCTTGATTCGCAGGCACATCAGCATGAAGGCCGTGAAATAGAGTATGCCGATGCCGATAAAGATGGCTTTCATATGGGTGCCGGCCAGGCCGAAAATGTAGTAATTCCAGACCCAACCGCTACCGGTGCCGATAATCTTGAACAGGGCTATGAATCGCCCCATAAACTCTTTAGGCACGACGTCGGCCCAGAGGTAATAATAGACCGACGCGACAAACATATTGAAAAATTGGAACCCAATCATGCAGGTCGCCAAGACTGTCAAAATGACCCCGGTGGGGGACAGGGTCAGGCCGAGGTGGGCGCTGGCCGCACGCTGCAACCAAGTTCCAAGATCCGTGCCGTAGGCCGTGAGTATCAGAAACAGGGCGATGAAAGGCGAAGGCCAGAAGAGGAAGGGTATTCTGCGGCCGCGCGGACCGCGATGCCGATCGCTCCAGGTGCTGATGATGGGACACAGGATCATGTTCAGCGCGGCGGGGATGCTCACCACGACCAGGCCAATCATAAAATTCGAGGCGTGGACGCCTTTGAGCTTCAGCGGCAGCAGCGCCGGCATCACCGTTTCCATCAGGCTGAAGCACAAAGCGCCCCACAGGAGCCAGAAGAACACGCCCACCAGCCCCATCTTGGTGTAGGTCAGCGTGCCGACGTGGTAGGTTTTCCCGGCCGCTGGAAGCGTTTGATCCGCTTGCATTAGAGATTTTCTTTATATCAGGTTGACGGTGAAGCGGCGCTTCGTGTATCGATCCAACGCCGCGCGATCCAGTTCCACACCCAGGCCCAGCCCTTCGGGCACAGCCATCGCGCCGTCCCCAACCGTCATGGGATCCGTGATCAGATTGTGTTGACGAATGGCGCGGCCAAAGATATCGGAGGGCCGCGTCATCGACTTGGTGGCCGCGCAAACATGCAGGCACAACGCCTCCAGAATGCCCAGGTCAACGCCCGAACCATACCAGGAAGGCAGTCCCGCCAGCCAGGTCCCCTGCGCCTTGCGCTCCGGCGGCGGTGGATATTGTCCTTCCCTGACGCGCCAGCACATCAGGCCAAAAGCGACCAGGTACATCGCACCGGCGCCGACGAATATCCATCGCTGCATAGCCGGCACCCCGGCGTAGCCCAAGATAAAAAAGTTGAAGATAAAGGCGGCCCCGGCTGATACGACGCGAAATAGGCCGTAGAATCGTCCCATCAATTCTTGCGGCACGACATCATTAAACAGGTAGTAATACACCGACGCGACGAACGAATTGAAGAACTGATACAATCCTACGCACAAGCCGATCGTCCAGAAGAGCACTGTCGCCTGCGACAGATGGACGCTGGTCGTCAGAAAGTGATAGAGCCACCGGCCTAAGCTGTCGGAAAATCCCACCACCGCCAGAAACAACGCAATAAGCGGCGTCGGCCAGAGAAGGTAAGGAATGCGCCGCCCCAACCGCCCCCGGTGACGGTCGCTGCGGTAGCTGACGACCGGGAGTACGATCATATTCATGGCGCTGGGGATCGAGCCGACTATCAACCCAATGACGGAGTTGCTGGCCCCCAGCCCCTTGAGCTTCAGCGGCAAGACGCTGGCGAAAACCACCATCGATAGCTGAAAACAAAAATCCCCCAGCAGCATCCAAAAGAAAACGGCGACCAGTTCACGCAAGGTGTACCGGAGGGTGCCGGCGCGATAAATACGCCGCGGCGCGACCATAGCAGATTCTTTCCTTGTCATGCTTGCCATGACCACGGTCGTGTCCTCTACGCGGAGGTCCGGTCCGGTCATCTGCGAATTTCCCTGTGCGGGGTCTTGAGCGATACGCTGCGCGTCCACGCGACGTCGTCAGCGTGTCTCCCACGCGCAGGGGTCGGCGATATGCTGTACCCGCAGAGCGGGAAATTGCCGCCGCAGGTCCTGCGCGAAGACGCCCAGCCCACCGTTCTCGCTGAGCTCGTGGCTGGTTTCGATCACGTCGATTCCGACTTCCGTGCAAAAACGGAAGCCGTAATTATCCGTCTCACCCACGATCATTACGTCGATATCCGCGGCAAGCTCAATGAGGCTTTGTACATAGTCGACATTCACGAACAGCCCCAACCCACCCCACGGCATTCCAACCCGCCGCACCACACGATTCGGTTGAACACGGGTTGCGCGCAGGGCCTTCAGGCCCACCGCCGCCTTTACCTGACAGATCAAATCGGCATAGGGAAGGGGAGCGATTTCGAAAACACAATGATGATAGTCGGCGCCACGCGCCACAATTCGGGTGAGCCCAAGTTGCCGGGCAAAGGCATCGAAGATAAACAGGTGGTCAAGGGTTTCGTGCAAGCGGGTGGCGACCAGCCCGGCCCGGCCGAGCGCCGTCAACCGCTGGCAATTCATATTCCAGTGCAGGGCGGAGAGTGGCTGGGTATGCGCAAAAGGATAGGGATACAACAGCGCCTCGTGGTGGATCAGCAGTTCGTGACCCGCCGCGGCAGCGGCTGCAATGTTGGCCGCCGATGGCATCCAGCACACGGTTACTCCCGTGATGGGCCGCGCGGGATCACCGAACATCACTCCCTCGTCAGGATGGAGCGAACGCCTGGCCAGCGCTTCGAGCCACTGATGGACGGCGTGCACGTTGATCACGTTGGCTTTGCCCATGGGTATCACCGAAAGTCCGCCTCTGCCCGTGCGAAGTGCCGCAGCGCCTGCCTATCCAGTTCCACTCCCAGGCCCAGACCGTCCGGCAATGGCAGGCTTCCATTCTCGTATGGCCACGACCAGGTGGTCAGCGTATGTTCGCGCACCAGCGCACCTTGCAGGTCGCTAGGCCAGACGCACGCTGGCGACGCGGCGGCCGCGTGCAGTCGCGCCGCCTGCGCCACGCCCAACTCGAGGGATGAACCCTGCCAACAGGGTAAGCCCAGAAACGCACATAGCTGCGCCTGCTGCAGAAACTCCTGAATCCCACCGGAACAGTTGAAACCATCCGCGCAGCGACCCTCCAACGCCCGCACCATGTCGGCGGAGCCACGGGCGTGCCAGACCAGGGGAATGACGCTGGCTTGTTGCAAACGCAGCCATTGGCTCGGATGCTCCTTCGGGACGGGGTCCTCCAGTTTCAAGCTTCTGGCATACGGCTCCAGCGCGCGCAACAGCGGCAAAACATACGCGGGGCAGTGCCATTGGTGCATCGGGTCAATCGTCAGACCAAACTCAGCCCCTCCCGTCGCCTTGACGACTTTCACCTGCTCCAGGGTGGGATCCCCGAGCCGGGCCTTCATCTTCAGCCCGGTGAAGCCCCGCCTTGCCGCCTGCTCCACAGTTTTGGCCAGATCCGACGGTGTCTGCCGGCCGCACCAGTAGTCCACCGTTACTCGCTGGCGCACCGCGCCGCCCAGCAGGTCCACGGCACGACAGCCGAGCCGTTTGCCCGCCCCATCCAGCAGGGCCATCTCCACAGCACCGGCGATGGGTGAGGTGGTCACCCATGTCGGGTCTGGCATGTGCTTTTCCAGGCCGAGCCCCGACGGCTGAGGCCTGCCGCGCGGCAGGGCGGACAAGTCCAGACCCCGCGGTTCATAGCCCACCAAGGCCCGCAAATCCGCCTCAATCTCCTTAAGCGAACGCCCTCGGCCAACCTCGCCTAAACCCGTCAGTCCATCACTGAAGCGCAATTCGACCAGTACGATCGGCCACTCCGACCAAGGCTTGGCCTGGGCGGACACGGTCCAGTCGGCACTGTCAACCGCACCCGGTCGCACCGGCACAACCACTTCATAACCTTGCACGCCGACAATTTTCATCACCCTGGCCCCAAGATTTGGCTTCCAACACCGAATGCTTGGCGACGAACACCGCCGCACCCACCCCTCAAAACGCCAGATCAATCATGATCAGAAGGATGCTTGACGTCGTATATTTTTATACTTCCCACGGAAACCGCTCCGGAACTTCAAATAAAGGTGCTAATTCACTGAAAAAAACACGGTGCCCCAACGCCCCAGGATGGATCGCATCCCCCATACGCTGCCACAGACCGTTGGGATCCGCTACCGGATGCCTTACAGAGAACTGCGCCTCTGTCCAAAGCGTGTAATGATCAACACAAGATATCCCCAGCTCTTTGGCCAGAGACACCAAGGCCTGCGCATAGGCCTTCAGCGGATGCGATGGGCTTTCCCAGGCCCTGCCCAACTCACCCTGTTCCGGAACGTCGGGTGGACCCGGCGCGATAACCACCGGATTAGGGGTTCTTATTAGAATTTCGCTGCCGCAGTTTTTCTGTATCAGATAAACGGTTTGGCGCACGTTGTTTTTGAAAGCGTCCAGACCGTTCAATCCACCGCCAGCGTCATTCATCCCCAACGCCAGAATGACCAGATCGGGTTGGAATCGCAAAACATCCCTCTGGATCCTGGTAAGCCCTTCGCGAAAAGATGACGCACATTTCCCGGAGTTAATCATCGTGCATACTCCGGCACCGTAGGTCTCGAAGATCGCCTCTCGCAACAGACCCACCCAATTCATGTGGCCCCGCGTATGAAACGTATCTTCGGTAATGGAATCTCCGAAGGCTACGATGGTGACATGCTGTTGCGACTTAAGCTTAGCGAGAGTTTTCTTCATCGACTTATTTCCCCGGCCAACCAAGCTGTCCCAGGAATTTTTCGAAGGTTGTTTGGGGCTGCCAGCCAAGCATAAGCTTGGCTTTATCGATTCGCGTGACTGGCCAGAAAAATCGCGCCTCAGGTTCCAGACCGCGGGCACGTAGAAATTCCCCACAACCCGGCCAGTGACGCTCCAAAATGGTCCACAAATCCTTGCCTTGTATCGCTTCATTGCAATCCCGCTGGGTCAGCGGCGTGTCGGGCCCGATGTTGAACACTTCGTTGCACAGCCCAGGCCGCGCGAGCGCCAAAAGATTGGCCTGGGCCGCATCGGCCGCCACGATAATCCTGGCCAACAGCCCGAACCCTGACCACCCATCCGTCGGTAGCTTATCGAGGATGCCCTGGTAACGCAGATTCACGACCTCAAGGCCGTGATGAACGGCATAGAACCCACTGAGTTGCTCAACCATGACTTTGCTCACTGGATATATCCAGTCTGGTCGCGGCGGCAGGGACTCGTCCAGGATCGCGTTGCCATAAGCCCCCCAATCCTTGCCGATCTGCGTCTCCATGGTGCTGGACAACACCAGCCGGCGAATGCCATGCCGCAAGGCCGCCTGAAAAATATTCTCCGCGCCTAGTACATTGACTTGCAGGAACTGGGCGTTAGACGCCTTGCCATAAGATCCGCCATGCATTGCGGCGGTATGGATAATGCCGTCACAGCCTTCAGCCGCACGCATCACCGCCTCGGGATCAGTCACCGTGCCTCGGATGCCCCCCGTTTCGACCACGGCCCCCGCCGTGTCGAACAGCACCAACTCATGCGCCCCGTTACAGCAACGTCGCACGGCGCGGCCAAGCAAGCCGCATGCTCCTGTCAGTAGAACCCGCATAGCAGTTACTTCCTGTTCTCTTTTCTCGGCACTTTGGGGGCCAAATGATGCATCAGGAACGAGTAGGATCGCCCGCCATGGATTTGGTGCCGCCCCTCGAAAAACTCCGTCTGCAGGTTCTCCAGTACGCCCCAAGCGGCATGAATGCGACGCGCATCTTGCACCGCTTGTTTGCCCCCCGCGATGGGAAAGATCGGATCGCGCGTACCCGCCTCCACAAACAAAGGACGGGGCGAGATCAGCCCGGTTAGGCCGTCGACCTCTCCGAACTGGTGTAGTCCCGGCACGAAATTACACGCGCAATGCGCTATCGCCAGGAGGCTGCGGCGCCAATGCCAGAAATAACCGCTGATCACGGCCACGCGGATTCGCGTGTCCAGACAGGCGGAAAAGAGCGCATGCATGCCGCCACCGGAAATACCCAAGGTGCCCACGCGCCCAGTGTCCAGATCGCGGCGCGTTCGTAGATAGTCCACCAGCCGCCAGGCGTCGTATACCCGCAACTCTACGACGGAGCCTCCCAGATGAAAAGCCCGTATCGCGCTGTGCGTGCAGGTGGTCGGCGCCACGGCGCCACCGATGGTTTCCAGGTCGTGAAACTGCGCCTGTCGCTCGCCGAGACACGAAATCTCCGGTGCTGCCACGGCAATACCACGCCGGCAAAGGGCTGCCGCGAAGTCCTGGTGATAGCCGTCGCGCGTTTTCCGATCCGTTCCATCCTTTCGGAGCCCGATGATATCTTTTACACCATAACCGTGGCCATGAAATGCGGTCACCACCGGTAACGGACGCGGCGCCCGCTTGGGCAGCAGCAAATGGACCGGCATCAGGTTTTTGCGGCTCGTGCGCAGTAGAAGCTTCTCGCGCACAAAGTCACCGCGGTCGACTGATTTCAGACGGCGCAGGGCCACGGGCGCCGGCCGCAGCCGTGGCGGCGTGAGGAGGCGGTGCAGGGCCTTGCGGGTGCGATCTTGCCGGTGGACGGCTTCCGCAGCGCTCTTCGCCTGGAACCGATAGGGCGATTCGCCAGGCCGATCAAGCCGCCACAATGCGTGGGCTGGAGCCAGTGCCTGGTCCGCCAATTTTTTACTCCGGGGCCTCGTGGTTGCCATCGGAACGAAACTCCTAGACTCAGCGCGATTGCGGCGTTCTTTCCACGCCAAAGTTCACCCGAGCGACACGAGTTCGCTTCATTTCCGGCGGGACGTCAACCGTCTCGCTACGACCCGACCGACAACTTTCACGGGCAGCTAAACTCATAGCGACGCTGAGGATGCCATCATCCAGGGGTGATCTCGATTTCTCCCGGCCGTGGATCACGGCCAGGAAGTTCCGCAGGAGCAATTCGTCGCCGCCGCCATGCCCATCCTCTGGCGCATCAATATTTTCGGTGGTGATCTGGCGGCCTTGATGTTCAATCAGGGTCAAGGAATTGCGATTCCAGTCGAATTCCAGGGTTGCCAGATAACCGGTAATCCTGGCCCCCCGGGATCCGGCGGACCGCCGCGAAACGCAATTCTGGCTGTACGACACCAGCACGCCGTTTTCGTAGGAAATCAGGCACGACGCCGCATCGTGATGCCGGTTGGAAATGGAGCTGAACATGCACCAATGGTCATCGGGACCTAGATCGCTGTAGCGAACCGCCGGTGGAGCGGGCGCCCCGGGGCGGAGGGAACCCACTTGGCCGGAATCGCCGCGGAAAACTCCGCCGGAATCGCCGCGCCGCCGCATGGCCTGGGGGCTTTCCGGGCACGTGGCCGTGATAGCGCACGCCGAACAGCGCAGATCCGCCGGTTTGTCGCCGCCGTAAACGCGCCGCGTCTCCATGGCGGCGATCGTGCAGGGGCGGACGCCAAGGAGTTGATTCAGGTAGTCGAAATCGTGCGTGGTCTTGGTGATCCACAGGCCGTTGCACAAATCGTAATCACGGTACCAGTTGCCGAAATAGGTTCCACCGTAGGAAATGAAGTTGACAGCCTGCACATGGTTGATGATTCCCAGGACGCCCGAGCGAACGATTTCACAGACGCGCTTAAACAGTGGCGTTGCGCGCAGGGGAAAAGGCACGACCACGCTGTCCATACGTCCGGCGAAGGTTTCGGCCAGCGAATCCAACTGCTCCCGGTTGATCGCTACGGGCTTTTCGAGCAATACCGGCAGGCCGGTTTTGGCCACCACGCAGGCTTGCGGCGTGTGCCAACGGTCGCGGGTGGCAATCAGGATGCCATCAAAGCTGGCGGACCGCTCCACCAAATTCTCCAGCGAAATGAACTGGCTTTCCTGCAACTGCCAACGTGGGCCGTCCAAACCCAGTTGCGCCAGGCGCAGGCGAACCCCTGCGGGATCGGGATCTACCACCGCGCCGACAGTTAACTCCGGATCGATCCTGGCCAACTTGGCCGTCAGATCGCTGCCCCGCGCGCCCATTCCGATGACTGCCAAACGAATCATGTCATGCTCGCCCCGTGTTCCTGGTCGCCTGCCGTTCCACCGCGTTAATGCACCAGCAACACCCTGAAATCATTCTTCTTTAGCGGAAGCAAAATCATTCCGCTTGCGACTTTAACTGCTTTGTTGGTCTCCAGGTCCTGGGCCTTAAGTTGACTCGGCAAACGCAGCGGCGGCTGCAGCAGCCGCAGTCGGGCCACGCCGCCATGGTGCCAATCGCATACTACGATCAGCGCTTGCCCCGGCTTGCTCAACAGAACGGAGGATGTTGGAACGCCCAACACTTTCAATGGGTAACCATGATCCCAGTAGTTCCACACGCGCACATGCGGTGTTCCATAACCGAACTGGATCATGCGGCGGAAGTTGTGCCAATAGGCGGGCGTGTAGGGAAACCAAGGCTTTAGCTCGAAGGTCAAGCAAACACCGGCGTAAGTTCGCCTGACCCACACTCGCCTGTCGTGGGTCCCCCCCTCAATGTGGGCCAGGACTAGCGGCACATTGCCAAACTGCCGTCCGATACTCTCCGTTTGGAGGAAGGCGCGGCTGAAACGGTCCTGGAAATCGGCCAGGTTCTCCTTCATCTCCAAGTCCAAATCCATGCGCGCGAATGCCAGGATGGGAGCGATAGCGGTATTGGTCATATGCACGATGTTGCGATTGGGCTTGTGTAACTGGGCGTCCAATATGGCAGTGCGGCGCACCAATGCCCGCTCCGCCCAAAGCTGGCCGCCGGGTTGCAGTTGCCCATTCGGCAGCCTGTATCCGTCCGCTCCGACGGTATGGAAAACCGACTTGAGAAACATGTCGTCCCAATAGATACTGTCGCAGAAGCTCGTAAGCATCTTGTTGTAATACCAAAGCGCCATGTCCCGGTAGCTCTTGCACGGGGTGGCGCCGTAGTCTACGCTTTCGCCGAAGTAGTACTGGCGTGTAGGATAAGCACGCCGGCTCCACTCGTCGAGGTACGTCCGGGCCTCCCGCGTATCCAAGCGCGTCCCGGAGGGGTTGGTGTAGACCCCCACAACCTGTGGCTGGTAAGTCATTTGACTGAAGAAGGACCGCACGGAAACGCCCCAATTCTTTACATCATTGGGGTTCAGGGGATCCGGTGGGTATCCGGCGAGCCATTTCTTGATGAAGTCCCACGGCACCTTGCCGGTTTGGCGCGTGCGTGCCAACTCCCGGTAGATGCTGTAATCATGCCGTCGGGGATAGAAATTATTGCCTCCCGAAAGAGTGCCGTAACCGTAGCCGGAGCCGTCAATCATAAGGTTGTAACAGCCGCGCACGTAGTGCTCGAGCGTCCAACGCCGCCAGCCCCGGGGCATCGGTTTGATCGGTGTCGCCTGGAAGCCCAGGACGATGTGGTGAGGCGCAGTAAGCTGCGCCGGTTTCGCCACCACATTGAAACGCAGTTGGAGCGTCCCATTGGCTCGGCGCACCAGTTCCTGACAGGGTGTTCTGGCCTGGTAGTCCACCCATCCGCGATCGTTGTCGCCAAACACCGCCAAGCCGCGCCTCGTGCCACCCAGCCAAATATACGGCACGTACGAGCCGATAATATCCCGATGCGCTGCCTCGCTGCTTTTCCATATCCCGCCCAGTCCCGACGGCGTCTGGCCGGCGTAGTTGACGCGAAGATCATCGGTACAGGCATGAAACAGCCGTGCTGGACGATCGTGTAAGGGAATCACCAGCGCCACCGAGTCAAGCCGTCGCGTGGTGGGCGCGAGGGTCAACGTACTTTTCATCGCGCCGTCGTAATCCCACACACTGCGGGTGGATCCCGTCAGCGGACCGGCCGACCAGTGGGCCACGGTCACCACCCGCGTCGGCTTGACCTCCACGAATCGCAGCCGCCCGTGCCCGAGGTACCGGTGGCCGCCGGCACGCGCCACGAGGCGAATCGGCCCGGCCAAAAGGGGCTTGTCCAACGCCCACACCTGGTCCCACAGTCCTAAGCCGTTCATCGCCTGTCGCCGCCCGATAACGCTGACAATATCGCCCTGCACTCGTATCGGCGTAAATGGTGGTGCGATAATGTTGGCCTTGCCAAGCCGGTTGTGTTCCCATGGGAAATGATAACGTATGAAGGGTAGAATCTCCGGCGCGGCGTGTATGCCTCCAAATCGCGCCACAAGGTCGTACTTACCGTCCAGCGGCGGGATTCTCCACTCCCCAAGCCGCGCCACACCGCCCACCAGTGGTGGCATGGTCGTGGCCGCGACGGTCCGGCCGGTCTTCTGATTCCGCACTTGAAGCCGCACGGTGCGCACCTGGGCGGCATTGGCCAGGCCGCTCAAGTTCACCCGCACTTGCATCACGTTGAGCGATGGAAAATACATGAATTTGGTATAGCGCCTGGCCGCCGGCCTGTGAAGCAACCAAAGCTGCACCGGGCGGCTCGTCTGCCACCGAAAGTCGCGGCGGTAGAACACCGTCTTACGGTTCGCGGAGGACACGAGGACGCAGGTATTGAGCCACTCGTGCGGCTCGCTCGGCGCGTGCATTTGGATGATCTTGGTGGAATGCGGCGCCAGTGTCAGCACCTCGTTTCTTGCCACCGGCATCGACGACTGCGGCGCCACGCGCATGGAAACACGCACCCGCAATGAAGTAGGATGCGGGTTGCGTATGGAAAGCCTTAGGAACGCTGGCTCATTTGGTCCGTCCTGCAGTTGCAGCAACTGTACCACCGGCGCCGCGGCACTAAATGTGACGCATGGCATGGTCGCACTATTCTCGTAGGCGCCGCCGAGTGGCGACCAACTGCTTGAACTTCCGCCCTGCGGAATCTGCTGCCAATCGCGGCATATACGGACACCGATTTTTTTACCCTCCACATTCCTAAGGCCGAAATCGCTCCAGAGAATCGCCGCTTCCAGTATCCAGCGGTTGTCGACAATCTTGCTGCTAACGCGCCAGTGCCCGCGCCATGTCCCAAGGTTGGCGCCCCCCTTGCCGTAGGTGTACTGCTCAATCGCCGCCTTGGCGTTGATGAGTGTTTGGTAAATCAGCCCCCGTGCGTTGTCCGGTGAAGGATCGACCCAAATTTCTACGGCATCGTCTTTGTACACACGCCGTGCGTTGCCCCCAGCAACGGGAACCGCCCGCGCTATAACCCTATCCCCGGGCGGCGTGTCGCTGACCACCGCTACAAACAAATGCCGGGTGTCCCCGCCTATCCAGAAGCGCGCCGGTTGTGGCATTAAATTAGGGCCGGGATTGTTGGCGCAAAACCCCACCATCGCGTCAGCCCCTCCCCATTGTTCGGGTCGCACCGGCCCCGTGATAGGCGGGGCCTTCATGAACGGAAGACGCAAGATGGGCACGGAATATCGGGAGGTCGTCACGGCCCAGGCTGACGGCGAAATAACGCTGGCCGCACCAAGCGCCAGCATAAAACAGCCAGCCACCGCCGCCCCCAATCCACCGGGTCTGCCAACACCAACCACTTCCAGACTCCTTTCCCCAAACTCCCCCCCCCAGAAACACACTCACACCTCACGCAGACCAGCGCTGGCTAGGCCCCGGCACACTGGAACCGGGTAGGTGATGATGTGTTATGTGCCCCTTGCTTAACGCTAACGAGTTGCAGACTTCGTTTCGTACCCTCCGTCACCACGTCGCAGTGGCCTTGGCCGCCGTGGTGGGGTTCACTGTGCGCACCGGCACCATACAGGTATCAAACGGGGCGGCCAGCGTCAGAATCAAGGGCGCTGGAGCCCAGAACCCCGCCGTAAGCGCCACTTGACTCGTATCTGTGGTTCCATTAACCACCCCCGTGGCGCTGGTGTAGGTGAAAATATTGTCGCCGTTCTGGCCCACGTACGGCGAGATTTCCCAGGTTACGTGATCATCGCCAAAGCCCACATTCTGGCCGTCGCCGGCGTGGTTGCCGGAGTTGTAGATATAGGGGCCATAGGTGTTGGCGGTCGGCAGGGTGCTGGTGACGCGCTGGTATACGCCCTCGCCCGGCCCATCACCGTTGTCCGGTGTAGTGCCCCCCATCGGAGCCATATCGCTAACCAAGGGGACCTGGGTAGTGGCGTTATTGGTATTCCACCAAGCGCCAGAGAATGGGGCGATACCGCCGCTCACGCTCGGCCACGGGAAGTCGAAGGAATAGCTCAGCCCCCCACCCTGATTGTTGTAAGCACCGGTCATGGTATTGTAGGTGGTCGGTGACATGCTGCCAAAATTGCCGAAGTAGTACAGGGTGCCGCCAATGCTCAACGATTCAATCGACGGCGCGGAGCCTATGGCATCGGAGGGGCAGAAGAAACTCGCCGGCGTGGTGTAGCCCTGAAGCACCAGCATCCACAGAGCGGCCGTTGGATCGTCCCAAGCGGAAGTAGTGCCCGTGAACGGTTGAGCGCCGGAATAGAATCCCTGCACGACGATGGAACTACCGACAGCGGGGAGGGTGAAGGCGGTTTTATTACTGCCGTACGCGACCAGCGGCGGATTGGCGAAATTCGGGTTCCCGCCCCCGGCGGCCCCACCGGGTACCTCCGGGAACGAACCGTTGTTGGATTGGGCGTAGATAGTCATCGACTGGATGACCCCGCGGATATTGGCCATGCAGACGGCGCGGTTGGCCAGTTCCCGGGCTTTCGCCAACGCCGGTAGTAATATAGATATGAGAATAGCTATTATCGATATCACCACCAGCAGCTCAATCAGGGTAAACCCTAAGGCACCCCTAAAACGGCGTCGCCACGACCGGAATCCCACTCGGCTGACCAGGGATTCCAGGTCGCCGTAGGCGCCCAGCCCCCGAGCCAGGCTCAGCACCATGGAATTCAGCAGCAGAGCCGCCGCCGCAAGCAGCCAGGTAACCGGGGACAACACGGCTGCGACTATGGATTGGAAGATTTGGTACGCTCTCATCGTAATCTCCTTTAAAAGAGAGCCAGTATTACCAGTTTCCAGGGTTAAGTCCGTCGCCCTGGCGACTCCGCGATCTGTTTTCAGTGAACTGAACATGAAAGACTCCTTTGAAAAAGGTGAACTGCCGCCGTAGCGACGCTGCGAGCGGCGACCCTTGGAGATTTCCCAGACGGAACCACTACCACGCGGATGACCTTGGTTTACCTACATGGCGGGACTCCTTAAAAAACGGCCTTGAATCCCACGAGGGACAGCCCAGTCCTGTTCGGTTCACCGCGTCGAAAGTCGCCGTGGCGACCCTACGACGCGGTGCTTGCAATTCCGCTTTTTCCGCACCGCAAAAACCAACGCCTACAACCTAAACCCTATCTCCATCG
>JAJYFE010000075.1 GCA_021785435.1 Planctomycetota bacterium
GCTTTTCACGCCGTCATCCTGCCGCGGGGCGGCCGTTTCAGCATGGTCATTCCGCCGCCGAACGTCACCGGTGCTTTGCATTTAGGCCATGCGATCAATGGAACTATTCAGGATATCCTGGCCCGTTATCACCGCATGAAAGGCGATAACACCCTCTGGATGCCCGGCATCGACCATGCCGGCATTGCCACGCAGGCGGTGGTGGAAAAAACTATTTTCCAGGAGGAAAAAAAGAACCGCCACGACCTGGGCCGCGAGGAATTGGTCAAGCGCATCTGGCAATGGAAGGAGAAATTCGGCAACCGGATCCTCGACCAGCTAAAGGCGATGGGCGCTTCCTGCGATTGGGAGCGCACGCGTTTCACCCTGGACAAGGTCTGTGCCCGCGCCGTGCGCGCGGCGTTCTTCAAACTGTTCAAAGATGGTTTGATTTTTTGCGGCCGGCGCCTGGTGAATTGGGACACCCACCTGCAAACCGCGGTGGCCGATGATGAAATTTACCATGAAACCGTCCAAGGCCAGATGACTTCGATCAAGTATCCCTTGGCGAATCGCAAGCCCGGCGAACCGGAATATTTGATTGTCGCCACGACGCGGCCGGAAACCATGTTGGGTGATACCGCGGTGGCCGTTCATCCGAACGATCCGCGCTACCAAAACCTCATCGGCCGGCACGTGGAGTTACCGTTGGTGGGCCGGAAAATTCCCATCATCGCCGACGGCCTGCTGGTGGATCCGAAATTCGGCACCGGCGTGGTGAAGGTGACGCCGGCGCATGATCCGAACGACTACGCCTGCGGGTTGCGGCATAACTTACAGCAGATCAACTTGCTGACGCCGGATGGCAAGGTCCATGCCCACGGCAAAGGCCGTTTCCGCGATCGGGATTTTGATTACCGCGGCCTGAAATTCGCCTCCGACGCCCGCAAAAAAGTTCTGGAAGATTTGGAATCGTTGGGCCTGATCGCGGACCAAAAACCGCATGAACACGAAGTCGGCCACAGCGATCGGAGTAAAACACCCATTGAACCATATTTAAGCGAGCAGTGGTTCGTGAAAATGGGCGATGTCGAAGGCGGCATCACGCTGGGCGATGGAACCAAAGCCGCCGGCCTGGCCCAGGCGGCGATTGACGCCGTCCAAGATGGCCGCGTAAAGATTATTCCTGAACGCTATACGCAGGGCTACATCGACTGGCTTTCCCAGAAACGTGATTGGTGCATCAGTCGGCAATTGTGGTGGGGACATGGGATACCGGTACGGATACGGACAATAAGTTTTGACCCGACCCAAAGCCTGGACAATACACCAATAGTCGAGATGGCCGGCGACGACCTAGAACGCGCCAAAAAGGGCGCGGAGCTATGGGAGGCATTTGTCGCGGCTAAGGGCCTGGTGGAGGATGTTTGCGTCAAGCCGCGCCGAACACTAAGGGAGCTGCAGGAGGAAATTGCGAGGACGGGTGGATACACGTACGCGTCGCAAGTGGTGCTGGTCGCACGCACCGAAGAAGCGGATCGTTGCATAACGGAGTTCGACGAAAAGTGCCTGGGAAGGGCTCCGGCTACGGGTTCCGGGCCCAGCCTTGACACTGAGGAACAAACCCTTTTCAACAAGCTCAGCAAAATCGACTACCGGCCGGGGTCGGTCGAGAGCGACCCTGACGTTCTCGATACCTGGTTTTCCTCCGCGCTTTGGCCGCTATCGACGATGGGTTGGCCGGCCGAGGGAACCAACGAAAAACCCGAGGATGGGTTGCTGACCTGTTTCTATCCCACCGATGTGCTTTCCACGGCCCGCGAGATACTCACGCTCTGGGTCGCGCGGATGGTGATGTTCGGCCTTTATCTACACGGCGATGTGCCTTTCAAGAAAGTTTATATTCATGCCGTGATTCAGGATGGCCAGGGGCGGCCGATGAAGAAATCTCTCGGCAACGGCGTGGACCCGGTGGACATCATTGAAAGCCACGGAGCGGATGCGTTGCGCTACACTCTGGCCAGCATGGCGACGGAAACGCAGGATATCCGCTTGCCCGTGGTGAAGGACAAAAGTACCGGCAAGAATACCAGCCCGCGCTTTGATATTGGCCGCAATTTTGCCAATAAAATCTGGAACGCTTCACGCTTCATTCTGGCCAACACATCCGGGGTTTCAGTTCCCTCAACCCCGGATGTGCTGATCTGGGAGTCGCTACGGCGACAAAGCGTCAGGGGCGATACGGACAGGCCTATTGCTCCTGGCAACGGCACCTGCCATACCACAATTGAAGTCGCCGATCGCTGGATTCTTTCGCGCCTCCACCGCACCATTCAAGCCGTCGAGGAGACGATCAACGCATTTCGCTTTGCGCCTTTGGCCACGACGTTGTATGAATTTTTCTGGAACGATCTGTGCGACTGGTATCTGGAAATCGCCAAAAACCGCCTTCGGCAACAGGACCGCACCGTCCAGACGATTTTGCTGTACGCCCTGGATACCGGCCTGCGTCTGCTGCATCCGTTGATGCCCTTTATTTCCGAAGCGATCTGGGAGAGGCTGCCGGGCCGCGGCGAATCTTTGATGGTGTCGCCTTTTCCGAAGGTCGAGCCGGAACTTTTCGCGCCGGATGCGGAGCGGCAAATCGCCCTGGCGCAGGGCGTAACCCGCAAAATCCGCGATATTCGCAATCAATATAACCTGGCCCCGAAGCGGACGTTGGACGTGGTTTTGTCGCCGGCCAGCGAGTCCATCGTCAGGGTGCTTGCGGGGAATCAGGGCATTATTGAGCCGCTCTCGAACAGCACGCTGCGGATTACGCAGAATGCCGCCCCCCCCTCGGCCGCGGCCGTGGCTGTTTTACCCGAAGTGCAGATCTATGTGCTCGGCGTCATCGACCGGGAAGCGGAAATTAAGCGGCTTGGCAAACGCAAAAGTGAATTAGAACATTTCATTCGCTCCAGCCAAGCCAAGTTGGCCAATGGGAATTTCGTCGACCAAGCCCCGGCGTCGGTGGTGCAGGGTTGGCGCGACCAGTTGGCGCGGCAGGAATCCGAATTGGCCGCGGTGAAACAAGGCCTGGCAGAACTGCTGGCCACAGGCCATCCATAACCGCGGTGAACCAGTTGGAGGTTGGACGCCCGCCGACCGCGGGATTGCGATCCCGCGGCTACACGTGGTCGCGTGCCTCGCAGCCGCGGGTGGAAACCCGCGGCCGTCCGCCACTCAGGCACGGCTCCTCGCAATCGCGCCATCGGTCGATTACTATCCATGGACCATGGCGCACCAACGGGAAGCGAACGCCCAACGGCCGCGGGATTGCGATCCCGCGGCTGTATCTGGTCGCGTGTTCCGCAGCCGCGGGTGGAAACCCGCGGCCGTCCACCAGCCAGGCACGGCTCCTCGCAATCGCGCCATCGGTCGATTACTATCCATGGACCATGGCGCACCAACGGAAAGCGAATGCCCAACGACGGCGGGATTGCGATCTCGCGGCTGCACGTGGTCGCCTGCCCCGCAGCCGCGGGTGGAAACCCGCGGCCGTCCGCCGTGGCTGGAAAGGGAGCTTAATCGTGAGAGATGGCCATTGTGGGGCGGCTGCTACGGCCGTCGATTTGGTGAAAGGATGTGTTGCTCATGCGTGACCAACGTTTGGAAAAATTAGCCAAAGTGCTGGTGGGTTATTCGGCTACGGTAAAGCCTGATGAACTCGTGCGGATTTCCGGCGAGGTGGTTGGCTTGCCGCTGATTGAGGCGATCTATGAAGAGGTGCTGCGGGCCGGCGCCCATCCGTTTGTCACCATGGTTTCCGACGCCATGGAAGAGGCGTTTTATCGCGTGGCCGGCCCCAAGCAACTGGAATTCATTTCGCCGGTGGCGAAATATATTGTGGAAACGATAGATGTGTCCATCGGTTTGTGGGCCGAGGAAAACACCCGGGCCATGACCAATGTGGACCCGAAAAGGCAGGCCACCGCCGCCCAGGCCCGGCGGCCCATCAGCAAGCGTTTTTTGCAACGCGCGGCCGACGGCAAGCTGAAATGGGTCGGCACGCAATATCCCACCCAGGCCAGCGCCCAGGATGCCGAAATGTCGCTGCACGAATACGAAGATTTCGTTTTCCGCGGCGGCCTGTTGCATCTGGATGACCCGGTGGCGGCGTGGAAAAAGATCAGCGAAAAACAGCAGCGTCTGGCCGATTTTCTCAATACGGCGAAGGAGGTGCGGGTGATCGCCGCCGACACGGATTTACGGCTGGGAGTGCAGGGCCGGCGGTGGATCAACTGCTGCGGCCACGAAAATTTTCCCGATGGCGAGGTGTTCACCGGACCGATAGAGGACGCGGTCAGCGGCGTGATTCGCTACAGTTTTCCCGCGGTGCATCATGGTCGGGAATGCGACGGCATTCAGTTGACGTTTAAGAATGGCAAAGTGGTTGACGCCAAGGCGGCCAAGGGCCAGGAATTTCTGCTGGCCATGCTCGATCAAGATGCGGGCGCACGCATTTTAGGCGAGTTCGCCATCGGTACCAATTTTTCCATCCAGCGCTACACCCGTAATACGCTGTTTGATGAAAAAATCGGCGGCACCTGCCACGCAGCTCTCGGGGCGGCTTATCCTGAAACCGGCGGCAAAAATGAGAGTGGTTTGCACTGGGACATGGTCTGTGACCTGCGCAAAACTGGTTGCCGCATTGAAGTGGACGGCCAGCCGATTTTGGAAGCGGGACGGTTCGTCAAACCCGACTGGCCAGGACCGGGATAGAGAGCTACGCTGACGCTGGCGTCAAGGCTTATCAGCCACTCTGCTTGTCACGCCCTGTTAATCCCACCTTAAAGGCACGCGAACGGCACGCCGATGATGTCTTCGTCGTAACGGCGGGGGTGAAGGTCGTTGTTAATAACCAACCCCAGGCGACAATGGCGCTCCCTGACGAAATCGCGCAAACTGCGTAGATCATAGTGTAGTGTCCCGCAAATAACTACTCATATATTTTGGCTGCCTTTCGGGATTTGGGATTGGTGCAGCCAGGCTGAAGTTGCTCCAGACGGCGACGGCAACGTGCGAGTTTTTTCAAGATAGCCTCGACTGTAGCCGTCCATACGAAGGGCGCGGGATTGGCATTCCAAGCGTCCATGAATTGTTCGATGGCCTGTTCCAAATCGGCCACGCTATGGAAACTGCCGCGACGCACCGCCTTCTGGGTCAATTCTCCGAACCAACGCTCGACCAGGTTGAGCCAACTGGAGCTGGTGGGAATAAAGTGCAGCACGAATCGCGGATGCTTTGCCAGCCACCGGCGCACGCGCTCATGACCGTGTGTTCCATAGTTGTCCAGAATCAAATGCAACGCCATCGCCGCTGGAAACTCGTCATCCAGACGACGTAGGAAACGCAGGAATTCCTGATGGCGATGACGCGGATAGCACGCTCCGATCACGCGTCCCTCGACCATGTGCAGGGCGGCGAAGAGGGTGGTGGTGCCGTGGCGTTTGTAATCGTGGGTGAAGGTTCCGCATCGGCCGGGTTTGAGCGGAAGTCCTGGCTGCGTGCGATCCAAAGCTTGAATTTGGCTCTTTTCGTCGACACAGAGCACCACGGCATTTTGCGGTGGGGTCAGATACACACCCACCACATCCGTTAGCTTTTCCAGAAATCGCGGGTCGCGTGACAACTTGAACGTTGTGGTGCGATGGGGCTGGAGGCGGTGCTCTTGCCATATCCGGTGGACGGTATTTTTGCTCACACCCAGTTCCTCGGCCAGCGTGCGGGTACTCCAATGCGTCGATCCGGAGGGCTTGGTGTGAAGCGTCGTTGCAACAATGCGCGCCACGGCGGCCTGGCCGTACAGCGTCTTTCGGCCGCGCCCCGGCGCAATCGCCCAGACGCAACCGATGCCGTGTGCACCAGCTCGGCGGCGCCACAACGCGACCGTGCGTCGTTGCAGCCCCATATCCCGGGCAATGCTTTGATCCGATTGCCCGCGGGAAGCCCGGAGAATAATCTGGGACCGAAGAACCGTCTGTTGGGGTGTGGAACCAGCACGGATCCACTGTTGCAAGCGGAAACCTTCTGCTTCTGATAGAGCAACGGGCGGGCTTTTGCGCGGCATGACGCTATGCTATCCGCCAGCCTGTTTTGTGTACTTATTTGCGGGACACTACAATAGCTGCGGATGCTCTGGGTGTGCTTGATCTCCACGGCGATCAAGCCAAAATCACCCTCGAGAACCAGATCCACCTGCGCCCCGGCCGCCGTGCGATAGTAGTAGTAGTCGAAGCCTGCACCCTGAAAGGTAAGTTGGCGGATAAGTTCCTCGGTCACCATTCCCTCCCAGGAGCGCCCGGC
The DNA here is from genome assembly GCA_021785435.1 of Planctomycetota bacterium. Taxonomy (GTDB): domain Bacteria; phylum Planctomycetota; class Phycisphaerae; order WQYP01; family WQYP01; genus JAKCCC01. The sequence goes on from JAJYFE010000075.1 coordinate 6,328, forward strand.
CTGCGGGTGTCCCAAGAGCGACGTGACATCCGCCACCCGCAGCAGGTGGTGCAGCAGCCCGCTGTCACGCAGATGCCCCCGGGGATGTTTCACCACGCGCCGGAGGGGATTTTTCTCATAAGCGGGAATCCGGCGCCACACGAACGTCCCATGGGCTATCTCAAAATAATCGCGGACCGTGGGCGCTGAAACACCCAGCGCGCGGGCCGTATCCGAATAATTCACGATAGAACCGGACAAACCGCCGAGCATTTGCAGAAACAGCAGAAACCGATCGTGATCCAAGCCTGGAAAAAGCCTCGCTACGTCGCGCATCAGGTAGGTGCGGGCGTACTGCTCCATCCAAACCGAGCGAAAATGCGCGGTTCCCCTGACCCATGGTTCCGGATATCCTCCGCGGAACCAATAACCGTGCACCGCCTGAAGATCGGCGCGCGGCGGGAGGGCTTCCCATTCCGCGGCCCTGGCCCTGCGGTCGCCCAGTAGCGCAGCGAAGGATGGCCCACGAGCAGGGCGGGCGTGAATCTCGCTGAAGGCCAGCGGCGCCATTTCGATCATTGCCACCCGGCCCGCCAGGGACTCTGTAACCGACCGGAGCAGAGCCGGCGAACTCGATCCCGTGATGACGAAGCGCCCCCGCCGCTGGCGCTGCGCATCGATGGCGATTCGCAAAGCCGGGAAAAGCGCCGGTAGCAACTGGGCTTCGTCGATGGCCACGCACTCGGGATTAAGCCGCAAAAACAACTCAGGATCCTCGGCTATCATGCGATAATCCCCGCTCTGTTCGAGATCGAAGCGCTTCCACTGCTTGGGCAGCGTTGCCAGCAGGGTGGTTTTGCCGCACTGGCGTGGTCCGACAATCGCCACGCATGGAAAATCGCGCAAACGCTCCGCAACAAGGTACGCATAAGCCCGCTTCATACCGATCATAATAAAAGGTATGGTTTGGTTTTGCGATCCACTCTTCTCATCAACGCCGGCCTTATGCTGCATCCGGCGCCGATGCGGGTGGGACGGCGATCGGGTTACGGATATAATTGATGACCCGGACGCAACACGAACCAGCCGCAACGGCATAAGTGCACGAACGTGTAACGGAGACTGATCAGCATGGGTTATCGCGGTTTGGATATTTCCGGCAAGGTATGTCTGATTACCGGTGGTACGAGCGGATTGGGCTGGGCCATCGCCCGCGGGCTGGCGGAAGCGGGGGCCAGCGTGGTGGTGGGCTCGAGCAATCCGCAAAAGGTGGCGGCAGCCCAGGCGCGACTCGGTGCGGGACACGACGCTATCGCCGTGGATGTAACCGATGAGGCCGCAGTGGGCGCGGCCGTGGACCAGGTTGTACGCCGGTATGGGCGACTGGATGCCGCCGTGAATGCGGCCGGTATCATCCGCCGCCAGCCGTCGCTGGAAATGACTGTGGCGGACTTTCGGCGAATTGTGGATGTCAACCTGGTGGGCACGTTTGTGGTCGATCAGGCCGCCGGTCGGGTGATGAAGGAGCAGGCGCCGGATGCCGCTGACCAGCGGGGTGTCATTGTCAATATTGCTTCGTTAAATTCATTCATTTCGCTCTCGGAAGTTCTGGCTTACGCGGCGGGGAAAAGCGGCGTGATGGGATTAACCCGCGGCCTGGCCAATGAATGGGCCCAATATGGCATTCGGGTCAATGGCATCGCACCTGGCGTGTTTCCGACCGATTTGAATCGCCCGCTGATCGAAGGCACGCCGCGTGGCGAATGGCTTAGGCGCCATACGCCGCTGAATCGCTTCGGCCGCGCCGAAGAGATTGTCGGCGCGGCGATCTATCTGATCTCGCCGGCCGCCAGCTTTACCACCGGCGAAACCATTGTGGTGGACGGCGGCTTTCTGGCCCGCGGGGTGTAACCTCAAGTTTCCTGTTGTCGGGGTTCAGTAGAGGCGGACAGAGGATTAGGAAGGCTCCTGGCGGATTGGGGCGGTCGCTTACCCGGTTAGACCATGCCCCGCTGAGCACCGGGCTAAACCCGGCGGATCATTACCGCCGACACCGCCGGAGAGGAGCTTTCACCAGGATTTTTCCATCTGATTGACGATGGCCCGCGCCAGCCGCTCCACCGCGATCTGTTCGGCATCGGAGAGTTGCTGGCCGATCTGGGGAATTTCAGCGCTGGTGGCGCTGAACGACTTTCGCCGCAGCAGAATTTTTCCGTTACGCAGGTCCTTCCAGGTGAAATCAACCGCAATCGTGATTTGACTTTCCTGGGGCAGATTGGTGGCGAAACGATTGGTCAGAACGTTTTCGGTGACATGGATAATGCGGCCCGTCAATATGGAATCCGCACGGTTCCGCGAGGCCAGCCGGTAGGGACTGCGGGCCTCAATGTTTTTGTCAATCGCTTCGGTAAGGCTGAACTCCAGTTGACGACGGAAGGTGTCGTTTCTCCAGATGGGAACCGCCACCGTCTTAATGTCGGTGGGGTATAAGGACGAACTGGAATAACCGCACCCGGCCAACGGGGCCAGTAAAAACAGCACCAGCACGGCCCGGCGGCGAAACTGGCCCCAGCGCGGCCTGAAGGTCGCCATAGCGACGTTGGGGCCATGAAAGACGCGGGATTTTTTCATAGCCCGGAGGTCGCCGCGGCGACTAAACTGCAGCGACGGGTCCGGGTTGCCGTCAAGCGCCATGACCCCGCGCTGACGCGGGGTACGATGAGCATCCCCAAGCTCCGCGGACGCCAGGGCTGGGCAGGAGCGAATGTCCCGAAATGGCAGCCTCATTGTCTGGCCCCCTTCGCCTGTGGAAAATGCTCCCTGAACTCGCGTTTGGCGCGCTTGGCCCAGATGGTTTCCGGCCAACCATTGATCACGCGCTGGTAATAAAATTGTGCCGCGTGTGGCTTACCGAATCTTATATAGAATCGCGCGATCTGCAGTTCCTTTTCGCCCTCCAGCTGGTAGATTCGCTCCAAAATACCCCGCACCTGCAGAGCGGTAGCCTGCTGCGGATAGCGTCGCCGCAGCGTTTGCAGTTGCACCTGCACATTGCGCAGCGGGGTCATGTCGAAGCGCACGCCCCGAAATGTGCCCAAAAGGCATTCCGCCTTCCGGACGGTTGCCTTGACCACAAACTGACTGTAGGGATAACGACGCAGAAAGCCTTGATAAGACTCCAGCGCCCGCCGGAAGCGGCCCTGCTGGTAGTAATAATCGGCCACGCGCATACCGGCCAATTCCGCCAATGGCGAGCCGCGCTGCCGATTCTGGATTCGCCGCAGTAAACGCAGGGCATCGCCACCAACGGGCAGGATGCGCATCCCCAGAAAACGCCGCTTGTAGCCGCGGAGGAAGGCGCAGGCGATATTGTATTCGCGCTCCAGGCATGGGCCGTAGAGCGGGCTGTTGGGGAAGTTGTCCAGCAAATCTTCGTAGGGGAACAACGCGGCGTATTTATCACCCATGGCGTTGAAGGCATCGCCACGCAGCAGCAGCACCTCCGGAACCAGGGGATTGGTCTTATTGGCCTTTTTTTTCAACCAGGCCTTCGCTTGCGACGTCACCGACGAATAATGGCCGGAATTCAAATTCCGCACCATCAGTGCCACCTGGGCTTCGGGCGTATTTTGCCCCGGCGCCACCAGCGGAATCCACACGCCATTTTTCAGCAGCCAGGTGGGATTCAGTCGCCTGGCCGGCGCTGCGGCATGCCCGCACGCCACGCGGCTTAAAATCAGCAGCACGGCCGGCAGGGAACAAATTATCCATCGGTGTCTGTGGTCCATGGCATGGAAGTATAAAGCCGTCCGCCCGCCGCGGCCAGCCTCTGGATGGTTTTCGGTTTTCAGTCCACCGTCGCGGATCCTGGATTTCAGGGGTTCGGTTGAAAAGCCCTCATCGGAAGCCCCCTGGCTTCAGGTCGCTGCAGCGACTCGCTGGCGGCGACCGGTGAACCGCCGCCCGGGGACATCAGACGCGGGGGCACACCACGGCTGCGGCCAGGTTTTGCGACGGGGCACTTACCGGCTAAAGTGTTCCGGGTTAAGCTGCTGAAAACCGAAAACCTGGAACCGAAAACTTGTTATTGCCATGCGTTGGATTCCTTTTTTTATTCTGCTTTACCTGGCCACAGCGCTGCAAGCAGCGCATCTGGGCCAACTCAGCGCGGCCGGCTATTTTCATATCGAATATCTTCCCCTGCTCGCCATTTTTTATGCCATGTTCGCCGCAACGGATGCGGCCCCCCTGGCGTGCTTCTGGTGTGGACTGGTCTATGATCTGACCAGTTCCGGCCCACTGGGCTTGCAGGCCATCCTGCTGGCCATGATCGGCCTGGGAATCATCCCCATCCGCAAACATATTTTCCGCGCCAATCCGGTCAGCCAGGCGGTCCTGACCTGCCTTGGGGTATTGCTGTTTATGATCGCGCGGAGCCTGGTGGAATGGCTGGTATTTCCGACGGCGGGCGGAGCGTGGGGGGGGATCGGCCTGGCCACCCAGGCCGGGCTGATCGCCAGCAGCACCTTGTACACGGCCCTCGTCGCGCCGGGACTGTTCCGCCTGCTATTCCTGCCAGGATCACTGCTGGGCTTTGAGACCAGGCTGCGACGGGTCTGATTCATATTCTCCGTAGCCGTTCAGGAGCCGCACCCCACCCCGCGCTACAGTTTAGTCGCCCCCGGCGACCTTGGGGCTACGCATGTTTGCGGACCAATCCCCCGCGGACAGGCGAGACTCTTTTGCACTTTCGTCAAGAAATTCCTCATAACCATGCCTACAATAGCCGATAGATAGGCATATACAGAGTATGGTTCCGGAGGATTCAGCATGCCCGGATGAAACCACGCCGCCGTAAAAGCCACACGATATATCACGATATAGTTTGCCACAGGATTACGCCGTGATCCCCACGCACTCTGTGGCCGGGTGTGCAGGATGTGACGTGTTAAGCCGAATACCGTGATGGAATCCATTTCCGAACCAACCGGGAAAAATTGCTGGCGCATGGCGCGCCTTTGCGCCGTGGGCATAGCCCTTATCGGCGTTGTGGTGCTGCTCGGCTGGACCGTTGCCAATAATACGCTCATCAGCTTCATTCCCGGCACGGTTCCCATGAATCCGCTGGTGGCGGTGTTGTTTCTGCTCTGCGCCGTGGCGCTGGCCCTGCAACCACCCGCCCGGCGAAACCGCCGGTTGGTCCCATGGATTGCCGCGGGCGCCGCCGTGACGATCATCCTGGCCGCCGCCCGCCTTTGGCGTTACCTGACCGGCGCCCCGCTGTATGTTGATCGCTGGCTATTCGCCGCCCGGCTTAACCACGTGCCTTTCGCCCCCAATCGCATGGCGCCGGAAACCGCCACGGCCTTTATCGTGGCCGGCCTGGGCCTGCTGGCTGGCTTATCGCCCCGGCGCCGGCTGCGCCAATGGTGGGTGCAGGCTTTCGGCCTGACCGTATTGCTGGTGGTGATTTTCGGACTGACCAGTCATTTATTCGGACTGACGAACTATTTATTCGGTGGGCACTGGTCGGGCCATCACGGCCGATTCATGCCCATGCCTTTCGATGCCGCGTTGGGATTTCTGCTGCTCACCGCGGGGTTGCTGAGCCTGGAGCCCAACTACGGTCTTGCGAGAAACCTGCGTAGCCCGCTGCCCGGCGGCATGATTATGCGCCGCCTTCTGCCGGCGGTGCTGCTGCTGCCCCCGGCGTTGATCTGGCCGGCCATCGTGGCATTCCGCATGCATCTGATCGGTGCGGGCGTGGCGGCGGGATTGGTGGCCATCGTAACGGTGGTGATGCTCGGCGGCATGGTCTGGGGGGCGGCGATCATGATCGACAAAACCGTCCAGGCCCGCCATGAAACCATTGAGAAATTGCAGATCGCGCAGCGGGCTTTGATTCAAGCCCGCGCCACGGCAGAAGAAGCCACGCGGGTCAAAGGCCAATTCCTGGCCAACATGAGCCACGAAATCCGCACGCCTTTGCACGGCGTCACCGCCATGCTGGACTTGCTCGGCGAAACGCCGCTGACCCGGCAGCAGACCAACTACACCCACATTGCCCGTTCCTCCGCGGACGCGCTGTTGAGCGTGATCAACGATGTGCTCGATTTTTCCAAGATTGAAGCCGGGCGGCTGGAACTGGACATCCAGGATTTCGATCTGCGCGTGGCGACCGAAAACACCGTTTTCATGCTCACCCCGATCGCCACCGCCAAAGGGCTGGATGTGACTTGCCGGATCGCCCCGGATTTGCCCTCCCTGGTGCGCGGGGATCCGGCCCGCCTGCGGCAGGTGCTGATCAACCTGATCAATAACGCCATCAAATTCACGGATGCCGGTGAGATCGCGGTGAAAGTCGCGCCGGCGCTGGTGCATGAACACGATATGGTGGTGCGATTTGAAGTGCACGACACGGGTATCGGTATTCCACCGGAGCATGGCCGCAAGTTGTTTACCGCCTTTACCCAGGTGCGCGGCGGGGGCGCCAAGTTCCATGGCGGGACCGGTCTGGGTCTGGCGATTTGCAAGCAATTAGTGGAAATGATGGGCGGCGTTATCAACTACGAAAGTCAGCCGGGCCGCGGCAGTTGTTTTTGGTTTAGCGTAAAGCTGCAACGGCAGCCTAACCTCTGGCTGGATGCCGAGACGCTGCCGGAGGCGCTACGCGCCCTGCATGTGCTTCTGGTGATCCCCAGCGCCACCGTGCGGGAGGCGCTGGCCGAGCAACTGACCTATTGGCGGCTGACGGTCCGCCAGGCCGATACCATCGAAACCGCTCTGCAACACCTTCGGCAGATGCGGCAGGAGGGCGCTCCGGCGGACATTCTGTTCGCCGATCACCAGTCCAGCACGGTGGATGCCCTGGAACTGCTTCGCCGCGTTCGCGGGCAGGCGGACCTGAAAAGGCCCGCCGCCGTGTTGCTTACGCGGGCCGGCGCCGAATTGCCGCCCCAGTTGCTGCGCGCCCATGACATTGTCAGCGTGTTGAATAAGCCCATCCGGCAGTCCCAGCTTTTTGACGCGCTTATGCAGATTCTCGGCGACGGCGCCGCCCACCGGGATGCCAGCCGAACGGAGGCCGCTCCGCGTCCGGCGCTGCGCATCCGGCCCGAGCTGAAGGGACTGAAGATTCTGGTGGCCGAAGACAACGAGATCAACCAATTCGTGGCGCGGGAGGTGCTCCACGGTCTGCAGTTGTCCTGTCAGGTGGTCAACAACGGCCGGGTGTGCTTGCAGACGCTGGAAAAAGAGCCTTTCGACCTGGTGCTCATGGATAATTTCATGCCGGTGTTGAGCGGTTGCGAAACGGTCCGGGAAATTCGCCGGCGGGAAGCTGAGGGAAAGTGTTTCACCACCGGGGGGCGCGGCAAAATTCCCATCATCATCCTGACGGCCAACGCCAATCCGGAGGATCGGCGCCATTGCCATGAGCTTGGAGCGGACGGTTACCTGATCAAACCGTTGGATCGGGCGGCTTTGGTGAAGGAAATCGAAAGGCTCATGGCGCCCAACGGATCACCCGCCGCCGCGGACGCCCGCCCAACCGTGGGACCGGCGGCACTGGTCACGGCCGCCGCAGCCGGCGCTCGGCCGGCGGGGACATCCGTCGCGTCCGCTTCGGCCAGTGCCGCGCCACGCCCGAGCGAGTCGGGACAAGCCGGGAAGCCCACCGAAGCCCCGGCCGCGCCGGCCGAACCCGTCGGCCCATTGCCAGCGCCCGCCCTTCTGGTTGCCCAAGCTGATAATCGGGCCAAGTCGGAAGAACCCATTGATTTAGACCGCTTGTTATCCTATTGCGGACAGGATCGCCAGTTGGTCGAACGACTGCTGCAAAAATTCCTTCCACAAGGCCGGCAAGAACTGGCCCATTTGACCGACCGTATCGCCGCGGGCGATTGGGAAGCGGTGGCGCGGGCCGCGCACCAGATCAAAGGAACCGCGGCCTATCTTTTCGCCCAACCGCTGCACCTGGCCGCGGAGCGGCTGGAGATGCTCTGCCGGGGTTCGCTGCCGCCCGCCGGGGCCGCGGCGGCCCTGGCCGAGGTGACCACCCAGATGCAGCGCTGCCTGGAATGGATTGACCAACACCGTGCCGATACCGACGACACCGTTGCCACTTAAGAATGCAGGGCTGGAAGCAGGCATGCTGACAAGACCGCGGATTCTTATCGTAGATGACGATCCTATCGCGCTGGAGATGCTCCAGACGACGCTGGAAAAAGCCGGCCATAAGGTTTCCAGTGCCCGCAACGGCCATGAGGCCCTGGCCCGGCTGGAGCGGGAACCGATCCGTATGGTCATCACCGACTGGGTTATGGAACCAATGGACGGTTTGCAGTTGTGTCGGGCGATCCGCAGTCGCCATTTCAGCCATTATGTGTACATCATCATGTTAAGCGCCCGGGATGAGCGGGCCAATATCGCCCAGGGATTGGCGGCGGGCGCCGATGATTTTGTCACCAAACCGTTTGATCCCGCGGAGCTGGCGGCCCGGATTAAAGCCGGCCAGCGTATCCTCTCGCTGGAAATGCGCGATGTGACCATCTTTGCCCTGGCCCGGCTGGCGGAATCACGCGACACGGAAACCGGCCTGCATCTGGAACGGGTGCGCAATTATGTGCGTATTCTGGCCGAGGAGTTGGCGGACGGAACCAGCGCCGTTACCGCCGATTTCATCCAGTTGCTTTACGACACCAGCCCGCTGCACGACATCGGCAAAGTGGCCATTCCCGATGCGATTTTGCTTAAGCCGGGTAAACTGACCCCGCCCGAATATGAAATGATGAAGCGTCATGTGGAGATTGGGGTGGCCACCGTCGAAGACGTGCTGCACCACTACCCGGACGCCCGTTTCCTCGAAATGGCCCGGGATATCATTGCCACGCATCATGAAAAATTTGACGGCAGCGGCTATCCTAAAAAGCTGGCGGGAGAAGCCATTCCCTGGTGCGGCCAATTGATGGCTCTGGCCGACGCCTACGACGCCATCACGTCCAAACGCGTTTATAAGGCAGCCCGCAGCCGCGAAGAGGCCCGCACCGAAATACGCGCCCAGGCCGGCCGGCATTTCAATCCCGGTTTGGTTGAGGCCTTCGCGCAAAGAGAAGAAGACATGTGGGCTTTCCATCAACAATCGTTGCAATGGGAGCAAGCGCCCGAAGGGTCCGCGCCGACCCAGACCGCCTGGTTGCGGCCGATTCGAGGGCTAAGCATGCCGGCCCCAGCCGTGGCTTGCCCCAAGCTGGCCTCGTAAGCTGGATTTTTCTGCCGCGGCCAAACCACGCCGACATCACCGTGCCGAAGCTAAAACCGGCGGATAAGCTGCACGCATTCAGAAGGGGTGAGTGGCGCGGGGGAGTTTCACCCCCGCGCTCTCGCAGAACCGGACGGGAGCCTCTCGGCTCATCCGGCTCCCATCATCCCGTTCCCGTTTTCACGGCACAATCCCACGTTCCCAGTGCACAAAGAGGCCGGGACGGTACTGCGCCACGCGGCGCAGCCACTGCCAAGCCCGCTTCCCCTGGGTGCGGAAACGCTTGTATTTCCTCTGCGCCCAGCGTACCAAACGCCGATTCACCGGCTGGAAGACACGCTGGAGGGCCGACGGGTAGAAGCGGCCCAAATAGGCCACCCAGCCCCGAATCACCGGATTGTACGTCCGGGCCAGATCGTCCAGTTCCAGCCCGCTCTGTCGGTGCAGACCCCAGCCCCGGACTTGCGTCAGGATGGCTTTCCGGGCCTTTCGGCTGATGGCGGGGATGAAACTGGTAAACAGCTCGCCCCGGCGGTTCTTCGCCCCCCGGGGTTGAAAGCTGTAGCCGACAAAGTCGAACTGGATTTGCTCATGGTCCTGGCGGCGATTCGAATCCCGACAGTACACGATCCGTGTCTTGGTCGGGTGGGCCTCCAGTTGGCAGCGCCGCAGCCGCTCCGCCACCGCCGCCTTGACCCGCTGCGCTTCCTCCCACGTCCGAACGTGGATCACGATATCATCCGCATACCGTTCGAACGGACAGCCCGGTAGTTCCCGGGCCATCCATTGGTCGAACACGTGGTGCAGGAAGATGTTCGCCAGCAGCGGGGAGACCACGCCGCCTTGCGGCGTGCCCTTGTCCCGTGCCAGCCGTGTCCCGTCTTCCGTTTCGGCCGGCGCTTGGAGCCATCGCTCGATGTACAGGAGCATCCACGGACTGTCCGTGTGCTTGCGGACCGCGTGCATCATCAGGGTATGATCGATGTTGTCGAAAAACCCTTGGATGTCCAGGTCCACCACCCAGTCGTAACGCCAGCACCGCTGGCGACAGGTCGCCAGGGCATCCAACGCCGACTTGCCAGGTCGATACCCGTAGCTGTCCCGGTGGAACCTTGGTTCCACCTTCAGCTCCAGGTGCATCTTGACCACCATCTGGGCGACTCGGTCGCCTACGGTGGGGATGCCCAGCGGCCTTTCCTTGCCGTCGGCCTTCGGGATCAGCACCCGCTTGACCGGCGGCGGAAAGTACGACCCCGAGGACAGGCGATTCCAGATCCGATAGAGGTTGTGTTTCAACTTCTTCTCAAAGTCCCGAATCGACTCGTCATCGACGCCGGCGGCACCCTTGTTGGCGCAGACTTTCTTCCACGCCGTCAGCACCGCCCACTTGGAAATATAGAACGGTTTGCCCTGCGTCCTGGGATCCTCCCCCGGAGGTTCCGGGGTTGTCCCGTGGCCGTAGGACTGGATGACGCGACCCCTTCGCTCCACGCCCATTACAGGCCCTTCGTCGCTACTGCGGGTCGCTCCGCCCCTGTGCCCCGCTTCGGTACTCAGGGCCTCGCGATGGCCTCGCTTGGCCTGCTCCCTTGACATCGGGACGACAGGTTCACAGGTTCCATGTCCCAGCCTGTTCCGTGCTCGCGGCGCCTCAAGGCCGGAGGCCGTGGCGGCGGTCTGCATAACCTCCCCGCCACTGTTCCCGGGACACACACCAAACCCCGGTTTTGACCTCGGCTGATATTTTCGACCCTTCATCAGCGCTTTACTTTCGTTCGCCTTCACGGAACCCATCTGACGCCTACCTGAGCGCCTTTTCCTTCGACGTTCACTACCACGGCTCTTTACCGTCGCAGCTCGAACTGATTTGCAACCGGCTTCTGCCAGCGGGTTGCGAGAGACCTCCTCTCATCTGGGACACGGCTTCTCCTGTTCACACGGTGCGGTAATAAGTTGTGGTCCTGGCGTGCCGGAACCTGTCGCACCGGGCATAGGGACCATTAATGCCACAAATTATTGCCACACCCTGTGGAATGGCAACGATCTCCACAGGGTGGACCAACCACCCGAGGTCCGAAGGAAATGCGGGCTGCGATGAGCTACCGCATCGAGCTCGCGCTGCGTCCCAAACGTGGTTCGAGAAGCAACCAGAATACACACGCCGCCGCATTGCGGAGAAAGTTGAAGCTTGGGCGGAGGATCCGCGCCCGCTGGGCGCCGAAAAACTGCGCGGCCGGGAAGACGTGCTAGACCGCATCCGCGTGGGCGATAACCGTGTGATCTACGCGGTTGAAGATCACCGCCTGATTGTGCTGATTGTGGCGGCGGGTAATCGCCGCGACATATACCGCGGCATTTGACCTCCGTATCAGCGTCCACCTGCCTGCAGCGCGTCCACCACGTCGCGCACGACCCAACTCATCGCTTCCAGGGCGCCGTCGGTGCGGGCGGCCAGGTGCGGCGCCAGCAGAATTTTCGGCAGACCCCACAACGGATAGTCCGGCCCGGGTGGTTCGGGATCATGCACGTCGAGCGCGGCGCCGGCCAGCTGGCCGCGGCGCAAGGCCTCCGCCAACGCCGCCGCATCCACCACTTCCCCGCGGGCCGTATTGATCAGAATGGCGGTGGGGCGCAGCCGGGCCAAAACTTCCCGATTGATCAGATGCCGGTTGCCAGGTTGATGGTTCACGTGTACGCTCAGAACATCGGCCTGGGGGTAGAGCTGAGCCTTGCTTACACTGCGGGCGGGAAAATCAACCTGGGCTGCCACATCAAGCAGATCATTGTAGATGACCGCCATCCCGAAGGCGTTCCCCACGCGCCCCACCGCCCGCCCGATGCGCCCCATACCCAGAATGCCCAGCGTGCGGCCGTAAAGTTCCAAGCCGCGGGTGATTTTGCGGCAACGATAAAATTCCTCCGCCGGCCACGCCGCCGGCATCGTCACCACCGGCCGCACCAGATGGAAGATCAGATCAAACACATATTCGCAGACGGCATGGGTATTGGCGTTGGGCGTGGAGACCACGCGGATGCCCCGCTTTTCACACGCCGCCAGATCAATGTTATCCAGTCCCACGCCGGCCCGGCCGACGACTTTCAGACGCGGCGCCGCGGCGAGCAACTCCGCGGTCACCCGGGTATAGGTTCGCACGATCAAGCCGTCGGCGGAGGAAAGTTTCATGATGAGGTCCCCGGTGTTTTTCCAAGGGCATTCCACCACCTGGGCGCGCTGGCGCAGCCAGGCCAATGGTTCTTCCGCTAAATCTTCGGTTAACACTACCGTGGGGATCATGTTGCCAAGCCTCCGCAGATCTCGAACAATTTCAATTTTAGATTTCCACCGTGAAAATGGCCACCGGCGCCGCCGACGGGCAGCAGAACCGGAGTGTGCTGCTAATTTGTGGCAAAGCCGCGGCGGCGTCCAACCACGGCCTCCGCTGCCAAGCCGCGCACCCCGCGCGAGGCGAGCGGCCTGTGGCGGCAGCCGTCGCTGAAAACTGTCCAGGTTATTGATTGCCAGTCCCCAATGGGTTGTGTGCAGGTTCCAGGTTTTAAGGGTGCTGAAGGCGAACGAAATGGCCAGCACCGTGCTTCAGCGCGGTGAACGGAAGCAAGTAGTATTTCTCTCGCGCTGCGGAGCCGCGAGGGCGCCGTGCGTCCCGGCCACGGCCGTTCGCCAGGTCACCGCGGACGAGTCGCACCGGCGACCTGAAGCCTCGGGTGCTTGCGGTGGGCTGCGGTGCCGCTAGGAGTATCGCACAGCGCCCCGAGTTCAAGCGCCACGCTAAAACACGGTGCTTTTTGTGCGGACGCCCCGCGACACCGAACAGACCTTCCATCACCGCAATCTCGCCGGGTTCATGCACCGCGTTGAAACGCCGTGCTTGGAGAAGCTGATGCGCGCAGGTCGCCGGCCGGCAAATCGGCAAACGAACACAGATGCACCTGTGCCGCCACGGCGCATACCTGGGGATCACAGAGCGTCCGCAATTCCTGCAGGCGTTGTTCCGCGTAAAGCGACACGAAATCAATCGCCGCCGCCGGGTGGCAGGCGATCTCGGTAAGGTCGGCCGGCGGATTTTCAAGCAACCGCACCAGAGCGGCGGGGGTAATGTTGGCGGGAAACGCGCGGCCATGTTCATCCATCCCGAAGAACAGGCCGCAGTAGTGCACCGGCCCCGACACCTGCCGCAGGGGAATTTGTAAATCCACCGCCATGGCGCACGCGAGGGAGCGCAGCGGCTCTTCTAGATGCCGATGCTGATGCGAATCCAAGTGGGTGGGCGGCCGATGCAGCAGATCCGTGAAGCGATCAAGCTGGCGCTGCAATTCCCGGCGCACGACGGCGGCATCGCCAAGCTCCACGACCGTATCCACCGGAACCCATTGCCCCTCGCGCAAAGTCCATGAACCGAAATCCAGATGCAAGCCCACCCCCAGCCGGGGATGCTCCCAGGCCAGCCGGGCCGCCGCCTCGGCCGCCACCTTCCAGACCATCAGGCTGGCGCTCGTAACGAGGCCCTGCTCGTGGGCCTGGATGATACCGCGATTAATGCCGGCGCTTTTACCGAAGTCATCCGCATTGACGATCACGCGGGGCAGCCGGTGGACCGCCGTCGGAATTTCCCGATCGCCAGGCCGCACGCAAGAACCTTGGGATAAACTTTGTCTGGAAGCCACGGACAATTCCTAGCGCCGTTTCCAGCGAAAGAGTTTCGCGCCCAGGAGAGGCGCCATCGGACCAGTCCTTTTCGTAGCCCGGAGGTCGCCCCCGGCAACCTCCGAGCTACGAAAATCGGTCACCGCCCGTGGGCCGCGCCGTAGCGCCGCCTTGGGATGCGCAGCGCTGGGCGGCGCCGTGGACTGGGCGGCTTTTAGCATCCGATTTCGGCCAGCAGCCGGCTGAGCACTTTTTCCGCTGCGAAATATTCGGCGGCAATTTCGCGCGCGGCACGACAATGGCCGGCGTAATCGTTTTCGATCGCCTCCATTGCCGTGATGATATCCCCCAGCGTTTCAAATCCGAACAGGCCGCGCCCCGTCGGCAGCTGATGGTGAAAACCCGTGGCCTGGGTAATCACCGGCCGACCGGCCGCCAGGTAACAGGCGCTGCGGTCGGAAAACCAACCGCTGCGCAGGCGGATATTTTGATCTTTGGCCACGGTGAATTCTCCGCGGGCCTGCTGGATATACTGTCGGTAGCGATCCATATCACGTGAAATATGAACCGGGTCGGCCAACCGCCAGCCCTGGGATTCCAGGAGCCGCCGGGTGGGCGCGTCTACGCCCACCGCCAGCTCCAGCGGCGCGCGGACCCGCCGCGGCAGCTCGATAAATTTCAAAAACTCCCGGTCTTTGGACCAGTAATAAGTTTCTCCCCGATAGGTAATATCGCGTCCGAGATTTTTCCACGTCGCGATGGTGTTGTAAGCTTCTCCGCCGAGCGCCTGGCCATTATCCCACAAATCCAGCAACACCGGTTGGCGCGTCGGGCGCCAGTGATAGCGGCCCACCGGCAGCCGGCAGTCCGGGGCGCCTAAATTTTCCCCATATGTAAAATGATGCGTGTGCGCGTCCAGCGCGGCGATGGTCTTCGCCTCACCCTGGGCCACCTGAATCTGCGAAACCACCGGATCGGTTTCCACATATACGCGCACCGGGCATGGTCGATGCTCATTCCGCAATTCCTGGGCCCCGGTAACATTAAGCAGCACGTCGCAGTTGCGATAAAGTTCGGCCAATTGCGGCTCGGTTAAACCGTAACATCGCCCGCCTTCATAGCAGCCGCGGAACGCCCAGCGCGCGCCGAAGCCGTAGGCCTCCAAAACGGGTGCCACCGCGCGGATATTGGCGTTGGCATCCGGCGTCCAATCACGTCGGTTCGGATCATAGACCCAACGGGCGGAGTCTTCGACATAATACGGGTCGTAACCAAGCCGGCGGAGTCCCAGCAGAAAATGCAGGAATTGCCAGGTCACTCCGGCCAGTGGAAACCAGAACAGAAGGCCGAACACGATCACGCGCGGTTTGGTTGAGCTGGATTCAGACAACTTCCATCTCCCGGGTCGGTCAGGCGGCGAATCAGCCGGGCCGGATTACCAGCCCAGACCACATACGGCGGCACATCCTGATCCACCACCGACCGGGCGCCGATCACCGCGCCATCGCCAATGTGTACCCCGGGCAAAATGCAGCTGTCGAAACCCACCCAGACGTTCCGACCGAGGTGCACGGGACGGGGTTTTACGGCTTGGAATATATCCGGATCGCGCTGCAGCGCGAAGTGCCGCAGCATCCGGCGGCGCCGCTGCGCAGCGCGGCTGGCGCGGTAATTGTCCATGATCACGACATTCCAGGCGATCAGGCAATAATCGCCGATGGTCACGCTGTGATCGCAGATCAGCCACAAGCCATTAAGCAGGCTGTAGCGCCCCACGTGAAAAATCGCCCGGGGGCCAAGATCAAACATGCAACCCATATAGGCGGCGCTGTGGGCGCCCAGAATAAGGGCATCCCGTCGCCGGCTGCGAAACCGATGAAAACTGTACGTCGTTTCCAGATAGGCGCCGTCAGCCAGGCGGACATTGTCAGGAATCGTCCCCGGATGCCAGTCCCAAGGGAGAGTGCGGGCGGTCATGGCGGCTCCACCAACCGGGCGGGATTGCCGGCGACGGCGGCCCCGGCCGGTACATCACGGGTCACCACGCTACCGGGGCCGATCCAGGCGCCGCGCCCGATATGGACGCCTTTCAGAATGACCACATTCGGCCCGATCCAGACGTCATCGTCAATCACCACCGGTCGGCACAACACCGGGGGGCGCGTTTTTTCCGCCGCGCCGGGGGCGCAGGCGATGGCGTCGGCGATGCGCTGCGCTGGTTCCAGCGGGTGGAAATCGCTGTCGGCAATGACCGCATTCCAGCCTATCAGCACATAGTTGCCGATGCGCATTTCCTGTTCACACATCAGGATGGCGCTCGTGAAGCAGCAGTAGTCGCCGATGCCTACCCGGCCCGCCGGGCCGACAGAGAACTGCACTCCGTCCAGAGTACAGTTGGTCCCGATTTGCAGAGCCGCCGCGCCATGGGCGCGAAAACGCCGGAACGCCTGGCTGCCGATGATGCGGGTATTGGACCCCGCCCGCACCCTTGCGGGCAGCGGACCGGAATCCCACACGCCGTTGGCGGGTTTCTGGTTTTTGTTTTTTGGTTTCTGGTTTCTGGCCACTGGACACCGCGGAGAAGTTAGGAGCAAGAAGTCAAAAGTTGGAATAGATGGGGGCGGAGTTCTGAGTTCTAACTTCCAGATCCTGGCTTCTAACTGCTAACTCCTAAGCCGGCTTCGCCGGAACCAAGACCTGTCTACATCGGTTCACCGCGCTGAAGCGCGGTGCTTACGATTCCTCATCTCACGCGAAGCCGCGAAGGCCGC
>JAJYFE010000076.1 GCA_021785435.1 Planctomycetota bacterium
GGGCACCTTCGAGCAGTTGATGGGCTACCTGGGTGAAAAGCCGGACCAGGTTTCTTTCCTCTGCGCCGGCATCAACCATATGGCGTTTTATCTGGAGCTGCGCAAAGGCGAGGAAAACCTGTATCCGCGCCTGTTCCGGGCCATGGAAGACCCGAAGATTTACAACACCAACCGGGTCCGGTTCGAACTGATGCGGCGGTTGGGCTATTTCGTTACGGAATCCAGCGAGCATAGCGCTGAATACGTGCCCTATTTTATTCCTCACGGCCCGGAAATGGTGAAGCGCTTTGCGATTCCGATTGATGAATATCTGAAACGCTGCGATGAGGCCGAAAAAGAATTTGACCGCCGCCGCACCGAAGCCCAGTCCGATGCGCCTCTGGCCCATCAGCGCAGCCACGAATACGGTTCCAGCGTGATGCATTCCATGGCCACCGGAGAACCGCGCGTGGTTTATGGCAATATGCCCAACCGTGGTGCGATCAGCAATTTGGCCGCCGACGCCATCGCCGAGGCGCCCACCCTGGTCGATCGCGGCGGCTTGCGCTTCACGACCGTCGGGGAGCTGCCACCGCAACTGATTGCCTACATTCAGCCGCATGTCAGCCAGCATGAACTGTTCATCCGCGCCGCGCTGGAAGGGCGGCGCGATTATCTGTATCAGGCGGCGATGTTCGATCCCCTTACCGCCGCCACCTTGCCCCTGGATAAAATCGTGGAAATGTGCGACGAGTTGATCGCCGCGCATGGCCATCTGCTGCCGCCGCTGCAAAAGAAGACGCTGGTTCCCGGCAGCGGCAAGACCTTTCAGCCGCCGACTGCGGCCCGTCTGCGGGCTGGTTATGCCAAGATGGCGGCCGCGAACAAAGCCGCCGCCGCCTGATGCGTTCCACGCGCCGTTAAGGGGTGTGCGGCGTGGTGAGCCATGAACGCTGCAGAGAAAACAACCAGCCGGCTCCAATACCCCGACGCGCTGGCGCCCGCGGGCGCAAAACGCATTGGCTGCGTTTCCTACCTGAACGCCAAGCCGCTGATTGAGCCGATTCTCGCCCGCAGGGACGTGGAAGTGGCTTTCGCGGTGCCGGCGGAACTGCTCCCGTTGCTCAATGCCGGCACCGTGGCTGCAGGGTTGCTGCCCATTGTGGATTATCAAACCAGCCCGGCCGAACTGGTGCTGGTCCCCGCCGGAGTGATCAGCTCCGACGGGCCGACGTTGACGGTGCGCATTTTCTCCCGGGTTCCGCCGGAGCAGATCACGCGGCTTCATGCCGACACCGATAGCCACACCAGCGTAATTTTAGCGCAACTGATTTTGCGGCGGCGCTATCGGCAGTGGCCGCAAATCGTGCCGTTGAAAGGCTATCGTGGCCTGGCCCGGCCGGGACGACAACCCAAGAATCCACCGATCGCCCAGATTAACACGGATCTTGATCCCGACCCGTCCGGGCGCGCTGGGCTGAACTCCGGACACGACCAACAAAAAAACAAGGGCTTAGCGTCCGGCCAGCATAAACAACAGCTAACGGTTACGGGGACCGGAGCGGATGCGCCGGTGGCGCTGCTGTTGATCGGGGACAAGGTGGTCAATGCCGCGCCAGACCAGGCGGTGTACCACTGGCAACTGGACCTGGGCGAACAGTGGAAGCAGCTGACCCGTTTACCGTTCGTATTCGCCATGTGGATGATGCGCGCCGCCGCGCCCGATGTGGAACTGGGGCGCCTTCTGGCCGAGGCGCGGCGGCAGGGCCAGCAAATGGTTGAGCCATTGGTGGCGCGCTACGCACCCGCCTGCCGCTGGCCGACAGATTTAGCGCGGCGCTATTTCACCGAATATCTGCAATACGAGGTCACGCCGCAGTGCCGGTCCGCCGTCGAAATATTCTTCCGCCTGGCCGATGAAGAGGGTTTATTGCCGCTCCGGCGGCCGGTCCAATATCTAGAGCTGGCCTAGCCAGTCTTTATGCCACCATCGCCTCACGCTGCAAAATTTCATCGGAGGCCCGGTCGCCCGGCGCTGGGGGCAACGGGGGAATGTAGACATAGGTCGGGTCGGCCATCTGTTTTCGGTGGACTTCCAGGAGGTGTTTCCAAGTCGCCCAAAGTCCGTGCGGCGCGGGGGGCAAATCCGCTGCCAACAGCCGGCGCAACTGCGGAAGTTTGTGGAAGGGCACCGCCGGAAACATGTGATGTTCAATGTGATACTGCATGTTCCAGTAGAAAAAGGCGGGCAGCCAGGAACAGGTGTAGGTGCGGCAGCAGAGCCGGAAATCCGGCACATTCGGCGCCAGGCCGAAGTGTTGTGGACTGCCGCACAGGAAACCCAGCCAACCGCAATACTGCGTCCCGATGGTGAAGACCACGATCAAAAACCAGTGGCCGGTGAGGATAAAGGTCGCCGCCAGCAGGGCGTGGCCGATCAGCACAAAACGCGCCCAGTTGCGGTGCCGACGCCGCAACTCCCGATCCGTTTCGGGCAGGATAAATTGGTGCCAGGGATCGTCGATGCGCCCGGTGGCGTATTGGAAATATCGCGTCCAGAGCCGCCAGGTATTGACCGGATTCCAGGCGATCAGACCCAGCCAGAATTGCCAATCTTTGAAACTGAACTTCTGCGGCAATACGACTTCGCCGTCATAATCCTTGTGCACGGTGAGGCGGTGATGTTTCGCATGGCTGGGGCGAAACCAGATGTAGTCGCTCCAACTGATGAAGGAGTACACCCTCAGGAACAATTCGTTCCAGAACGGTGTTTTAAAGGGCGTTTTATGCACCAGTTCGTGGACCGCCACCAGCCCCATGAAAGGCCCGCCGGTGCCGTGGATGAAGAGGGCGACCAGCAGCAGTGGCACCGCCCAATACCAGTTGTCGGCGTGGATGTTCGTGTAGGCCAGATACGCCAACGTGCCGGTAAGGGCGAACAGGCCGAGCTGTAGGAATACCTGCCGGAAGCCGGGGAAATCGCTCCGCTGCATCAGCTGGTTCAGGGCCTGCTTGTCGACGCGGCAGCGATACCAGCTGATTCGGGCATCGCTGCGGAATGGGGCCGCGGCGGGCGCTGCGGTCGTTTCGATGGTGGCCATGGGCTTTACTCCAACGCGCTGCGGCCGCCGCCCGGATGGGGTCGTGCGGTGTCGGACCGCCCGGCGCACAGCTTCATGCTCAATTTTTCGCCGCTCCGGCCTTGAGTCCATGGCTATTCTTCGCGATAATTTATCTATAATTCGCGCCACGCTCCAAGCGGTCGGTACGCATCGGCGGGCGCGGGTGGCGAGTTTGGGTAGGTGCTGGGACGTTGAGAACTCAGCCGCGCCCAACGAGGTCAAGCCTTGCGTGATCCAGCGGGAATCTTGCGCGAACTTCGCGCCGGCGGGGCGGTAACCTATCCGGCGGGAGCCAGGCTGCCGCGGCGGCGGATGCTGGATTATGAATTTGTAGGTATTTTGCGCGGTCAGACGGCGTATCAGCGCGGCTCGGCGCTGTATCCCGCGCCGCCCGGCTCAATGATTCTTTCCCGCCCGGGAGTTTGGGAGTCGTATGTCTGGGATCCGGCGAATGCGACGAGTCATATCTATTTTCACTTTGATTTGCGGCGGATCCCACAGGATCTGCCCTCGCCGCACCGCTGGCCGATTTTGTTGGCGGTGCCCACCAATGATATCTTATGGCGGCTGTTTCAGTTTGTCCTGGATTATGTCCCAAACCGCGGCTCACCCCCGGTGCTGCTCGATCGAGCGGTGGAGTTAATGCTGCGCCTGTATGTGATGCGGCCACCGGCGGGAGAACTCTGGCGGGGGCAGCCGCTTCCGCGCCGTGTGCGCGAGTCGCTGGCGTGGTTGCAGCGCCGGGCGCGCGAACAACCATCCCGGCCTCTGCGTCTCGCGGATATCGCCGCCGCGGCGTCGGTGGATGAACGACATCTTTGTCGCCTGTTCCAGCAGGCCCTCCGCGCCAGTCCCATGCGGATATGGACGGCGCTGCGGCTGGCCCACGCGGTCCGGATGATGGAGCGGACGGATTTAAAGTTCGAAGTCATTGCACGGTCCTGTGGATTTTCGAGTCCGTATCATTTTTCGCGCCGCATGCGGGCTTATTATGGCGCTCCGCCGCGCCAGATCCGCGCTGGCCTGGCGCTGGGCGTGCGCCCGCGCGGCCCAGTACTCCTGCCGCCGGAGCTGCTGTCGGGACCATGAACCACCGGGCCGGATCTTCCACAGTCCCCAGCGGCCCCGCCGGAGCGGGGGCAACGGCACCGCCGCCGATCCGTCGCTGCAGTTTAGTCGCCTGCGGCGACCTCCGGGCTATGAACAGAGGATGTGCCAACCCCTGTGCCGACCCCTTGGCGCTTTGTCCATCGATGAATTTCTGGCGACAGAAAGAGCTCGGACTCGCCACCGAACCCAAAGCACCGGCCTTCAGGCCGGTGATCCTTCGGGTCGCCATAGCGAGTCGCTCGCGGCGACCCGGTGAACGGCTTCCGGACGCGATCCCCGCAAGCGAAGTGGTGACAGAACGCCAGCGTTGGCGCGGGGTCAGGCCTCATCCCGGACCGGCCAGAGCCTGCCAATCGGCAGGCGCCCGGCGCGGATCCTCCCTGTTTTTAGAACCATTCTCAAGTTTCTGCGGCTTCGAGTTCACGGGCCGCGCCACGGGTGGATATGGCTGCAGCGTTGCCGCAACATTTTTTAAATTTCCGGCCGGAACCGCACGGACACCGATCGTTTCTGCCAACGCCCTGTGGCGCCAACCGTGGCGGCGGTGCTTCCAGCGGCCTCGGTGGATGGCTGAGCCGCCCTTCGCGCCACGCCAGGATTTGCATAATTTCCGCCGGTGCCCGGCCCTGGCGCAGCAGTTGAGCCATGGTTTGCATGGCCGGGCGGATATGGTGCAGAAAGTGCTTGTATCCGGGACATAGATAATTCAAGCCCGGCTCGCCGTCCGGGGTGATGGCGAATCGATTCTTCGGGCATTCTCCGTTACAGGCAAACCGCACGTCGCAGCGCCGGCAATATGCTGGCAGCGTGTCGCGCTTATCGCGGCCGAATTTTCGTTGCGCGGGGGATTCCACTAGATCCTTCAGGGGTGTGTCGTGGATGTTACCCAGGCGGAATTGGGGGAAAACAAAATGATCGCAGGCATACACATCGCCGGTATGTTCCATGGCCAGGGCATTGCCGCAGGTTTCACTGAACACGCACAGCCCGGAGCCTTGCCCCGCCCAGATGCCCAGTTGCACGTCAAAGGTCTGTACATAAACCCGCCCCACATCCCGGCGCACCCACTGGTCAAAAATATCACTTAAAAACAATCCAAACTGCAACGGCTCGACGGACCAGGGCGCCACCTCGCTTTGCGGAACCCAGATCTTCAGCGGGGCCGGGCCGACCAACTCTTTTGTCCCCGTGGCCACCCGTTCCACCAGCGGGATAAATTGCATAAAACCACTGCCTTGGGCACGCAGAAATTCGTAGACCTCCCGCGGGTGATGCGCCAGGTCCCGATGGACGACGGTAAGCGTGTTGAATTCCGCGCGGTGGGTTTTCAAGAGCTGTAGTCCCCGCATCACTTCATCGAAGGTAGGTTTCCCGCCGCGCGTCACGCGGTAACGGTCGTGCAGTTCGCGCGGTCCATCCAGGGATAAGCCGATCAGAAACCGTTGCTCGGCGAAAAAACGGCACCAGGCGTCGTTAAGCAGGGTGCCGTTGGTTTGCAAGGCGTTGTGAATGCGTTTGCCCGGAGGCAGGAATTGCCGCTGATATTCCACCACGCGCTTGAAAAAGTCCAGCCCCAGCAAAGTCGGTTCGCCTCCCTGCCAGGCAAAGGAAACCTCGGCGCCGGGCTGGGCCGCGATATAGTTGCGGATGTACGTCCGCAAGGTGGCGTCATCCATGCGGAAATCCGCAGCGCGATGATGCTGCGGAAAATATTTTTCTTTCCGCAGGTAAAAACAATAGCTGCAGTTAAGGTTGCAAATCGGACCAATCGGCTTGGTCATAATATGAAACGGTTCCGTGGCCACCGGTGGTACGGTCATATCGATGCCCTTGTTAGGCCGCTGTGACGGGTTCGAGCAGGCTTGCGGACGGAGTGGAAGGGAAAGATCGGGCGAGATGAATCCGACTATGGGCGGCATCGCAGCCACAAACCCGCAGGCCGCCGAGCTTCAGAAAGCGCTCCCAGTCGGCCCGCAGGATGGCCCGGTCGCTCGCCGCCGTCGCACGAACGGCCGCGTCGGGATGCAATACCGCGTCGAGCATCGCCGGGACATTCTGGGACAGCGTCCAGCGGACGCTGCAACGGTGCTCTGATGAGTCAGGAACGTACGCGTATTCGAGATCGAAATGCGGCGTTGCGGCGCCGGTCCGCAGGTTCTGGGATCCACCGGGCGCAATCAACAGCATAAAAGCATCGTAAATCTGTTGCAGGGCTGCATCATCGATGCCAGTGTGCAGGACCAGGTCTACCAACATCTCCTGGATGGTGTGGCACGTCTGTTCCAGATCCGCGACATCCAGGCAACCATGCCGCGGCTCCGCGTGCTGCGCCAGCCGCTGACGCCAGGCCGCCGCGTCACGGATACACCGGATGACCTGCTCCGGTTCGTACGGCTTGGAGACGTGCGTGAAAGCCCCGCATAGCAGGCCCTGCCGGACATTTTCCGTGTGGCATAGACAAGTCAACAGGATGACGGGAATATCGCAGGTGGCGCGTTGCGTTTTCATCCGATGGCATACTTCGTAGCCATCCATATCCGGCAGCATCAGATCCAGCACCACCACATCCGGGTGCACCGTCCCGGCCAAGGTCAGCCCTTCACCGCCCGAAAGAGCCTGGTGATACTGAAACTGATCCTGTACCAGGTACTCGCCAAGCAACTGGTTTAAGTCGCCATCATCATCAATGACCAGAACGTCAATGGCTTGGTTGCATGCATCCATCATTCGCCGCCTTGCGTTTGTGCCAGGAGCGCTCCGCCCCAACCGTGCCCGCCGTATGCCTTATTATACGCCAGCATAGTCTTAAAATTATTTATTCTGGCGGCGGCTAAGCTGCGTGTCAACAAAAAGCGATTCCCCGGTTGCGTCTGGGCCTATGACAATTTCCGTTCTTAAAATCGCCATCCCTCTGCCGTTCATAGCCCGGAGGTCGCCGCGGGCGACTGAACGGCAGCGACGGGGCCTGGGTGTCCGCGCAGGACCGCGCCCCGCGTTGCGGTTTAGTCGCCCACGGCGACCTTGGGGCTATGAAACACACACGTCCTTTCATCGCCCGGCGTCCCGGTCCAGAAGTCACCGGAGAAACCGCGCCGGGGGCCGGCCGAATTCGTGCTCCTGCTCTTGCCCCTGCTGCCGCCAATGGCGACCCGGACCGTCGCGCAGCGTGTGGTCCATCCATGCCGCCCTCCATTTTCAACAGAGAGCGGGACAAACCCCGCCGGTCATAGGGCGTGGGGGCTGGCCTATAATTGCCCAGGTGTGGCCGATCGCGTGATCGGCCGAAACGTATTTCGTAAAGGGGTAGGATGATGCGCAAGGTTTGGATGGTTCTAGCGGCCGGGCTGATGGTTTTGGGAAGCGTGAACCTGGCGACGCGGGCGGCGGCGGTCGCCAGTCGCCGACTGACGGTGCGGGGAGTGCTGTTGGACATGGCCTGCTACACGCGCGCCGGTGTGACCAGCCGGCCGCACGGTAAAACCTGCGGCCGCGCCTGCCTGGCCAGCGGCATACCGGCGGGGGTGCTGGTGGCTGGGAAGGCGTGGACGCTGGTGACGAACCCTAAACCATTAGCCAAGTACGTGGGTCTAATGGTTAAGGTGGTGGGACAGGAAGATGCCGCGACCCAGACGATTTTTCCTGCCAAAATTTATCGGAAAATGGGAAAGATGTGGATGGCGGTCCATTTGAAAGATCAGTGGCACAAATAATAACCCGGGCCAGGCTCTTTAAAACCCCCGCCTGGGCGCAAGCCACTTAATTCTATCTCCATCGGTTCACCGCGCTAAAGCGCGGTGCTTTAAAACCCCCGCCTGGGCGCAAGCCACTTAATTCTATCTCCATCGGTTCACCGCGCTAAAGCGCGGTGCTTTAAAACCCCCGCCTGAGCGCAAGCCACTTAATTCTATCTCCATCGGTTCACCGCGCTAAAGCGCGGTGCTTTAAAACTCCCGCGTGGGCGCAAGCCACTTAACTCCGGCGCGGCTGGCGCCCGCGCACGGCGAACCGCACGGCGGCGCTGAACAAAAGCACCAAGGTCACCAGCACCAGCACGGCCACCCAGGCCTGATGGCGCCAATCCGGTTCGGCGGATTGCGAATACTGCCAGATTTTCAGCGTCAGCGACGGATAGGGTCCATTGGGATCATACACCGCCTGGTCATTGCCCAAAGCGGTAAAGAGCAGGGGTGCGGTTTCACCCGCCACACGCGCCACGGCCAGCATAATGCCCGTGGCGATTCCGGCCTGGGCCGCCGGCAGAATGACGCGAAACAAGGTTTGGGCCTTGGAGGCGCCCAGACCGAGGGACGCTTCGCGGTGCGGCTGCGGCACCAGGCGCAACATTTCCTCAGTGGCGCGGGCGACAATGGGTACCATAATAAACGCCAGCGCTAAGGCCGCCGACCAGCCGGATTGATGCTGCTGCGGCACCACCACCAACTGCCACGCGATAATACCCAGGATAATCGTGGGGGTTCCCGCCAGCACGTCCATCGTCAGCTGGACCATCTGCGCCAGTGGTCTGCGCGGGGCGTATTCGGCCAGGAAAATACCGCACAGCATTCCGACCGGCACGCCGACCAGACCAGCCAGCCCCACCAAAATGGCCGTACCAATGATGCAGTTACGCATACCTTCCGGCGTTTGTAACGGCAGATGGGTGAAAAAGGCCGGGGTCAGATAAGCCATACCCTTTACGCCGATGTAGCCCAGCACCACCAACAGCCCCGCCAGGGCCATCGCGGTGGCCAGGACACAAAGTGCCTTGGCGCCATGACTGGCCCAGCGCCGACCGGGCCGCCGTCCAACGAACGGATTTTCCGAAAGGGTGCTCATGCCCTTGTCAGGTTTCCTCGAATACGGGACAGCAGCCCGCGGGCGGCCAGGTTCGTCACCAGGGCGCTGACCATCAGGACCAGAGCCACGTAGAACATGGCGCTCAGGTAAAGGGGATGATCCGCTTCCATAAACTCATTGGCCAGGACGCCGGCCATGGTCTGTCCGCCCGCGAATAAGCTGGCGCTGATGCGATCGGTATTGCCGATCACCATAATGACCGCCATGGTTTCGCCGATGGCCCGGCCCATGCCCAGCAGGATCGCGCCGCAAATTCCCACCCGACCATAATCCAGCGCCAGGCGGGTGGTCTGCCACCAGGTAGCCCCTAAGCCGTAGGCCCCATGCTCAATTTCCGCCGGGAATTGCGCCAGTACGTCCCGCGTGATTGCCGTGATGATCGGAAGAATCATGATGGTCAGGATCAGCCCTCCCGCCAGGAAATCGGTGCCGGACGGTCCGCCGCGAACGAGATTGGATGGAAAATAGGCCTTCTGACCGCTGGGGTATTGGCCCACCGGGATCAGGCGGATGGGGTGCAGCGAAGCGTAGATCATCGGTTCGACGTGGTTTTGCAGCCAGGGCGACATGACAAAACAACCCCACAGGCCGTAGGCGACGCTCGGAATCGCCGCCAGCAGTTCGACCAGAAACGACACCGGCCCGGCCATCCAACAGGGCGCGATACGGACGATAAAGACCGCCGTGCCGATGCTCAGTGGTACCCCCGCCAGCAGGGCGATGAAGGTGGTTACACCCGTGCCGTAAAGAAAAGCCAACACACCGTAGTGATCTTTGCCCGGCACCGGGTTCCACGCCTGGCTGGTGAAAAATCGCCAGCCGATCTGCGTAAGCCCCATCCAGGAACCGTGCACCAGTACGACAAAAATGGTCAGCAAAATGCCCAACGTCAAGAGGACTGCGCCCCACGCCGCCCCCGCGGTGGCCGTGTCCAGCATCCGGCGCCGGATATTTTGTCGGTTACCTGTCCCAAAATGTCCGGCGGATTGCACTGGCGCCGTGCTGTTCATGGCCTCTGGTCCGCCCATCATCGCACCACCGTCCGAACTCACCGCGCCGGGATTTATCCCCGTGAACTGCCCCGACGGGTCTGCACGGCGCTGCTGGGACACGGTGGTGGAAAAAAGAGGGCCTTCGGTGCGCTGCAGCCGAAGGCCCCACCGGTCAAGCTCGAAAGCACCATCGATTCGGGACACCCACCGCCGCGCTCAGTTCTCTGTCAGGGGCTGACCTTTCCAGGTGGCCGTGGCCAGTTCGGCGAGAATTTTGTCGCGCATCGCCGGGCCAAGCTTTACATAATCCAACCGCGCACAGTACTTTTGCCCCCGCGTGAGAATCCAGCGCACAAACTTCACCGTGGCCTTGGCTTTGGCTTGGCTCATGTAGCCCAAGTCCTTGTCCAGGATGATGTAGGTGAACCCGGATATCGGATAGGCGCGTTTGCCGGTGGGGTTGATGATCGGCAAACGGAAATCGGCCGGTAAATTTGCCACCACCGCCTTTTGCGCCGCGACCACGGTCGATATCGTTGGCCGGATGTGGTAGCCGTCCCGATTAATCAAGGTGGCGGTCGGAAAATGCCCCAGCGTGGCATAGGCGTATTCGAGATAGCCCAATCCCCCAACCGTTTTTTCAATCAGGGCCGCCACACCGGGATTGCCCTTGCCGCCGCGGCCGACTGGCCATGACACGGAAGTCGACTGGCCCACCTGGCTGGCCCACTGCCTGCTGACCTTGCACAGATAGCCGGTGAAAATGTACGTGGTGCCCGAGCCGTCCGAGCGATGCGCGACCTTGATGTGCAGATCGGGCAGGGAAATGCCGGGATTCAGCGCCGCCATCTCCGGATCGTTCCATTGGGTCACCTTGCCCAGATAGATATCCGCGATCAGCTTTCCATTCATGGTCAGCGGCTGGTGGATCATCGGCAGGTTGTAGCTGATGACCTCCGGCCCGGCGGAATCGGGCAGATGCAGGACGGCCCCGCCTGAGCTTTGAATCTGCGAGTCGGTCATCGGCGCGTCCGAACCGCAGAAATTGATGGTCTTGTTGATCAGACCATTGATACCGCCACCGGAGCCGATGGGCTGATAGTCCACCTTGATATTCGGGTGGCTTTGCATGAACTTGGGAATCCACAGTTTGAGCATAATCGGCGCCACAAACGTGGAACCGGCGCCCTGGATTTCCACGGCGTTGGCCGTGCCCGCCATGCCCGCCATGCCCATCACCACCAACCCCGCGGCCGCTACCACCCGCACACTTTTTCGCAGCCAGTTAAGCATAGGAAAACTCCTTCTATTGGTTCGGCGGCGACCGGGCCGGAACACCCGCCCCGGTTGCGCCGAGAAACATCCTCTGACCATCATTTAAACGGGTGATCATTAGGAGCGCATGAAGGTAGGAATAAATTTGGATTACGCCGAGAGGGGATTTATTGGCAGACGGTCGCCGTGGCCGACTACACGCAGCGACGGGCCCGGGCTAACATCGCACATCCGGGCCACGCGCTAACGCTTGGGGGTATGCGTATTTTCATCGTCCGTAGGTCGAAGACTCGCCTCCGGAGAGTGTCCGCGGGGCGGGAGCGACTGTGGCCGAGAACCTGTGGCATAGAATCTCGATCGCTGAAGGCTGAAAGCTAATGGCTGATCGCTGACCGCCGGAAGCCGAGTGTGGCCTCATCCGAACTGCCCGGTGACGTAGGCGAGGGTTTGGGGATGGTCCGGGGTATTGAAAATTTTGTCCGTCGGGCCGCTTTCGATCAGACTGCCCATATAGAAAAATGCCGTTTGATGCGCCACACGCACGGCCTGATGCATGTTATGGGTGACGATAACGATGGTGATGGTTTGGCACAATTGATTGATGAGCGCTTCGATGCCCTTGGTGGCGATCGGATCCAAGGCGGAGCACGGTTCATCCATCAGCAGCACATCTGGATCGGCGGCCAAGGCTCGTGCGATGCACAGCCGCTGTTGCTGGCCGCCGGAAAGCGCCGCTCCGGAGACGTGCAGGCGATCCTTCACTTCCTCCCAAAGCCCGGCCGCCCGCAGCGCTTGTTCAACCTTTGCCGCCAGGACGTGCTTACCGCGGACGCCATGAATCCGCAGCGGATAGGCGACATTCTCAAAAATGCTCCTGGGAAATGGATTGGCTTTCTGGAACACCATGCCGGTCCGTTTGCGCAGCTCCATTACGTCGGTGCGCCGGCTGTAGACGTCGGCGCCGTGAATCTTGATTGAACCGCGAACCTGGCAATGCGGGATCAAATCATTCATGCGATTCAAGCAGCGCAGAATGGTGGTTTTTCCGCATCCGGAGGGGCCGATGAACGCGGTAACCTCGTTCCGCCTGACGCGTAGATTAACCCCGTGCACCGCCCGTTGCTTACCGTAGAAAACCTCCAGGTTTTCCATCTCAATGGCATACGCCGCCGGCTTCGCGGGTGCGGTAATAGGGATCGTCTTAGCCGCGGGCGCCGGCAGGGAGTGTCCGTGGAGACGCCCAACCATGTCAGTCACTTGGGGAGGAGCCATGTTGCGATCTCCTTGTTCGCTGCTGGGCCGCTTGTCGGGCCGCAGGTCCGTTGCAACCCGGGGCACGTTGGAGCACCATTCAGCGCCGGGGGCTGGAACGCAAATATTTCCACCCTCATGCATATGCCAGGCTCGGGCCGAAGGCAAGGTGTTTTTGAAAAATCAGGCGAACTTAGCGCAACGGTACCACAGTCTTAACGGTAGCTTAGCGTGACGCTGACCAATCCACGTAGCAGGCCGTGGGTGACGGCGTCAGGCTTAATCGACGGAACGGGCCTGAATCATCCGCCCCGAGCGCGCCCGCGCCAGGGAAAATCAACTCTGGCGATTGCAATGTTCCGGCTGGAGCGTACGATACATTCCGCGAGCACGGGGCGCAGTTGGGGAGCCGCCACGGAGATACGTTCAGGCGACTCGCCCCGGCGGCGGCGAAGCGACGGACCGGAATCCGTCGCTGTTCCCGTGTCGCTGAGTATTGGGCACGCGGTATAGGTGACACATGGAGCCGGCCATTAGAAAAGTTTCGATCCGCGGTTTCCGCTCCATCCAGGAACTTAGGGATTTCGAGCTGCGTCCACTAAACGTGTTGATCGGGGCCAATGGAGCCGGCAAAAGCAATTTCGTGCAGTGGTTCCAGCTTCTGCACGACATGATCTGGGAACGGCTCCAAGTCGCGGTCCGCGCCGCCGGCGGTGCCGACCGCCAACTTTATCTCGGTCCCCAGGTAACCGCCGCGATCGATGCCGCGGTTGAGTTCCCACAACGGGCGGTGAACGGCCGGATCGACCGTTGGGAATTCAAACTGATTCCGACTGCGGACAATACCTTGACGGTGGCGGATGAGATTTGGTGGCGCGGGCAGACGTTCGCCCGGTTGGCCAACGGGTCACCTGAGGCCAAGATTGGAGTTTTCAGTTTTCGGACCGGCGAAATCCCGGTCCGCGGAAGCGACCGGGATCAAGCTCCGGCGCTGCGTGTTTACCATTTTCCCAACACGGGAATGACGGCTCCGCCCCGGCGCCCCGTCACCGTGCGCCTGGGTGGACTCTTCAGTGCGGACGGGCAGAATGTGGCCGCCGTCATTCGCTCATTGCGCCAAAACAACCCCGCCATCTACGAACGCTTGCGCGACATGGTACGATTGGTCGCCCCGTTTTTCGACGACTTCATTTTAAGCACCACACTGGCCGGCGACGACACGGATACGTGGCTGGACTGGAAGCAGCGCGGCAGCGATTATCCATTACTGCCGAGCCAGCTTTCGGATGGAACGCTCCGTTTTATCTGCCTGGCCACCGCACTGCTGCAGCACGATCCGCCGGGCCTGGTGATAATCGATGAGCCCGAACTGGGGTTGCATCCGCATGCTTTGGGCATCCTGGCAGCGCTGATGAAGTCCGCGGCAACGCAGCGCCAGCTTATCGTCGCTACACAGTCACCGGCATTTTTAGACGAGTTTGATCCGGCCGATGTCATCGTCGTGGAGCGGCAGGAAAGTGGGGCATCCCGATTTTCCCGCCTGCAGCCACAGGGGCTGGAGACTTGGTTGAAGGACTATTCGCTTGGTGACCTGTGGCGCAAGAACTTTCTTCCCGGGGGTGGGATTTGATCACCGTCTTTGCGCTGGCCGAAGGTCACACGGAGATCGCTTTCATCCAGCAGGTACTTCGACCTCACCTGCGTATGCGGGGGATTGTGCTCCAGGCGGGGCTGCCCGTGAAAAGCGGCGGCGGTGTAATGAAATGGCTGCCCACACTGCGGGACATTCGGGGCAAGCTGTTGGACAATACCGCCCGCTACGTCACCACCAGGTTCGACCTGTATGGGCTGCCATCAGATTGGCCCGGGCGGGAAGAAGCGCGGCGGCGACAACTGAAAAATGAATGGGCCGTGCGTTACGTCGAGGACGCACTCATGACCGCGGTGAAAAAAGAGATGGATGAAAAATTTGATTCCCGCCGGCTCATTCCCTATATCCAGCAAAACGAGTTCGAGACTTTGCTGTTCTGTCATCCTAGAATTCTTGCCGAAACGATCGGCGCGCCCAAGCTCGAAGGGGATCTCGAGAGGATCGTTCATCAATGCGGTGGCTGCGAGAAGATCGACGACAATCCAGAGACGGCGCCATCGAAACGGATCGTCAGACTTGCGCCGACCTACCAGAAACGGACCGACGCGGTGATTGCCGCCATGAAAATTGGATTGGCCGCTATGCGGGAGCGCTGTCCACATTTCAATGCTTGGGTTGGCAGGCTTGAGAATCTTGTTACGGCCCAGGCGGCGTCCCCAGCCAGGCCGTGACCTACCGGTGGGGAAATGCACACGGACTTGAACCACATGCCCCGAGGAGATCAGGGCCGAGTTTCCGGCGACAACAACCACCCCGCACCGGCCAGCAGCGCCGCGCTACCGCCAGCCGGGGCCGGGGCGCCACCGACGCTGCTGGCGCGTCTGGCCGGCTCACCGCTATTGCCATTGGCAACTCTATCGCTGGTGGGTTTTCCAGCCGGTTCAGCCCGCGCCAATTGGTTCAGCTTCTTTAACGCGGTTTCCTGGCAAATTGCGCTGGGGGCGCCGGTTATCCTGTATGCGCAGAAATTGGGGGCGAATGACGCCCTGCTGGGCCTGCTGGCGGCATTACAACCTTTGTTGGCCACCCTGCAGGTGCCGGGGGCCCACCTGTTGCCGCGGTTCGGCTATCGACGGGTGATGGTGTGGGGATGGGCGGCACGCACCGTCATGCTGTTTGTGCTGGCCAGTGCGCCGTTGTGGCTGGCGTCGCATGGCGCCCGGCTGGGGGCCATCCTGATGTGTTTGGCGGCTTTTAATCTTTTCCGGGGGCTGACCGGCGGAGCATGGATGCCCTGGATAACGGAATTGATCCCCCAGACTGTGCGGGGGCGTTTTTTCTCCCAGCAGCAGATTTTCGGCATGGTGGGCAGCCTGCTCGCCCTGGGCATGGTGTCGCTGCTGTTGGCGGGTCGGCCGGGAGCGGGACAATTTTCCCTGGCCATCCTGCTTAGCGCCATCGGCGGAGCGATCAGCGTATTTTTTCTGGCCGGCACGCCCGATATTTCCACACCCCAGGCTCGGCGCCGCGCCGGCGCCCGCGTCCCCTGGCTGGCCATGATCCGCTTTAAACCCTTTCAGCGGCTTTCTATTTTCAATATCCTGTTCGCGCTGCTGCTCGGCGGATTGGGCGTTTTTACCGTCGCCTTTCTACGCGGCGTAGCGGGGTTCAGCGAAAGTGCGGTGGTGCTGCTTTCCGCCATGAGCGTCATCGGAGGATTGCTGTCTTTGCTTTGGTCCGGGCCACTGCTGGATCATATTTCGGCCCGGGCGATCATCCGCCTGGGCGTGCTGGTCATGGGTCTCATCTGCGCTGGCTGGTGGATTCTCGCGACACGGGCGGTGGGGCATCCTTTGGTACTGGTGGGGGCGTTGTATTTGCTTTCTGGAATCGCCGGCATTCACATCACGGTGGCCAATCTGCGTTTGCAGACGATGGTTATTCCCATCATGGGGCGCAATCATTTTTTTGCCCTTTTTACCGTGGTTACCGCTCTGGCGGGTGCAGCCTCCCCTTTGGCCTGGGGGCTGCTGCTTAGCGCCCTTGGATCCATCCATCAGCAGACGGGTGGGTTCGTGTGGAACCGCTACTGCATTTGTTTTGCCGGTGCGGCGCTGCTTTGTTTACCGCTTCTGTGGTATTGCCGCCGGCTGATCGAGACGGCCCAGCCCGGCACCCTGATCACAGGCACCACGGGGGGTGACGCCGCCCGGCCGACGAAGTAAAGAGATCCCGACGATTGATCGCACCACACTGAATTCCAGTAAACGTCGACAGGCCCAAACCGGCGCTTGCGCTGCCGTTGGGCCGCCAACGGCTACTTCAGCGCCATGGGGTGTCTGCGGTTGTTGATTCTATAGCCCTTAAGCGTAAGTGACGGGGGCAGGCCAGCCACTTCTACCTGTAAAGGATAAGAGCTCGGGCCAGAAGACCAACGGAACACATCAACTATACTTATGAACACAATATATATTATATATTTGACTTATGAAAAACCCAAGCTAGGATACAGGGCAAGGTGAGCTTGTTGCTCGCGCGCCTCGGAGCGGATAAGGCGCTACGATTTTGGCAAAAATGTAAAAGTCTCTCGCGTTTGCAGAAAGGACTGGTTATGAAAAAAGTTGCTTCCACTCTGGTTTCCGCGGTCATGCCGCGACGGCGGATGTTGGCTTGGCTCGCCACCGGCGCCGTGGCCGCGGCAACGGTGGGTGCTGCGGCGGCGACCAGCGGCGCGGCGGAAACGCCCGCGCTGGATGCCCCCGGGGCGCTGGAAGGCGGTGCAGCGGCGAACCTTCGGCAGCTTACCGCCGCCCTCGCCGCCGCGCCGCGCCGGCGCGACTTCAAGACCGTGCCCATGATCCTGGACCATCCCCGGCAATGGGACAGCGCGGCGCTGGAATTGCTCCTGCATTACCGCGGCGGGCCTAAGCAGGTCTGGGATAACACCGATATCGCCAGCCCCTGGTTGAATCTGATGCGCAACGCGATGAACGCGCAGGTATGGTCGTATCGGCAACCCGATTTTCTGGCGGTTTCCGCCACGCACGGCACGTGTCATCTGGCGCTTTTCGATGAGGTCATGTGGGACAAGTATGACTTTCCAGCCATGATCAAAAACCAGTTTAAGCGAAACATATTTCTGACTGTTCCCCCGGCGGTACGCGGTAAAAATGCCGGGGATTTTAATGATCCGCACGGTCTTTTTTCGCCAGCGGCCAACTGCATTCCGTTGTTGGTGGAGCGCGGCGCCGTTTTTCTGGCTTGTCACAATATGATCTGGGAATTCTCCCACGCCTTGATCGCCAAGGGCCACAATCCCGATCACCTGAACCACGAGCGCCTGGCTGCGGATTTAACGAACCATTTGATTCCCGGGGCGATTCTTACGCCGGGAATTGTCGCCACCATTCCTCTGCTGGAAGCGGCGGGCTATCGATATATCAAATAGGAAACCAAATGACACCTATGCTGCGCATCATTGGTCGAACCGTTGCCGTAGGCGGATTGGCTGCGGCGGGGTTGCTGGCATCTGGAGCCGAAGCCCACTCCAGCGGCTGGAAGGGTAAAGTTCAGGCTCCGGCGTATCAGGAACGGATATTTCCGCCGTGGAGCCACGGCGCCAATGACCCCGCACGGCATAAGGGTTTGGCATTCACGGTTCCCGAAGTGGACGATCTGGCGGATTTCCATGGCGATCCCCAGAACGCCAAGCTGATTTTGTACATTGGCGGCAATTATTATTTTGCCGTCGCTCCGCTGGTGGCGATGTTTGAAAAGGAGCACCCCGGCCTGCGTGGCCGTATCTACTCCGAAACCCTGCCGCCGGGCATTCTGCTGAAGCAATTGCAGGCGGGCGGAACCATCACCGTGGGCAATATGACCTGGACGGCGCCGTCCGACGTGTACGCCGCGGGAAAAGTGAAGGTTCAATCTCTGATCCGAAGGGGGCGGTTGGACGGCCCTGCAGATAGCTACACCAGCAACGACTTGGCGATCATGGTGCCGCGGGGCAATCCCGCCCACATCCGCACGCTGCGCGATTTGGGCCGGACGGACGTTCGATTGGCCATGCCCAATCCGGCGTGGGAAGGTGTGGCCCGTCAGATCCAGCTGGCCCTGACCAGAGCCGGCGGGCGGAAGCTGGTACAAATGGTCTATCACCGTAAAGTGTTTGATGGCCAAACGATTCTGACCCATATCCACCATCGCCAGACCCCGCTGTATTTGATGCAGGGACTGGTCGACGCGGGGGTCACGTGGAAATCCGAGGCCATTTTTCAGGAGCAAATCGGCCATCCCATCAGCTATGTATCTATTCCCGCGCGGGATAACGCCACGGCGGTTTATGCCGCGGCGCTGGTGCATGGCGCCCGGCACGTGCGGGCGGCTAAGGACTGGCTCCAATTCCTTCAGAGTCCATCCGCCCAGGCTATTTTCGCGCGCTATGGCTTCAAACCGGTGGCGGCGAAATCCGCGGCCCACGGCGCCGCCGCGTCCCCCATCGCGTTTACGCCTCCACCCGCGGGTCCGTTTCCGCGTGATGCGTTGGGGAAAACGGCCCAGCTCGGGGAAAATATTTTTGTCCATACGCAGCGTTATGCCAAACGTTATATTGGGAACGGTTTAAATTGTGAGAATTGCCACCTTGACGCCGGGCGGAAGGCGGGCGCCGCGCCCCTCTGGGCGGCCTATGTAGCCTACCCACGCTATCAGAAAAAATACCGCCGCGTGGTGACTTTTGGGCAACGTCTGGACGGTTGCTTCCGCTTCAGCATGAACGGCACCGCCCCACCGTTGACCGGCCAGACGATCGCCGCCTTGACCACCTATGCGGCCTGGCTGGCCCGCGGCGCTCCCGTGGGCGGCACCCTGATGGGCCGTGGATATCCCGCGATTGCACCAGCGCCGCAGGCGCCCAGTGCGGCGCGCGGCGCCCGTGTATTTACCATCAATTGCGCCATGTGCCATGGGGCCGACGGTCAGGGCGTGCGGGCGGATGGGCATGATGTGTTTCCGCCAGTGTGGGGGCCGCATTCCTATAACCGGGGCGCCGGCATGTATAACTCGAAAATCGCCGCGGAATTTATCAAGGCCAACATGCCATTCAATAAACCCGGCAGCCTGACGGTTCAGCAGGCCTGGGATGTGGCCGTTTTTATCAACAGCCAATCCCGTCCGCCCAAACCGGAGCATCCGCATTCATTCCATTAACGCTGGCCGTAATAGGACGGTCGCGCTGAGGAGAGGAGTTGACCCGATGCAGCCGCAAACCATTGACCCGGTTGAGCTTCACGCGAAAGTTTGTCAAGGCCATCGCGTGGACCTGGTGGATGTCCGCACCGTCGAAGAATTCATGGAAGCGCGGGCGCGGGGTGCCCGTTCGCTGCCTTTGCATGGTCTAACACCCGAAGCGCTCCACCGCGGCCGCCCGGCGGGAGTGCATGGACCGGTTTACTTGATTTGCCGCTCCGGCGGTCGATCGCACCGCGCCTGCGAAATGCTGGTGCAGGCCGGCTACGTGGATGTCGTCAACGTGCTCGGCGGTACGCTGGCCTGGCAGGCCGCCGGTCTGCCCATGGAATCATCCCATCTTGTTGAGAGTCTGGGCGCAACCACTTAAGTAGGAATACGGAACAGAGTCCGTGGTAGATCGAGGATCCGCCCCGGTGGACAACCTCCGCTGCGCCGTCGAACCAGCGGACCGGGCACGGCATTTCGGGCGGTGTCGCACCGGGGCGGATCTTCGACCTGCTGCTGGAGGGGGCCACGGAGCGTCGCCGGTGGTCCCATGATTCATTCGGCGTTCCAGCCCGGTCGAAAATTTCGCCGATTACCGTGGGCGTGGCCGAAAAACACAAAAAGAACGAAGCGACTCCTCCGTAGAATAACCAGAAGTTCACGGGTCGTGGCGCCGCTGGGATGGCCGTCACTATGGAGTGGCCGGCGGGCTGGGGGCGGGTGCGCTAAGCGGCGATGCCTGCCAAGCGTTAAACGCCCGCATCAGCCGGCTTTTGCGACGGGCGGCCGTGCGGCGATGCAGGGTTCCTTTGCTGGCGAGGCGATCCAGAAGCCGGATATTTTCCCGCAGCGCTGCTTCGCCGCCGGAAATATCCTTTTGCGCCAACAGGGCGCTGAATTTTTTTAAGGCGACCTTGGCGGTCTTTTTGCGTTGGCGATTTCGTCGCTGTCGCTTGATGGACTGGCGCACGCGTTTTTTGGCGGACAAACTATGGGGCACAGTTTTCTCCTTTTCCCCTGGCGCAGGCAAGCCGGTTCGCCCGCCTCGACCAAAACCACAGTATCCCTGCCACGGCTTGGTTTTTCAAGCGGCCAGAAAAAAGGGCAAAAGAAATTAGTCTGGCTTCGGTGTCGCGTATTAGCTAAAATGGAGGGTTTATAGATCAGCCCGCGGCGCAGGGTTAACGCCTCCGCGCCCTGCGGGGGAGCTTAAGGCCATGGCACTCAAGCATATTCGCATCATTGGGGCCAGGGAGCATAATCTACAAAATGTCAACCTCGATATTCCGCGCGATCAGTTGGTTGTGATTACCGGATTGTCCGGCTCGGGCAAAAGTTCACTGGCCTTCGACACCATTTACGCCGAAGGGCAGCGCAAATATGTCGAATCGCTGTCGGCTTACGCCCGGCAGTTCCTGCAGCGGATGCAGAAACCGGATTGCGAAGCAATCGAGGGCCTGCCGCCGACCATCGCCATCGAACAGCGCGGGGGCGGGGGCAATCCGCGTTCCACGGTCGCCACCACTACCGAGATTTACGACTACCTGCGGGTGCTTTTCGCCCGCGTAGGCCGACCGCACTGCTGGGTTTGCGGCGCTCCGATCGCGGCCCAAAGCGCTTCGCAGATCGTGCAAAGCATTATGCAGCTGCCCGAGGGCCAGCGGATCATGGTGCTCTGCCCACTGGTGCGCGGGCAAAAAGGAACCCACCGCGAAGTGCTGGAGGCAATGGCCCGGCAGGGATTTGTGCGCTGCCGCATCGACGGGGCGATCGTGGAAATCAAGAGCGCGCCACCGCTCGACAAAAACTTCAAACATACCCTGGAAGTGGTGGTGGATCGGCTGGTGCTCAAGCCGGAGGTGCGCCTGCGGCTGGCGGATTCCGTGGAACTGGCCCTCAAGTTGAGCAACGGACTGGTCATCGTGGCGGCGCAGGAAACGGTGTGTCCAGTGAGCCGGGACACCGCTGTGACCGGCGGCCCGGCGGCAGATGGTCCGCTCGCCCCCGGAAAAGCCGCAGAGGAATTGAACCCGGCCGGGGTGTCCGGGGCCGGGCGAGCCGCCGCAACGGAGGGGTGGACGGAGCGGGTGTATTCTTCACGTTACGCCTGCCCCCAGCATCCGGAAAGCTCGCTGGAGGAGCTCTCCCCCCGGCTGTTTTCCTTCAACAGCCCGTACGGCGCCTGCCGGGCCTGCGATGGCCTGGGCACCAAACTGGAATTCGATGAGGACCTGGTGGCGCCTGATCCGAATCTATCGCTGGCGCACGGAGCGATTGAAGCCTTTCGGCATAACGGCAAACGGATGAACATTCATTATGATCGGCTGCTGCGTCACTTTTGCCAGACCTTCGGAGTGTCCGAAGAAACACCGTTTGCGGAGTTGCCGCCCAAAATCCGCACGATCCTGATGCGCGGCACCACGGCGAAGGATCAGGCGAAATATGGAGCGGCGTTCGAAGGCGTGCTGCCGAACCTGCAGCGGCGGTGGGAACACACCGACAGTGAATTTGTCAAAACCCGCCTGCATCAGTTCTTAAGCGAACAGCCGTGCGAAAAATGCCGCGGCGACCGGCTGCGCCCGGAAGCCCTGGCGGTAAAGATCAAGGCTCTGAATATCCGCCAGGTCACCGCCCTGACCGTGGCCGCGGCGGGCGAGTGGTTTGATCAACTGCAGCTGACCGGCGAACAGGCGGTGGTGGCGGAAGGCGTGCTGAAGGAAATCCGCGCCCGTCTGGGTTTTATGAACGATGTGGGACTGGGCTATTTGACGCTGGACCGAAAAACCGGTTCGCTTTCCGGCGGCGAGGCGCAACGCATCCGGCTGGCGACCCAGGTGGGTTCCGGCCTGGTGGGAGTCTGCTATGTGCTCGATGAACCCACCATCGGCTTGCACCAGCGCGACAATGACCGTCTGATTCGCACGCTGCGGCATTTGACCGATATCGGCAACACGGTGATCGTGGTGGAGCATGATGAAGAGACCATGCGCGCCGCCGACTGGCTTATTGACGTGGGGCCAGGCGCCGGCTCCCACGGCGGCCGGATTGTCGCCCAGGGACCGCTGGCGCGGGTGCTGGCCACGCCGGAAAGTATTACGGCCAAATATTTGACCGGCGCCTGCGCGATTCCCCGCCCGCTCCGCCGGCGTGCCGTGCATCCGGGGAAATTTCTGGAAGTGCTCGGCGCCGCGGAAAATAATCTGCGCGGGATTGATGTCCGATTCCCGCTGGGCGTGATGACCTGCGTGACCGGCGTGTCGGGATCGGGCAAATCGTCACTGGTCAATCACATCCTGCGGAAAGCGCTGCAGCGGCATTTGTACGGGGCCAAGGAGCGTCCGGGGCGGTATCGGAAAATTCTGGGCCTGGACCATATTGACAAGGTCATTGAGATCGACCAGTCACCCATCGGGCGCACGCCGCGGAGCAACCCCGCCACGTACACCGGCGTATTTGATCTGATCCGGCGGCTTTATTCCC
>JAJYFE010000077.1 GCA_021785435.1 Planctomycetota bacterium
CTATATGGGGCAGGGTGCGCCCAAAGCTATGGCCACCCCCGTCGAAATGGTTTCAGTTTTTTTTCTTGACATTCGCCAGGGATTGGTCTAAAAGGAAATAAGAGGACGGCCACGCGACCGTTTTGGTTTGGTCGTGGTTCGTCGCCGGGCCTGCCAGCCTGCCCAGCTATGGCCTGGACAGGCTCCTGGTCTGGCGCGAATACCGCAGGCGGTGTGGCGAATAGCACTGACTCACCGGTCGTCCCGCTAAAAATTATGTCACGGGTCTTTGATTAGGGTCGTGGCCAAGAGGCGGTGGTTCCCGGCAGGAACGCCTCGCGGAATTCCATTGGTGTTGGCCTGGTCGGTTCCGCCGCCTTTCACAAGGATGCAAGGAACGGACCATGACGACCTCACGGTCTCCTGTTACCGCCGCCACGCCGCCCGTTGGAAGGGAGGTGCTCATTCGCCGCCCCGCGCTGGCCGATGCGGCGGGTATTCATCGCCTGGTCGTAGCCGCGGAGGCGCTCGACGTTAATTCGCTGTACCTGTATTTGCTGCTGTGCCGGGATTTTTCCGCCACCTGCCGCGTGGCGGAGGCGGCGGGGGAGTTGATCGGTTTTGTCTCGGCCTATCGGCCTCCTTCGCGGCCGGACCTGCTGTTCATCTGGCAGATTGCCGTGGCCAGCACCCATCGGAGGCAAGGTCTCGCCATGCGTATGTTGCTGGACCTGCTGGTGGCGACCGGAGACAGCCCGCTTCCCACCCTGGCCACAACGATTACCGATTCCAATGCCGCTTCGCGGCGACTTTTTGAAAGTCTGGCGCGGCGCTTGCGCTGCGAGCTGCGTACCGGGCGGGGTTTTGAGTCCAATTTGTTCGGGACCACCGGCCACGAAGCTGAACGCATGTTTTATTTGGGGCCGCTAAAAGCTGGCTTCCAAGTCACGACCGGAAAGGAGCCAGCCCATGGAAACGGTTTTTGACGCGTGCGAATCGAAGGTGCGCAGCTATTGCCGGGCCTTCCCGGCCGTTTTCACCCGCGCGATCGGAGCCACCCTTTTTGATGAAACCGGACGCCGTTACATCGATTTTCTCGCCGGCGCCGGCACGCTCAATTACGGCCACAACAATCCCCGCATCCGCAGCCGTGTCATGGAGTATCTGCACCAGGAAGGCATCATTCACGGCCTGGACATGTACACCCCGGCCAAGCGCGATTTTCTGCAGGTCCTGAACACGCTGATCCTCCAGCCGCGGAACTTGGACTACAAAGTGCAGTTTCCCGGCCCCACCGGCACCAACGCGGTGGAAGCGGCGATGAAACTGGCCCGCAAGTACACCAACCGGACGGGCATTGTGGCGTTCACCAACGGCTATCACGGCATGACGGCTGGATCGCTGGCCGCCACCGGCAACGAATATCACCGTAAATCGCCAGGCTGTATGGCGGGGAACGTCACGTTCATGCCTTACGACGGCTATTTCGGACCCGGCGTGGATACGATCACGTATCTGGAGCGTTTTATCAACGATGCCAGCAGCGGCCTGGACTTGCCCGCGGCGGTGCTCCTGGAAACAGTGCAGGGGGAAGGCGGCGTAAATGTCGCCGGCTTCGACTGGCTGCGCCGGCTGGAGGCGCTTTGCCGCCGTCATCAGATATTGCTGATTGTCGATGACATCCAGGCCGGCTGCGGCCGCACGGGAACGTTCTTCAGTTTCACGCCCGCGGGCATCGTGCCGGACATTGTTACGCTCTCGAAATCCATCGGCGCGTACGGCCTGCCGCTGTCTCTGGTCCTGATGAAGCCGGAACTCGACTGCTGGGAACCGGGGGAACACAACGGCACCTTCCGCGGAAATAATCTGGCGTTCGTCGCCGCGGTGGAAGCCTTTCGCCTGTACTGGTCGGACCATCGCTTCAATCTGAGCATTGGCCACAAGGGACACGTGCTGCACCGCAGGCTCCAGACGATCGCCCGGGAATCCGAGAGTTTCGGCGTGGTCGCGCGGGGGCGGGGTATGTTCGCCGGATTGGTCTTCGACCGTTGCCCAAAGGCCGCCCGGTTGATTTCGCGGGCCGCTTTCGAACGCGGGCTGATCCTGGAAACCTGTGGCGGGCAGGATCACGTGGTGAAATTCCTGCCGCCGCTGACCATTGAGGAAAATCTGCTGGAGGAAGGCCTGGATATCACCGCACAGGCCGTGCGCGAGGTGCTGGAGCGGCTGGGCCGCAATGGCCCGGAGAGCTTGGTTGACAGCGAAGGCGAGGGGGCCGCCGCATGATTGTCCGCACGCTGGAAGAAATCATCGGTTCCGAGCGCGACACCCGCGCTCAAAATTGGAACAGCCGCCGTCTGCTCCTGCGCTCGGATGGGGCGGGATTTTCGCTGCACGACACCGTGATCCATCCGGGCACCGAAACGCTGATCTGGTATCGGCACCACGTGGAAGCGGTGTACTGCATCGAAGGCGAGGGGGAAATCGAGCTGACCGAAACGGGTACGGTGTATCCGTTGCGCCCGGGCACGCTGTACACGCTTAACGGGCACGAGCGCCATTGGCTGCGGACCCCAACCGGCCTGCGCATGATTTGCGTATTCAATCCGCCGCTGACCGGTAAGGAAATCCACGACGCCGACGGGGTTTACCCGCCGGCAGGGGCATAGCACCGCGGAGCCACAGGGCGGCTTTCGGCCGCAACCAAAACACGAAGAAACGAAGACACGAAGGACGAAACAGGATGGCCTGTAAGCAGGGGTACAGAACATCTTTGCTTGCTCCAGCAATTCGCCGCCGAAGGTTTCCTGCTCCGGCCGGATCGGTTCACTCCCGCCGAAGTGAAAGTCGTGCTGAACGCGGTTACCGAACTGGGAAAATCCCGCGAAATGCAGGAACACCCCGCCCGTATCTATGAATCAGCCAGCGGAACCGTTCCGCGGCCTGGCGCCGCGTCCGGAATTTATCGCCGCCCGGCGGATTGAACGCACTTAGTTATGGCGAATCCATGGAAAGGAGCGAAGCCGTGGAACGAACGCAGGAACAGTTCTCGTCGCACCCCGCCGAAGCGAACCTACGCCGCGCCATCGCCGCGGCGGCGATCGGCAATTGCATGGAATGGTTCGATTTCGGCGTCTACAGCTATGTCGCCGTCATCATCGGCCAGGTGTTTTTTCCGTCGGGCAGCCGCACGACGGAACTGCTGTCATCTTTTGCGGCCTTCGCCGTCGCCTTTCTCGCGCGTCCATTCGGCGGGATCTTTTTCGGACCGCTGGGAGACAAGATCGGACGCCAGCGCGTACTGGCGAGCACCATCCTGCTGATGGCGGCCTCGACCTTTGTCGTGGGCGTGCTCCCGGGCTACGCGACAATCGGTTTCTGGGCGCCGCTCTTGCTCGTGCTGGCCCGTCTGGTCCAGGGATTTTCCACGGGCGGCGAATACGGCGGCGCGGCCACGTTCATGGTCGAATACGCACCGATCCGACGCCGCGGCTTCTACTGCAGTTGGCTGGAATTCGGCACCTTGACCGGCTTTGCGCTGGGGGCGGCGCTGGCCATCGTGTTCACGCTCCTGCTTTCCCCGCCGGACATGGACAGTTGGGGCTGGCGGGTGCCGTTTCTGGCCGCGGGACCACTCGGGGTCGTCGGCGTCTATCTAAGATTCCGGCTCGAGGATACGCCCGCGTTCAAGAAGCTGGAGCGGACGGAGGCGCTTGCGAGGTCTCCGCTGCGGGAGGTCCTCATGCGCCACTGGCGCGAGATGCTGATCGTCATCGGCTTTGTCATTCTGCTCAACGTGGCCGATTACGAGTTTCTGGCCTACATGCCGAGCTACTTGCAGCACACGCTTGGCATGGGCAAGCGCACGGGGCTGCTCTTGCCGTTTCTGATCATGCTCGCGATGATGGTGCTGGTGGTCCCCGTCGGGCGGTTGGTCGATCGCGTCGGCGGGAAAAATATTCTCCTGGCCTCGTGCATCGGATTCCTGCTGCTCTCGTACCCCGCTATCAGGTTGATGGCCGCCGGCGGCATTGCCGCGGCCCTCGGCGGACTGTCCATTATCGGATTTCTGCTGGTGCTCCTGCTCGGGACAGAACCCTCGATGCTGCCGGCGCAATTTCCGACGCAGGTGCGCTACGGGGGATTTGCCATCGGCTATAACGTATCGACTTCGGCGTTCGGAGGCACCGCTGCGCTCGTCGTGACCTGGCTGGTCAAGGCCACGCACGACAAGGCCATGCCGGCCTACTACCTCATGGCCGCGGCGGCGGTTGCGCTGGTACCCATTCTATTGATGCGCCGGACCACCGGACGACCGCTGCTCGGCTCGGAGACGTAAGCCCCCCTTTAGACGCTGAGCGTTTCGGCGGGTCCGCCGGGCGTGACGCTTTTCGATAGAATCACCTCCACTTCGGATCCGAAAATCGCCGGCGGATGCATGACAGATTGGGCGTGCCAAGGCCGTTTCCGGGGCAGGAGTCTTGCGCCGCGCAGGGTACGCCGTCGGACCGGCCACAACTCCAAGGTCGCCGCCGGCGACTAAACTGCAGCGCGGGAGCAGGCACGGCCCGTGAACAGTTACAAATTAATATTACAATGTGCGATGGGATGTAGGTTTTCCAGCGGTGCGACATGCCCAAGCCACCACTCAACCTGGCCGTGTTTATTTCCGGTTCGGGAACGACGCTGCAGAATCTGGCCGATCGTATCGCCGCCGGGGAACTGAAGGCGCGAATTACGTGCGTTGTCGCCAGCCGGCCGGATGTGTTTGGGCTGCAGCGTGCGGCCCGATTAAACCTGCCGGCCGCGGTGGTCGACCGGCGGGCTTATAACGACGGAGCTGCATTTTCCCGAAAAATTGATGAAATCATCGGCGGTTATCCGGTGGACCTGGTATGCTTGGCGGGCTTTCTTTGCCTATGGCAGATGGGGCCGCGGTATCGCCATCGCGTGATGAATATCCACCCCGCCCTGTTGCCGAAGTTTGGCGGGCGCGGCATGCACGGGCTGAAGGTTCATCAGGCGGTTCTCGACGCCGGGGAAACCATCTCCGGCTGCACCGTCCACTTCGCGGACAACGACTACGACCACGGGCCGATTATCCTGCAGCGGACCTGCCCGGTTCTGCCAGGCGATACCGTGGCCAGCCTGGCGGCCCGCGTGTTCGAACAGGAGTGCATCGCCTATCCGCAGGCGATTCGCCTGTTTGCGGAAAACCGCCTTAAAATTCACGGGCCGACCGTGGAAATC
Organism: Planctomycetota bacterium; assembly: GCA_021785435.1. Classification (GTDB taxonomy): domain Bacteria; phylum Planctomycetota; class Phycisphaerae; order WQYP01; family WQYP01; genus JAKCCC01. Next base: position 5,230 of record JAJYFE010000077.1, read on the forward strand.
CTGCCGGAAAAAAACCGGGAACTTTCCGAGGGTCGGGCAACGTTATAATAATGATGGAGGTGGCGGGGGGCGAAGAGTTCCCGACCCCGTGGCGAGTATGAACATGACTGCTGGTAACGCCCACTTTCGCGATGCCGCTGACGAAGCGCTGGTCAACCGATTGGCGCAATTGCGCACCATGCCGGTGGACACCTCTGGCTTGGATAAGGCGCTGCTCCAGACGATTCCACGCCGGCAACACTCGCGGCGCCTGTGGATTGGTTCACTGGGCGGCCTGGCGGCAGCCGCGATTGCCGCCGCCGCGATCATGGTTGCGGTTCTAAGCGCTTCCGCGCCCGCGCAAGCTTCGCCCGCCCAGTTGGCCGCACTTTATAATCAGATGGCTTCCGCCGCTTCCATGCCCGCCATGGGTGGCGGTCCCATGAAAATGAACCAACCCCAGGCAATGCTATGCTGCCAGCGCAATATTGGCCGACAGGCCGTGGCCTGCTCCCTGTATCGACCACCCCAGGCGCGGGCGATCCTGGTGGTGGCCTGCGGTAACCAATATATGCGCCATCCCGCCGGTCAGATCATCATCCAAAATGGAGTGCATTATCTGGTCACGCACCAAGGCCAGCTGAATATGGTCATGCGCAGCGAAGGCGGGCACTGGACTTGCGCGATCGGCCCGGAGCCCATTTCCACGCTGGCGCGGTACGCCGCCAAGTAAACACACTTGTTGCTATTCTCCCAGGAACCCTTCAAAATGTGGCCGAAGCTGCTGGCAGGCGTTCAGTGGCCGGGGCAGCGTGCACCTTCTTCGTTGTGGTTCGTGGGATGAGGACAGATTCGCGAGCTGTGGATTGGTCAGGATACACGCCGCGGGAGCTTGGCTACCATTTGCCCGCCGAGTGGCAGCCGCACGCGGCCACCTGGTTGGCTTGGCCGCACAACCGCGCGGATTGGCCGGGTAAATTTGAACCGATTCCCTGGATTATCACGGATATCATTCGGCACGTGGCGTCCGCGGAAGCGGTGCATCTACTGCTCGTCAACCACGCGGCCCGTCGCCAGGCGGAAAGGTTGCTACGGGCAGCCGGGGTAAATACGGCGGCCGTGCGCTGGCACATCCAGCCGACCGACCGAATTTGGACTCGTGATTCCGGCCCGATTTTTCTGTGCCGCGCGGGGGCGGAGGTGCGTCCCGCGGTGGTTTTTCCACGTGTCCATGCGTCTCTGTGCCCCGGTGTTTCCGCGTCCCCGCGTCCCCGTGTTGCCGTTTCCCCGCGTCCGTCCTCCCTTCGCCGTCTGCCCCGCCTGGCGTCGGTAGGTTGGGCGTTTAATGCATGGGCCAAGTACGGTGATTTCCATCGGGACCGCCATCTCCCTCGCTTTGTGGCGGCCACGCTGCAGCTGCCGCTATGGGAGCCGGCGGCAAGGGACAATCGCGGGCGGTTACGCCGCATCGTGCTTGAAGGCGGCAGCATTGATGGCAACGGTGCTGGTTGCCTGTTGACCACAGAGGAATGTTTATTATCACACATACAACAGCGTAATCCGGGAATTCCACGGGAGCAGATTGAGAAGATCCTCTGTGAATACCTTGGCGCTGAAAAGGTGCTATGGCTTCAACACGGAATCGCCGGGGACGACACCCATGGGCACATCGATGACACCGCGCGTTTTGCCGGTGAAAATCTGATTCTCGCTTGCCGGGAAGCAAACCGCAGCGACCCAAACTATGCCCCGTTGTACGAGAATTGGGAGCGTCTCCGGGCCATGCGCGACGCGTGGGGCCGGCGCTTTGAGGTCGCCGCGTTGCCGATGCCGCAACCGGTGACGTTCCGCGGCCAGCGTTTGCCGGCCAGCTATGCCAACTTTTATGTCTGCAACGCCGGGGTGCTGGTTCCGGTTTTCAACGATCCAGCGGACCTGGCCGCTCTGCGCGTCATGGAGCAGGCCTTTCACGGACGGACGATCATTCCCATTTACTGCCGCGATCTGGTCTGGGGTTTGGGGACGCTGCATTGCATGACCCAGCAACAGCCGGCGATATAAGCTGCATTCTTCCCTGGCGGCAGGTAAGGCTCAACTGGCAACGCCCTTCGGCAAACGTCACAAGATGGCGACCCAGACAATCCCACCGCCAGCCTTGCAGCACGGCATGGGCGCTCACATCGCCGCCGCGGCGAATAGCCCCCGCCGCCGCCAGCACCTGGGCTTGCGAGGCAACCACTGCGGGGCAGACCGATTGCCCCAGACAGATGGCCTGCGCCGCGGCCCATAAACTCTCGGCAAACGCGGCGCCATCCGGCGAGGTATCCAGTTCCGGAGCTGGCGCAGGATAACTTTCCGGCTTGGCCGCCTTCACCTTGCGGATCAGCTCCAGCATGGTGGTGGCGTAGGAATGCAGCTCCCGTCGTGAAAATCCATCCACCTGATGCAGACTTTCCAGCCGGTTGGGCATCAGCCGGGCCAGGTCGCGCAGAACCGTATCCGAAAAGAAGCTTCGCACCGGCATATTGTGCTCGAAGGCGATCTGCTCGCGCCAGGCCGCCAACTCCCGCAACACCGCCAACTGTTGCGGCCCGAAGCCTTTGCCTACCTTGATTTTCAGATAGGCCTGCCGCGGATCAGGCGGCGCGGCGGCCGCGGCGCAAAACTCCGCCGCCAGCGCCTCCGCCCAGGACACGCGGTTCAGAGCCGTGAGGCGCTGCGTAAGCGACTCGTGAATCCGGAGCAGATAGCGAACATCATCCGCCGCATACTGAATTTGGGCGGCACTTAACGGTCGCCGGCTCCAATCGCTGTAGGTATGCGCCTTGTCCAGTTTAGCGCCGCAAAAATATTCTGCCGCTTTGCCGTAGGACAGTGGATAACCCACCCCCACCAAGCCAGCCAGGAGCTGCGTATCGGCCACCGCTGCCGGCCCCCTGGGGGCGATCGGCCCGGCGCCTCCCTGGGCGCTGCGCTGACACAAAATCGCCAGGTCCTGCGCCCCGGCGTGGCAAATCTTCAGGATCCCGGGATCCGCGAGCAGCTCCCGCAGCGGATCCAGGTCGGGCAGCGCCTGGGGATCGATCAGCGTCACCTCTTCCGCGGTGGATATTTGCACCAGACATAAAATCGGTGCGTAGCTCGTCTCGCCGATGAACTCTGTATCCAAACCGAAAACCCGGGCCGCACGCAGCCGCTCCGTTAAGCGCCGCAGCTCGGGTGGCGTATGAATAAATTGAATCGTGCTTGCAGGCGTATGGTGCGGTGCGGATTTACTCATGGCGATATTGTGCGGTCAAACCGTGGTGAAGGCAACTGGGAAAGATAGGTTGACGCCGCGCCCCGGCACTGCTATGATGCCCTTTAACATTTGGGTGAGAATCCGCGCGCAATCGCGATTTCTGCAGGGTGCACCGGTGCGGGGCGGTAAGCCTCGACCTCAATTATAGAGTTGGCGCCATTCACGAACGCTCTCGGACGACCGCTTGACGCGGGGTGCAGCCGCTGTGGGACGGTGTATGGGCACAACGCCTGCCCAATCTACCCGGTCACGTTTTCGGGGTGGCGGGTCAGCAGATCATTTACGCATATGTGAACGTCTGAAGGTGTTGCGGCTACGCGTATGCGGAGCACGGGGACAATCCGAATTCGCTTCCCGGCTGGGGCTTTCCCCATCGACCTACAGCTATTATGAAAGAGGGCGTATTCCCCCCGTCGCAGTCGTGGATCGGGCCTGCCAAATCGGCGGTGTTTCCCTGTCCTGGTTGCTGCGCGGCGAACCCGACAGCGCCTGGACGGTGGTGCCGGTCCGTCGCAACGGGGGCCGGACTGACTACTCCTTGATCTGCGCGCGATTGCAGCGGGTGCGCATCAAGCTTTATGGACGCCGGGGATGCGGCAGGTTGGCGGCGCGGCTGGGGGTTTCGCCGTCCGCGTATAGCTATTACGAGCGGGGCCGGGTGCCGCCCGTGCACGTCTTGAATTTACTTTCGCGGATAAGCGGAGTGCCGCTGCAATGGCTGATTCGCGGTCAACCGTCCGACGACCATCGGGCTGTACTGCGGCAGCGGTAGACGCGCTGCGGCCGCTACGGTTATGGCCCGGCGGCGCCCGCAGCGGGTGTAGAAGCTGGCCGCGGCACCCATACCGGCGGTGGCTCGATGGTGTCGGCCGGCCGAGGGCCGACGTTCTTGCGCATCGTACCGGTCAGCCGGCTGATGGGGCGAACGGCCAGGTCATGATCGCAGCGGATCTGGCAGCTCAAACGCAGGCCGGCGCGGCCGGCTAAGCCCTTGGCCCGCAATATGGCGGCCTCGGCTTCGGTCATGGTGGCCGGTTCGCCAGCCAGGAATTCCACCCGGCAGGTGGTACATTTGGCAAACCCGCCGCAGGCGTGCAACTGATCCACTTTGGCGTCATCCTCCAACGCCAGCACCAGCCGCTTTCCGGCGGGTACTTCGACTTCGCCAAATCCCTCCACGGTTAATTTCGGCATGGGCAAGCTCCTGATGCAACAAGTTACGGTGACAAATGATGTAATTGTAGGCGCAATAGTCGTTGGGCGGTAAAAATCCGTCCGGTCAGGGCGTCCACGAATTGGACCCGAAAAGTGATCGCGTCATGGCGGGGCGGTTTTACCCAAGGGCAATCGAAGATAAAAGCATTCAGCCCAAACAACCCGTACCAATCCTTTTGCGATTCCAGGGGTGTAAAGACCCAGCGGCCAATCCGGGCGGAACCATGGGCCGCGGCCAGGTCGAAAGCGGTAATGGTGAAGGTACCCGTCGCCGGGAGCGTCTGGCCACCGGCCATTTCGGTGCGCACGAACACGCGAAAGCCGCACTGCGGATGGGCCAGCCCACCGGCGGAATGGCGCAGCGCCGCACCCACTTGCCGCCGCCATTGCGTAGCGCGGGTATCCGAGGTGATGATGATTCGACGCACCGTGAACAATTGCCGCAGGCGCTCCGGCGGCAGGGTCGCGAAGCGCGGCGTTTGGGCGGCCAGTTGGCGCCGCAAAGCGTTCAGTTCGAGGGCCTGCCGTCGGACTTTCGCCCGCAGCGCAGCGTTTTGATTCTCCAGCCTAACCTGGCGCTGATAGAGGGGAGCGTTTTTCGCATAGTTCGCGCAGCCGGTAAGCGTTAGCAGCAGGGCAGCCAGACCCGGCAGGGTCACCCACGGATGATGAAAATGGCTCCGGCTAAGGCGAGTCCCCGGGTTTACCCCGGCGGTCCACCGACCTTGCGGCCCGCACTGCGAGACCCATGGCTTGCGCTCTGGGCTATGAGGCGGAGGGCGGCGATTTTCGGCACAGTTCCCCATGCCCCCACGGACACTATCCAGAGGCGAGTCTTCGACCTGCGGAGCATGAAAAGGGTCGTAATGTCCCGACGGCCACCGGGATCTCGGTTGCCACCGGCGAGCAAGTCGCCACAGTTTACCCGCGACCTCGGGGCGACTCGCCGCGGCGAGATGCCACCGCCCATTTTCAGAACCGACATCGACGGAGCCTTGCGCGTCGGCTTTCAGAATGGGCGGGCAAGATGCCCGCCCCCCATTTTCAGGACAGTCCCCCATGCCCCGCGGGGTACCTGACGGAAGATTAAATTGGGCCAGGTTCGGCGCCCAGAGGTCCCGATGGCCATCGGGATAGCGGCGCTGTCCCAACAGTTTAGTCGCCCGCGGCGACCCGCTGCGCACGTGCCTAAGCCCGCGATTTTCAGAACAGTTCCCCAGGTTCTGCGGACACCTGCGGACAATGAAAACGGTGTCAACCGCTCGTATATAGCCCCCGACTTGTCGGGGGTGGTGATCCGGGCAGCGCCCCAACGCCCCATTTTCAGAACAGTCAGGCCGCGGCGCCAACGGCGCAGGGCCGCATCCTTGCGTGACCACCCGGCGTCTGGCGCCGGGCCAAAATCGAACCACCGCGCGATCACGAAGCGGTGGCGCCGCCTCGCGCACCGCTGAGCCCTGACCGCCGCGCACTGAAAATTTGATACGGAACACTGAAAACCTTCTGCTTAACCCGGATAGTTCATATTCAAACCCAGCGCGGCTTTGCCGCGCTGGGACCTGCGCGTCCTTGCGGTGAAACGTTCAGGTTAGCGATCGGCCACGTCGGTTTCCCCGCCCGCCGGCGGTGCTAAATCGCTTTTACGTTCGGGCGGCGCGGGCAGGCGCTGCAGCTTCTTATCCAGCACGCCGTAGCTGATGGCCTCATCTGCCTCCAGCCACAGATTCCGGTCGCAATCCTTATGAATTTTTTCGACGGTCTGTCCGGTGTGCTGGGCGAGGATCTCGAACATCCGTTGCCGCAGGCGGATCATTTCGCGGGCCTCAATCGACAGGTCGGTCGCAGTCCCCTGCATGACACTGGAAATCAACGGCTGATGCAGCATGACGCGACTGTTGGGCAGGGCGAAGCGCTTGCCTTTTTTTCCGGCCGCCAGCAGCCACGCGCCCATGCTCGCGGCCACCCCGACGCAGGTGGTGGCGACATCGCAACGCAGAAATTGCATGGTGTCATAGATCGCCAGGCCCGCGGTCACGGAGCCGCCGGGGCTGTTGATATAAAAATTGATATCGGTTTTGGAATCCTCGTTGGACAAAAACAAAAGCTGGGCGATGATCAGATTGGCGACCTCATCGTCGATCGGCCCGGCCAAAAAGACAATGCGGTCCCGCAGCAGGCGCGAGAAGATATCATAGGATCGTTCCCCACGGCCGCTGCGTTCGACCACGATGGGAATAAGGTTGGCGGAGGGATGATGGCTGACGGCTGGGCGCATCGTCCCGGCCCAATCGGGATAAGACGGCATGGCTGAACTCCTTGCGGCGTAACGCCGCCATGGCGGTAAGCGTAGCCCACGGCGGCGATACTGGCAACTCTGGCTGGCCGCGCACCGATGTCGATCGGCGGTCCGAACCGATGGGCTTGGTTACCGCCGGCCGGGCAGTATAATGAGCAACCGTTGCATCGGTATGGCGAAACCAGAAAGGAAATTCACAATGAGACGGCGTGTGGTGCTCACAGGGGCGGCAATCGGGCTGATGGTGATGCTGGCCGGCTGCGCGGCCCCCACCGTTATCGTTTCCAAGCCACGGTTGAATGTCGATCACGCCCTGCCGCCAGGGCAGTGGGGCTTAAGCCTGCTTCGTCCGAGCCAGTACCCCAACATGGAAGCAGCCTTCATGCACAAGGCAGGATTGCTTACTGCCATCGACCGCTCCATGGCCTATTTGCAATCACCTTCGAGCCGAAAATTTTTTCCCGACGGCCCGATCACCCATCGCCAGGAATTGAACACCCTTTACGATTTCCGCACGATGTTGCGGACGTTCCGTTCGCCAGGGGAGTTTCAACAAGCCATCTTGCAGCGCTACGATGTCTACACGGCCCGCGGCTACGATGACCGCGGCAGTGTCTGGTTCACGGGGTATTACACGCCGATTCTGTACGGTTCTCTGGTGCGGACCGGACCTTACCAATATCCCGTATATAAGGCGCCGCGGGACCTGGCGGCGAATCCCGTGACCGGCCAGATTCTGGGCCAGCGCCTGCCGAATGGAACCATACGTCCCTACCCGACCCGCCGGCAGATTGTCGAGGGGCATTTGTTGCAGGGCCGGGAGTTGGTTTGGTTCAGCAATCCCCTGGACGCTTATGTGGCGGAAATTCAAGGTTCCGCGAAGGTTATCCTGACCAACCACCAGGTGATGACCATCGGATACGCCGGCGATAACGGCCGCACTTATAGCGGCCTGGGCGTGGCGCTGGTGAAGTCCGGGGCCATCCGCCGGCGCAAACTGTCACTGCCGGCGATTGAAAGCTATTTCCATTGGCATCCCAAGACGGTGGAAAGGCTGATTTTGAAAAATCACTTCATGGCGTTTTTGAAGCCGTACAATCCCGCGCATTGGCCATTGGGTTCACTGGGGGTGAAGGTGACGCCGCATCGTTCCCTGGCGACGGACAAAACCATTGAAGCGCCGCCTTACCAGAGCATTTTCCCGCGCGCGGCGATTACGTTCGTTTCGACGCAAGTGCCCGACCTCACCGGCCATCAGCAACCCTTTACCGGATTTTTGCTGGATCAGGATACCGGCGGCGCCATTCGCGCCGCCGGCCGGGCGGACATTTACATGGGCATCGGACCGGAGGCGGAAAACCAGGCGGGTTACGAACTTAGCAAAGGGCGCCTGTACTATCTGTTTTTAAAGCCGGGTTTGACACCCTTGGGCGGCCCGGGCGCAGCGCCAACCCTGCCGGCACCCGTGAATACCGCGCCCGGCCGCGGCGGCGCGCCGGCCGCGGCAGGGCCGTCTACCACCGCGCCCAAATCCTCCAGTAACGCCATGCAGCAGATGTTTCCAGGGGCGAAATGATCCGCCTGCCAAGTGGCAACGCGGGATATTTTCGGCCATCTCCGTTCGGTGCCGATAGCGCCAGGGGATCATTCCGGCCGTGATAAATACGGCTGGACAGGTCGTCCGCCTCGGCGCGCCTGCCGCTGATGAAAATGGCGTCCACCTCGCGTATATACTCAACACGGCCTCTGACGATACAGTATCGGGAGCGAAAGCTGCGGAAAGATGCTGATTTTCCGGCCATAATACCGAAATACCGAATCGGATATCCCAATAACAGCCGCATAGAGTAAATGTCTCATTACAGGCCAAACGGCGTATATCGTCCCCGGTCCGCACGGAGGCGGAATAGTTTAGTCGCCCACGGCGACCCTCGGCGGATCGAGGAGTCGCCTTGGGAGACCTTGCCGGGGGTGGCGTCTGCGAGGAAACCCCGCGCTGCCACAGTCAGAACAGAAACTGTCGCCGGCTCCTCCGAGTTGCTGGGTGCGACCGCTGGTTTCCCGTCGGGGCGCGGGCGGTTAAAATAAAGAATTCGCTGGCATTGGGAGCACCAAGATTATATGACTTCGCGGGAAATACGGCGGCAATTTATCGAATTTTTCCAGCATCAGCACGGCCATGTCTTCGTGCCGTCCAGCCCCGTGGTTCCCCATGACGATCCGACGCTGCTGTTTGCCAACGCGGGCATGAATCAGTTCAAACCGTATTTCCTTGGCGCCAGCCAGCCGCCGTGGACACGGGTGGCGAACACGCAAAAGTGCATCCGTGCCGGGGGCAAACACAACGATTTGGAGGACGTGGGCCGCTCGCCTCGCCATCACACGTTTTTCGAGATGCTGGGCAACTGGAGTTTCGGCGACTATTTCAAAGCCGGGGCCATTGCTATGGCTTGGGAGCTGCTGACCAAAATCTGGAAACTGGACCCCCGCCGCCTGCACGCGACGGTGTATGCGGGCAATCCCGCCGCCGGCGTGCCCGCGGATGAGGAAGCGGCGCAATTGTGGCGGGACCTGGCGCATCTGCCGGCAGATCATATTCATCGTGGCGGGGAGGATAATTTCTGGGAGATGGGCGAAACCGGCCCCTGCGGACCATGCACGGAGATTTTCATTGATCGCACGGAGGATTTTTCGGGGAAGAACAAGATCAATGGAGATGATCCGCGGGTGATGGAGCTGTGGAATCTCGTGTTCATCCAATACAACCGCACTGCGGAAGGCCGTTTGACGCCTTTGCCGAAGCAGCATGTGGATACAGGTCTGGGACTGGAGCGGATCTGCCAGGTGCTGCAGGGGTGCGCGGATAACTACGGCACGGATCTGTTCACGGAGCTGTTCGGGGCAATCGGCGAATTGTGCGGCCGCACCTACGGCGGTCTATTCCCGCCCCCAGATCCCGGCGAAACCGCGCCGGAGGCCGACGGCAAAGTAGCCCGGGACATCGCCTTCCGCGTTATCGCCGACCACATTCGCGGCTTGACTTTTGCCCTGACGGATGGGGCGACGCCAGACAATGAAGGGCGTGGCTATGTGTTGCGGCGCATTTTGCGGCGGGCGGTGCGTTTTGGCCGCCAAAGCCTGGACCTGCACGAACCATTTCTGCATCGGCTGGTGCCGGTGGTGGTGGACACCATGGGGGAGGCCTTTCCGGAATTGCGCCAAAATCCGCAGCGCGTCGCCGATTTGATCCGCGGGGAAGAGCAGAGTTTTATTCGTACGCTGGATCGGGGGTTGGAGCTATTCGAAACCGCCGCCGCGGAGGCCCGCGCCAGCGGGGCGCCGCGACCAGCGTTGACGGCCGCCAGCGCCTTTAAACTCCACGACACGTATGGGTTTCCCATTGATCTGACGCAGTTGATGGCCCGCGAGCGCGGCTTGGACGTGGATACGGCCGGTTATGAGCGGTTGATGGCGCAGGCGCGAGAGAAAGCGCGGGCCGCCGGGAAAGCCACGCGCGGCGATCTGGCTGGGATTCCGATGGACGTCTTGGCGCAGCTGGCGGCCCGCGGCGTACCCCCGACGGACGATCAACCGAAATACCTGGGCGCTCCCATACCGAGCCAGGTGGCGGCGATTTGGAACGGCCGAGAACTGACGGATGCGATCGACGCAACGGAACCAGGCGAGGTGGCGCTCGTGCTCACCCGCACCAATTTCTATGCGGAAATGGGTGGCCAGGTTGGAGATACTGGCGAGATTCGTTCTGCCGCGGGGGCGGTCTTTGCGGTGCGGGACACCCAGCTCGCTGGAGCCTACGTGCTGCACCTGGGTCGGCCCCGCGTGGGAACTTGGCGGCCGGGAATGGATGTCAACGCGGTGGTCGGCGCGGCGCGGTCGGACATTGAAAAAAATCACACCGCAACCCATCTGCTCAATTGGGCGCTGCGCGAAACGCTCGGCGAACACGTGCAGCAAAAAGGTTCGCTGGTGGATGCGGAAAAACTGCGTTTTGACTTTCCGCATCCCCAGGCGCTGCAGGACGCCGAGCTGCAGCGGGTGGAGGCCATGGTGGAGGACCTGATTCGCCGGGACTTGCCCGTGTACACCGGCGTGGTGCCGTTGGAGCAAGGCCGGCGGATTTATTCGTTGCGGGCGATGTTCGGGGAAAAATATCCACCCCAGGTGCGGGTGGTCAGTGTGGGGCAACCGGTGGAGCGGTTGTGCCAGGATCCTGCCAATTCCGGCTGGCGGCAATACGCTATCGAATTTTGCGGCGGCACGCATCTGACCCGTACCAGTGAAGCCTTGCAGTTTGCCATCCTCGCGGAAGAAGCGGTATCCAAAGGGGTACGGCGCATCGTGGCTCTAACGGGGCGAGCGGCCCAGGAGGCCCGCGCTGAGGCGGAAGACAGCGCGCGGCGCGTGGCCGAAGCAGAACGGGCCGGGCCGGCCGACTTGCCCAGCGCGATCGCGGTCTTGCAGAAGATCAGCCGCCAGCCGGGGTTGCCGCTGCGGGCTCGCCGTGCGGCTGGACGGGCGCTGGCGCGCTGTCAGGAAGGGCTCAAATCGCAGCAAAAAAAGGGCGGCGCGACGCGGGCATCCGCCGACGGCGTGGCCTGGGATCGGTTATTGGGAGCGGTCGAAGCAGCTGGAGGGGTCAAACTGATCGTCGCCCAAGTACCGACCGGCGGGGCGGCGGAATTGCGCGGAATCATGGATGCGCTGAAGAAAAAGTGCGCCCCAGCTCCGGTGGCAATGCTGCTGGCATCCATCGAGGTGGAGCGCGACAAGAATGATCAGCCTTTGCCGCCGAAAGTTAACCTGCTGGCGGCCGTTAGTGACGGCTTGGTTAGCAAGTTGGCCGCGGGGGACTGGATTAAACTGGTTGCGCCCCTGGTAGGCGGCAGCGGCGGCGGGCGGCCCCAGATGGCGATGGCCGGCGGAAAAGACGCCAGCCGCCTGGAAGCGGCCCTGGAAACCGGCCGGCAATGGGCACGGGGAAAATTACAATTTGACGCCACGGCGAAGGACTGCTAACATCGCGTTCTTATCGCACGGGTGCAGCAACGTCCGCGGGCCAACCATGAGGGGCTGGATTTAATAGTGTCGTAGCGTACCGCGTTGGGCCGTGAGCTGATCGCCCGGAACTGAATGCGCATCGCTTTTGGTAAGGACCAAGCTTATGAATCAAACCCGGACCGGAAAATTTCCCATCGGCTTTCGGCGCGGCGGATCGGAGTGGCAGCGTGATCTCCAGGGCCTACTCAGCTTTGCTAAAGCCAATCATTTCGCTGGCCTAGATGTGGGGGCTGTGGACCTATCCGACCTGCGAGCCATTGTTAGCGCCGGCCTGCGTATCGGCACGGTGGATCTGAAGAACTGGACGGCCATGGTGTCGGTGGATGCCGGCAAGCGTAAGGCCGCCGCCCAGGAAAACACCGCTTATATCCGCTCCTGCGTCAGCGCGGGGGCTAAGACATTCTTTGTCGTTATTATTCCGGAAGAACCGGCCAAACCGCGTCGGGATAATTTCCGCCTGGCCGTGGATGGCTGGGGTCAACTGGCTGCGGCGATCGGTCCCTTGGGCGCGCGCTTGGCGATCGAAGGCTGGCCCGGACCACAGAATTCCGCCCTGGCCTGCACCCCAGCGGATTACCGGGCCTTTCTCAAGGAACTGCCCCTCCACGTCGGCGTGAACTTCGATCCGTCCCACCTGATCCGCATGGGCATCGATCCCGTGCGTTTCCTGTCGGAATTCGCCTCCCGGGTCTACCATGTCCACGGTAAGGATACGGAGTTGCTTGACGATGAACTGCAGGAGCATGGCCATCTGCAGAATGCCACCTTCGCCAAGAGTCACGGCTTCGGGGGTTGGGCCTGGCGATACACGATTCCCGGCCACGGCTGCGCCCGTTGGGGAAAATTATTTTCCATCCTGAAGGACGCCGGCTACCAAGGGCTAGTCAGCGTGGAACTGGAAGATGAAAACTTCAACGGCAGCACAGCTGGCGAGCAGGAAGGCCTGATTGCCGCGCGCGAATTCCTTTCGCACGTCTAGCATAGCACGGTGTGGCGGGCTGGCCGCACCAGTTTTGGCGCGCCGGCGAGCTCAAAAATCGTCACGCTGGCGCGAAGCGAAATCTCGAAATCGGCGGCGCGGTTGCCCGTGCGGGCGCGGCCCGTTATTATAAATTGTTTTGTGGGTTTGACGCCCGCCGGGGTGCCGGGTGGCGCCAGCGGCGCGGGTGCCAATGGCAGTATAAGGAGCTTCGCGTGGCCAAGGTTCGAGTCGGTATCAATGGTTTTGGTCGTATCGGCCGGTTGGTTTTCCGGGCGGGCATTGCCAATCCGCAGATTGAATTTGTGGCGGTTAATGATCTTTTTCCGCCGGAAAGTCTGGCCTATCTGCTTAAATATGATTCCACCCACGGGCGGTTCAAGGGGCAGGTAGCTGTGGCCGGCGCCGACGGCCTAACCGTCAACGGGCGCACGGTGAAAACGCTATCCGTCCGCGATCCGGCGCAGCTGCCGTGGAAAGACTTAGGCGTGCATTACGTCGTCGAAGCGACGGGTTTGTTCACGGACCGGGCCGGAGCGGGTAAGCATCTGGCCGCGGGCGCCCGGCGGGTGATTATTTCCGCGCCGGCCAAAGACAAGGACATTCCGACTTTCGTACTGGGCGTTAATGAAGACCAGTTCAATCCAGCGGCGGATACTATCGTTTCCAACGCCAGTTGCACCACCAACTGCCTGGCGCCGCTGGTGAAGGTGGTGCACGATCATTTTGGCGTGGTGGAGGCGCTGATGACCACGCTGCATTCCGTGACCGCTACGCAACCGACGGTCGACGGACCGTCGAAAAAAGATTTGCGCGGCGGGCGCGGCGCCGGGCAGAATCTGATTCCCGCGTCCACCGGCGCGGCCAAAGCGACCACGCTGGTGATCCCGGAATTGAAAGGCCGGATCACGGGAATGGCGTTCCGGGCGCCTACGCCGGACGTATCCGTGGTCGATTTGACGCTGCGCACCGAGAAGGAAACCTCGCTGGCCGCCATCAACCAGGTTTTGAAAAAGGAAGCGGAAGGCCGGCTGAAAGGTATTCTTGGCTATACGGACGAACCGGTAGTCTCGTCTGATTTTATCGGGGATGCGCACTCGAGTATTTATGACGCGAGCGCCGGAATTGAACTGAACAGCCGCTTTTTCAAGCTGGTCAGTTGGTACGATAACGAATGGGGTTACAGCAACCGCGTCATTGATTTGCTGCGCTACATCGGCCGCAAGGATGGGCTGGTATAGAGGTTTTCAGTTTTCAGTGGCGTGGCCTGCGGAAGTCGCAACACCTAAAACCACCTTCGCGGGGGCGGTCGTTGGGCGACCGCCGGGTGGACCGCTCAAAACCGACTGCCGGTCGCTGGACGCTGGCCGCTGACCGGGTGAAAGCTGACCGCCTGACATGCGCTGGATATGGATCGACAGGTTTGAAGTCTTTGAGCCGGGGCGGCGGGCCGTCGCGGTCAAAAACGTCAGCTTGGCCGAGGGCTATCTGCATGAGCATTTTCCCGGTTTTCCCGTTCTACCGGCCAGCCTGATGATCGAAGGCATGGCTCAGACCGGCGGCATTCTGGTCGGGCAGGCGGCCGACTTTCGGGAAAAAGTGATTCTCGCCAAGATCGGCCGCGCGGAATTCTTCCGGCTGGTCCGGCCGGGCGAGCAGGTGGTCTATATTGCGACGCTCGTCCGGATCAGTCCCGCCGGCGCCTCCATTGAGGGTCGTATTTCCGCGCGCTCCCGCTCTGCTGACGGCCATAGTGTTGACTTGGCCGTCGGTCACGTGGAGCTGATGTTTTCGCATATTGACCAGAATCGCGCCGGGCTGAAGTTTCCCGAGTTTAATTTCGTGTTCAATGCCCGGTTCATGAGTTTGTACGAAAATTGGCGGCGGGGCGTTGAGGTGGCGCTGCAACCGGCTCCGTCGCACCAGGAGCCTCCATGATTCTTAATATTATCCGCGTGATCTTCTTTCTGCTGGTGTTGGCGGTGGCGGAAATTTATCTCAGCCACCTGATCGAGAGCTCCTTTTGGTCGTACGCCATCATGTATGGCGGCGTGGTGCTGGCCACCGCGGTGATTCTGTTTGATTTCCTGTTCAAGAAAAAGAACCTGGCGGCAATTTCCGGCCTGTTTCTGGGGGTGCTAGTGGGCATGGTGGTGGCCTGGGGCTTAGGCTACCTGGTGCAACAGGCGGCCGTGACGTTCCTGCTGCCGGCGACCCTGGCGGCCCAGGCGCCCCTGCTGGAAGGGATCAAACTATTGCTGGTGCTGGTATGCGTCTATGCGGCGGTATCCGTTATTCTCCAAACCCGCGATGACTTCCGCTTCATCATTCCCTATGTTGAGTTCAACCGCGCCAAGCGGGGGCCGCGGCCGTTTATCCTCGACACCAGCGTGATCATTGACGGGCGCATCGCGGATGTGGCGGCCACGGGCATCTTCGAGAGCCGGGTGATGGTGCCGCAGTTCGTGATCCAGGAGCTGCAAAATGTGGCGGACTCGAAAGATAAACTCAAACGCAGCTACGGTCGCCGCGGATTGGACGTGCTGCGCCGGATGCAGAAGATGCCCCGCGTGGATTTGTACGTGTGGGATGGCACGTTGCCGGAAAGCGCCGCGGTGCAAGGCGTGGACCTGAAACTGGTGGCCCTGGCCCGGCAGGAGAACGGCCGCCTGGTGACGGACGATTACAACCTCAACAAGGTGGCGGCGCTGCATGAAGTGGAAGTGATCAATCTCAATGATTTGACCAATGCGCTCAAGCCGCTGGCGGCACCCGGGGAACAGCTGCATGTACGCATCATCAAGCGGGGCGAAACGCCCAACCAGGGCGTCGGCTACTTGGAGGACGGCACGATGGTAGTGGTGGAGGAGGCCCGCCCCCACATTGGCCAGGAGGTGGATGTGTTCGTCACCAACGTGGTGCAGACCTCGGCCGGCCGCATGATTTTCAGTCAATTGGAGCCGCCGCCCGGCGTCCGCGTCGCCCACGGCACCCGCCCGGTGGAGTTGTAAACGGAAAGGATGCCGATGCGCCCGGCCGCTTCACCTGGCGTGGCCACCCGCGGCCCCGAATTCGTCCTCCGGTGCCTGTTCTGGTGGACAGTGATCCTGGCCGGTCTGTCGATTCTGGCCTACCTGCTGGTTTTCGTGAATGGCGGTTTGCTCCATCTGGCCTATCCCTACAACACGATCCTGTTTCTGCCATCCCTGCGCTTCGGCGACTTTACAACCTTCTACCGCCAATGCGCGCATTTCGGAACGCCGCAGTTCTGGGCGCACGACCGCGGAGCGCTCAATTATCCTGCGCCGGCGGTGTACGTTCTGCTTCCCTTTTTCCGCATGTTTCCGCACCATCCGCGAGTGGCGGCGGGCGCCTATGACTTAACCGTGGCGGGGCTGGCCCTTCTGGCAGCGCTGCGGCTGGCGTGGTCAGCGCGGCGCAGCACGCTGTCCGGTCCGCTGGCTGCCGTGCTGGCCCTGACCCTGGTCACCTCGTACCCGCTGATGTTCATGGCTGACCGTGCGAATGTGGAGGGAGCGGCCTGGCTGGCGGCGATCCTGGGCACATGGGCGTTCGTACGCGGGAGCCATAGCATCGCCGCCGTCTGTTTCGCCGGCGCGGCGGCCATCAAACTAGCGCCGCTGGTGCTGGTCTTCCTGTTGCTGCGCCGACGCGACTGGAAAAATGCCGCCCTGTTCGTAGCGGCGTTTCTAGCCCTGAATGTGGTGGCGATGTGGTTCCTGGCGCCAAATTTCATTTCCACGTTACGGCATATCGTGCATGGTATCTCCAGCTTCCAGGGGAGATTTTTCGTGGTCTTTCCACGCGGCATCGGGGTGGATCATTCGTTCTTCGGGCTGATCAAACAGCCGTTGTGGTGGATCGATTATCTTTCGGGCGCCGCGCCCGCCTGGCAGCGGACCGTCAGCATGGTTTGTCAGTTGGTGTACCGGTTCGCCTGGGTGGTGGCCGCGGGGTTTCTGATCCTGCGTTTCCGCCGCCTGCCGATGCTGAATTGCCTGTTCGCGGTATTTATCGTGCAAATGGCGGCTCTCCCTGAATCCTATGATTACACGTTACTATATTTGTACATTCCATGGGCCGTTTTCATCGTGCTGTACCTGGGGCAGGAAGTTTATGCTCGGCGGGCGACGTTGCCGCTGGCCAAGGTTCTGGCAATTCTTATTCCCTGCGCTATTGCCTTCACACCCCAACAATGCTACCTGGTGTTGCCTCACGGCATCAGCTTCGCGGGGCAGATCAAGGCCCTGGCTCTGCTGTATCTGTTGATCGTGACCGCCCGCGTGCCTCTGCCGTGCCAGGCCTTCGCAGAGCCACCCGAGCCGGGAGCGGCGCCGGTCAGCGCGCCGGGATCCGCCGTGTGATGAAGCTTGCCATTTGTTCCACGACGTAATCGAGCATTTCCGGGGTCAGGCCGGGATAAACGCCCACCCAGAAAGTCTGCTTCATAATACGATCCGTGTTTTCCAGGTTTCCCACCACACGATACCGCTGGTGGCGCATGTACGGTTGACGGGTCAGATTACCCGCAAATAACAGCCGGGTACCGATCTTCTTTTCATTTAAATGGTTGATCAGATCGACCCGCGTGAACGGGGCGTCGTCCCGGATGGTGATGGGAAAACCGAACCAGGATGGTTCGCTATTCGCCGTGGCCTGT
>JAJYFE010000078.1 GCA_021785435.1 Planctomycetota bacterium
CCGTTCGCCAAAGCAGAACCGGCGTCCCGCCGCTTTTCAAAGTAGAAGCGGCGTCCCGCCGCTTTTCAAAGTAGAAGCGGCGTCCCGCCGCTTTTCTGGGCCGGATGCACGCTGGCCTGGACTCTGGAATGCATCGTTAATAGCCGTGCTCGGCATCTTATGACGGAGTTACACCATGACCGCCCCCAATAATTCCGGCTGCTTTCCCGACAACCCGCCCTGGCGCCGCCCCCAGCCCTCCGCGGCTCGCTCCGACCCGGGCGTCCTCCCGGAACTCCTCAAGTTCGCCGACGTCGCGCCCCGCCCCGTCCGTTGGTGCTGGCCCGGCCGTATCCCCTTCGGTAAACCCACCCTCCTCGCCGGCGCCGCCTCCGTCGGCAAATCCGCCCTCGCCTGCGATCTCGCCGCACGCTTCTCCGCCGGCCTCCCCTGGCCCGACGCAGCGCCGCCCCCAACCACCCCAACTCCGCCTCCGCGCCGACCGGGCCAGAGCGCAGCGCCGCCCCGGGTGCCCCCGCGCGACCCTGTTCCCCCATCCGCGGCGGCGCCATCTGATGGACCAAGCGCTGCCCCGCTCCGCGCCATCCCCGAGTCTCCGTGTCTCCGTGTCCTCGCGCCCGCTCCCCACCCACCCCTCGTGCCGCCCCTCGGCACCCCCGGCTGCGTTCTCTTCTTCGCCTCCCGCCCCGACCATGCCGACGTCATCTGCCCCCGCCTATGCGCCGCCGGCGCCGCCCTCCAACGCATCGTCGCCGCCATCGATTTCACCCCCGCCGCCATCGAACACGCCCTCGACCGCTTCCAGGACCTCCGTTGCTCCTGTCGCCCCGGCCAGGGCCAGCCCCTGCCTCCAGGCCTCATCGTCGTTGATCCGCTGGCCCCCGCCGCCAACCCCGCCCACGCCGCCGCCGTCCTCGACATGCTCCTGTACTTCACCTGGGTCACCGACGCCGCTCTGCTTATCACCATGCCGCTGCGCCACGGTCGCGCCCCGGCCCTCCAACGCCTCCCCGACCGCCTCAACCTCCCCGCCCGCGCCCCCTGTATCCTCATCGCCTCCCGCGACCACCGTGACGAAAACCCCGACCCCGCCCGGCGCCTCCTCATCCCCCTGAAAAACCGCCTCGCCCCATTGGCCCCGCCCCTCGCCTTCCACCTCCAACCCAACGCCCTCGACTGGTCCCCCCACACCCCTTCCGCCGACGCCCTCGAAGCCATCCTCGCGGCCCCGCCTCCACCGCACGGCCCCAACCCCGTCCACCTCGAAAAATGCGCCCAATGGCTCTACGACCAACTGACCCCGCAGGCCCGCCCCGCCGCCGAAGTCATCGCCGCCGCCGCCCCTGCCGGTTTCTCTTCCAGCACTCTTTACCGCGCCAAGGCTATCCTCAACGTCAAATCCCGGCGAAATCGCGCCTGCCAATGGACTTGGAGACTTGAACACACCGACTTCGACTCCTTCCTCCAGAAGCAGGATCGTCTCCTTGATTCCTTGGATGGATGAAGACCGTTTTGAACTTGACGATCTTGACTATCTTGAAGCAACTGATGGATTTACAAGTGCTTACAAACCCAACGAACTTGACCATCTCGCCCCGACAACCTGGCAACCTTGCCAAATTATTGCCCCACCCCTTCCGCCCATCCACCTTCGTCCCATCGCCGCGGGAGGCTTCGGCAGGAGGATTACACTACACACGGCTCTTATTAAGCCGTACCGTTCGCCAAAGCAGAAGCGGCGTCCCGCCGCTTTTCAAAGTAGAAGCGGCGTCCCGCCGCTTTTCTGGGCCGGATGCGCGCTGGCCTGGACTCTGGAATGCATCATTAATAGCCGCGTGCGGCAGGGCCTGTGACAGTTTGTGCAGTTTTTTTCGTGTCTGGGCCAAAACGTAAGTAGAGCCGACGCCCTCGTCGGCTGGTCGCTCGGCCGATGAGGGCATCGGCCCTAGATAACGGCCGATGAGGGCATCGGCCCTAGATAACGGCCGATGAGGGCATCGGCCCTACATATGGGTCCGCAAGGAGCGAGCAACGAGGCCAGCTGCCAAAAGGGCCGGCCGGATGGTACGGGTTATTTCTTGACGGCCCCTTAAACACTATCCTTTCAACGCGCTCCCTTCAGCGGAAACGGTCACAGGCCGCGTGCGGTATAACCTCCGTCGCGTGAAGGCCGTAGCGCGGAAAGGGTGGATGTCGCCGTGCGCGGCCCCGCGGGACTCGGCGATGGTTTTCGCCGCGGACAGTCTTGAAGTAAAATCGCCATCTATGAGCAGCACACCGCCCCACACTGACACGGCCGTTGAAACCATCGCCATCCTGGACTTCGGCTCGCAGTATGCGCAACTTATTGCGCGGCGCGTCCGCGAAGCCGGCGTTCATGCGCGGCTGGTGCGCCCGGATATTTCGTTGGCGGAGCTGCGCCAGCTTTCGCCGATAGGCCTGATTCTTTCCGGCGGCCCGGCGAGTGTGTATGAAGCCGGCGCGCCGCGCTGCGATCCGCAACTTTTTTCTCTGGGCATCCCCGTTCTGGGCATTTGCTATGGCATGCAGATCGCGGTGGAGCTATTGGGCGGACGGGTGCAACCCGGAGGCGCCGGGGAATATGGCCCCACCCGGTTGACGATTAGCCCGGCGTCTGGCGCCAACCCGGCGGCGGAAGATTTATTCGCCGGAGTTCCATCACAAACCAGCGTGTGGATGAGCCACGGCGACCAGGTGCGCGATTGGGATCGGGACTTCATAGCGCTGGCAGCCACGGCCACCTGCCCCTTGGCGGCGGTGGCACACCGCCGCGCGCCTTTTTTCGGCGTGCAATTTCATCCTGAAGTAACCCATACCCCCTACGGGATGAAGATTCTGGAAAATTTTCTCTACAGGATCTGCAGGGCCTCCGGCACGTGGCGCATGGAGCGATTTCTCGAGAGCGCGGTGGACAAAATTCGGCGCCAGGCACCCACGGGTCGCGTGCTGTGTGGTCTCTCCGGCGGCGTGGATTCCGCGGTCACGGCAGCCCTGCTTCATCGCGCCGTGGGCGACCGGTTAATCAACATTTTCGTGGACAACGGGCTGTTGCGCAGCCAGGAGCGCCGGAATGTGGAAGGAACCTTCCGCGACCATTTTCACATGGATCTGCGCGTGGTCGACGCCGCGGACGAATTCTTGAGCGCCTTGGCTGGAGTCACGGAACCGCAACAGAAGCGCGTCGTGATCGGCAAGGCGTTTATCGAAGCGTTTAAACGCGGCGCGGCCGACATTACCGACGGCCGCTTTCTGGCGCAGGGCACCTTGTATCCGGACGTGATTGAAAGCGGGGCGGGTTTGGCCGGCGCCACGGCGAAAATAAAGCTGCACCATAACGTCGGCGGACTGCCGGAGAATTTAGGATTCGAACTGATCGAACCCCTGCGGGATCTGTTTAAGGATGAAGTCCGGCGGCTGGGCGAAGTTCTGGGGCTGCCGGAGTCGCTGGTGTGGCGGCATCCGTTCCCCGGCCCGGGCCTGGCGGTCCGTTGCGTGGGGGAGGTCACCCGGGAAAAACTGGGCCTGCTGCGGCAGGCGGATGGAATTCTGTTGGAAGAAATTGTCGCCGCCGGCCTATATCGGGCCACGGCACAGGTCTTCGCCGTGCTGCTGCCGGTGCGCAGCGTGGCCGTCATGGGTGATGGACGCGGCTATAATCCAGTAATCGCGCTGCGCAGCGTGGACTCCACGGATTTTATGACCGCCGATTGGAGTCGCATTCCGTACGACCTGCTGGCTCGGATCAGCAATCGGATCGTCAACGAAGTCCGCGGCGTCAGCCGCGTGGTGTATGACATTACCAGTAAGCCGCCGGGCACGATTGAATGGGAATAGGGCGGGGCAAGCAAAGAGTAAATAGTAAAATGAAGAAAGAAAAAGGCGGGCTGCTCCCATGGCTTGCGTATGATGGTTCGTGGTCTTGCCTTCTGCCTTGCCCTTGGACCCGCGACTCGGGGACTTAGAATGCCTGCCTCCGCCGCACCACCACGTCCGCATGATATCGGCCTGCCGGATTCCTTGGTCCGTAAACGTCGCCACTTTCGGCGAATCGGGTACGTGATGCTGCTTCTGGCCGCCCTGACCGCCATCCCCGGTTGGTTCCTGTACGGTCTTGCGCTGTGGGGGGCTTGGGCGATCAACCCACCGCCTTGGCCGCAGACGGTCGTCGCCTACTTTCTCGTGATTACCTCCACCGTTACCCTGGTGCTGGGGCTATGGTATCTGCTGTTGGCGCAAGTGCGGCGGCTGGCGCGGGTAGTCGAAGGGGACGATTCCATCCCGCCGCGTTTGTGTCCCGGTTGCCAGTGGCGGTGCGACGAGTCCGATCGTTTTTGCCGCCACTGCGGCCAACCGCTCTTGCTAAAATGACCCGCCGGCCTTCAACGCTGCCGCACCGCGGTGTGGATGGCGGTGAGAACGGCGGCGGCGCTATAGAGATCGCGTAGGACCTGCGGACGGTGAGGTTGCCACGGTGAGAAAATCGCCAGGAAAGGAATCGCCCGGCCGCCGAGTTGCTCCAGCAGGGCTGTGGCGACCGGATTCGATTCCGTCAAATCGGCTCGTAATAGCACGGCCCGATGTCTCTTGAACGCGGCTTTAACCGCACCCGACTCCAGCACCGTGGCTTTGACGTATCGGCAATTAATACACCAATTGGCGGTGAAATCGACGACCACTGGATGACCCAGCGCCAGGCCGCTGCGCAATCGTGGCAAGGTGAAACTCTGCCAATGATTGACCTGAAAGGTAGTGGATTCGCCGCCGCCAGGAGAGGCCGCCGTGGACCGGGTCACAACCGTGCCACCGAGCCCGCCCATCCACGCGACGAGCCCGATAGCGCCGGCCGCCCCGAGTCCGACGGCGCCGCTGCGGATCGCCCAAACCCGCATCCGCGACATGGCCGGCGTGGGAATTTGCCCCCATGCCCAACAGAGCGCCGCCAGGATCACCGCGAGCGCCAAACCCACCACCACCTGATGCCGTGTGGCCAGGCTGCCCAGCAGATACACCGCCACCGCCACCATCACTATCCCCAACGCCTGTTTGAGCAGTTCACTCCACCGGCCCGCCCGTGGCAGCCGGACCAGCAGCTTGGGAAATGCGGCCAGAAGAATATAAGGGATGGCCATGCCGACGCCGATCAGACCCAAAGATAGCACCATGACGAAGGTGGGTTGCACCAAGGCCCAGGTTAACACCACCCCCAGATAAGGAGCGCTGCATGGCGTCGCCAATACCGTGGCCAAAAGCCCCATGCTGTACGAACCCAGCCACCCCTGGCGCGGTGGATCCGTCGCATACACCACCCGTGGCGGCTGGATGGTCCATACTCCGAGCATCGACAGCGCCAGGGCCAGCACGATCAGTCCGAGTAGAATTAAAAACCAGGGGGAGCGGAACTGCATACCATACATCAGCGCCTTGCCAGTCCAAGCTCGCCACAGCCCCATCGCCAGAGCCAGCGCTGCGAATAAAGAGACGACGCCAGCGCCAAAGAGCAGGCCGTGGGTCAGGGCTTCGCGCCGCCGGCCATGCGATTGTTGCACCATCGCCAACACTTTCAGCGGTATCACCGGCAAAACGCACGGCATGGCGTTGAGAATGACCCCGCCGATAAGGGCGAATAGAATGATCTGCCACAGAGACAATGATTTTGGCGGGCTGGCATAGGTCTGGGCCTGAATCCACTTAAGGTCCGCCGCAACACTATTCGGAGGGGTCGGCAGTGGTAACCGTCGATGAGCGGTCATGTGGCGTTGGTTGGGGGCGGGAGCCGTTCCCGTAGCGGCGCCGCGGCGAACCGCCGGGTTTATGCCCGCCGTCCGCTGCGGAACCGGCTGGGTAGGCATAGATTGTCCCGCCGCGATCGGAGCTGGCGGACGCTGCTCTGGTCGGCTGGCCCTGGCGTTCCTTGGGGGCGACTTGGTCGCGGCGGCAAGGATGCGGGTTTCGACTCTGTAGAGCCGACGCCCTCGTCGGCTGGTCGCTGGCGACTTGCCCGCGGCGGCAAGGATGCGGGTTTCGACGGTCAGCTGTTGGGTCATCGGAAAAAAACAACTGCTGGCATCGCAGGCCTGTGTCGTCAGGCGAACTTTAAGCCGCCGCGGCCCCAACCGCGCCGTCTTCGCGACACGTACTGGTATGGTCAGCCGGACGGTGGCCGTGTAGACCGATAGTTCGCCCTTGCTGGTGATCCGCGCGGGCGCGGGGATGATGTGGCCCGGCGGATAGTGGACCGGACCGAAGATCAGTCCGGCCGACGGCAGAACCCTCGCTTGGGTGGCCACGAGAAAGGAATCCAGTGGATGGGCGCTTTGAATGTGATAACCCGCGGGGATATCGATAACCAGCCGCAGCGTTCCAACCGAACCGACGCTGAGTGTCGCCGGCTTAAGCGCCAGTTGGGCGCGAACCAACGCGGGTAGTCCGCCGGCTGCGGTCGCGGCCGGGGCGCCGGGCGGTTGCCACGGAGCGGCATTTAGGAACGCCGCTGCGGTAAGGCGGATAGGCTTTGGGAAGTCCCGGGTTGTTTCAAGACGCCCAGACCCCAGCGCACCGCGTGCCAGGCGAGGCGAAGCGCTGATGCCCAGCGCGAGAAGAAGCGTCAAGCCATAGGCTACCGCTGGTTTCCACCGCTGCGACCTGCGCTGCACGCACGTGAGGCGCCCTTTTGACCCTTGCCACATATCCCTATTATACGCCGTGGCGCGTCCTCTGGCCTTCTCTGACAGAGGGTAGCCCAGCCGTCCCCGGTTTGTGTATTTGACCGAATCCGGCCTACCTTTCATCTTGAGACGGTTTGTGTATGAGCACATCCCCTCCAGCCTCTAGTGCCTTGTCAAACGATAAATTTTGGGTTGGCGAAAGTGCCCCGGACCCGCCACCGAACCCGAAGCACCTGCCTTTAGGCGGGTGAACGGCGGCGGACGTGATACCCGAAAGCTAAGCGGTGACAGAGCACTAGCAGCCTCACAGGCAACTACAGCCCCGCCCCGTAGTCGAGCTCTGAGGGCGCCCCGGCCAGATCGTCCATCACCAGGTGCCGGCGGAATTCTTCTGTGGGAGGCTGCTGACGAAACCAGGGTGGCTGTATCGTTTTCTTGTGGGTGCCACGGGTGAACAGGATCTTGGCCCGCACTACCTCGAACCTGTAGCCCCGTCCCATGCGGTTGGTGACACGGATCAGGTTGTTCAGGCTCGAGGTGAAAACGTTGGTCACCTGTTGGCCGAAGCAAGCCGGAATGTACGACTCCCAGTTCTTCCAGGCCGTGAGAATGGGCTGAAAGGCGCTTTGGCGCCCGGCTGGAACGGAGCCCGCCCAGGCAAGGTATCGCTGGCGAGCATCCTCCTTGGTCCTGGCATCGCAGATGCCATAAAACCCTTCTTTGAGGCGCCATGTCTCGCCCAATTCCGGTATGCTCCTCAGCCAACCATCCAGGATCACGCGCTCGCCATCGTCCAGATCCTTTTCAAGCTTGCGGAAGAGGCAGGTATCCTTCTTCATCTCGGCAGCCTTCCGCTGCAAGCGATCCGCATCCTTGGATCGGGACAGCGAGCGTCGCAGTTCGTTCACGGCCTGATTGGCCAGCCGCGGAACATGGAACTTGTCCACGACGATGGGCGCATCAGGCACCAGCAGCGGACAATAGGGCATAGCGAGGCAGCACCAAACTTCCCTTTATTTTTCCTGAAAGTCTTCGGATTTCATGCGTGGGATGGGAGAGACGAACCGTTGGTTGAGCCGTTAGTAATTGCCACGGCGATCCTGGAGGCAGTTGCGGAAGCCGCACCGTTTCCTCCTTTGCCGACAAGTTCAGCAGCAGCACGGTGGGCCTACTGTCGCCGCGCCAGACCTCCACGCCGAGCAGTGCGGGGCTGCCGCCTGGCAGCATGGGCGCTCCAGCGAACCGCAGCGGCGCCAGGCGCGTCGCGCCGCGTAGCGCCTCCCCGAGAACCGCCAGGGCCACGCCGCTGGCCGAACGCGCCAGCGGCCTCACCTTTGGCTCGTTTCGGCCAAACGCATAGGCGTCCGCGAAGAGCGTGCCAAAACCACTCGACCCGACCAAGGCATGCACGTCGGTCAACCGAACCTGCGGATCCTGAGCCAGGGCCAGCGTTTGCGCCGCTACGATCAGGGCTTGCGTCCAGGTGCCGCAAACGGGGCCGGGGCGTTTGAGCGTCCCCCAACGTTCGGGGGACTTGATCCAATCCATCACGTTGTATTCCGTCACCCACACGGGCAGCCGGCCAAACGCATGCATCTGCCTGTCGGCTGCGCGCATCTGCGTAAGCGTATAGCCGAGCAGGTCGGGAACGCTGGCGGCGTCGAAGGGCAGCCGCTTTTGCGACAGATACATGCCTATAGGCAGGTAAATGTGCATGGTCACGGCATTGACGTCGTGCCAAGACCTCATCAGATCGTCATTCCAATTGGCCTGGCGTGGCTGGTGCGCACGTGTCCAACGCGGGTTGGAAAGGTAGGCGCCTACGGCGGCGATGCACGCCTGAGGAAACGCCGCGTGCAATGCCCGGGCCCAGCGCGATGCCGTACGCGCATAGGCATGTGCATTGGGGAAGCGGCGTCTGTAGTCGGATAGCGGCAGATAGAACTCGTTGCCCAGTTCGACGTAGCGCACGCGAATGCCACGGGCCTGCGCGGCGCGCAGTTCCGCCAGGCCGTTGCTTAAGGTCCCGGTCAGGACATTGAGGTCGAATACCGCCGTGGCGCGACTGGCATCCAGACCGGACTGCAAGTCGCCCAGGCCAAAGTGCAAGTGAGGGTGAAGTTGCAAGAAGCGCCGCAGCCACCCACGGTACATCTGTCCCTTGAGGTCGACGGTGCCGGCGCGCCAGTCCCAGTAGTTGCTGACAGTGCCTCCAGGATAGCGCAGCGTACCCGGGTGCAGCGCACGCACCACATCGAGAAAACGCGGGTCATGCCAATTCTGAATGCTGGAGCTGGTATCCAGATTGTAGCCCAGGAAATCGGGTGGCAGGGGGTGTACCGACCCAATACGCGCAATCAGCGCGTCTTGCGCTTTGATTGCCTCGCCCCCCGCGCAGGCGGCCACGAGCAGGCATAAGAGGGTCGAGGCGGCCAGCGTCAAGGGATGAGCGAGGGTGCTTTTACATGATGGTGTAGGCGATCTTGACGGACGCCGTGTCCTCGTGGCCCGCAAAGCGTCAGTGAGCGCTTCTGCCAGAGAACGCACTTTAAGAACAACCGTTTTCATGATTCCTCCGCTGGAAGAAAGATGAGCACAGGGCTGAGCATACACAAGAAATTGCGATTTTAGAACGTGGACAACACCGTTGGATTCGGGCCGTCATACCCAGGAAATTACGAATACACATGAAATCTTGCCACATATCCCTATTATATGCGGTGGCACGTCCTATGGCCGCGATGGTCACCGCGGTCGCCGCGGTGAAAGGGTGAACGGCGGCTGTCCGACGCTTGTTGCGCAGACCTGCGGATACTGACAATGGCGGCCTGCTTGCCGATCTAGCCCCTGGTCGAAGAGTCGCCGGGGAGACCTCCGCCGGCGGTCCTCAACCAGCCATTTTCAAGGCGAGGCGAACGCGACTTCGGCCAATCAACCCGCGCCACCGGTGACTGTTTATTGGGCGTAGTGTGAGGGGGGGGATGTCGGGCGATCTTCTCGGTGAAACTTTTTTAGAGTTGCTGCGTGTACTAATTCAGCCGAACGAATGCTTCTCGGCAAGCACGGTCGGCAGCGCTATCGCCCCTGCGGTGGGGACGGCAGCGCGGTTGTTTACGTAAGGAGCAGTCCATGTCGAGGTCCAAGTTCCAGTTTTCGCCCCTCGTCCGTTGGTTTACCGCGGTGGTGCTGTTGGCGGGCTTTGCCGCCGCGGTACGCGCCGATCCGCCGGTTGCGGCGGCCACGGGCAGCATTACCGGCAAGGTGGTTGATTCCAGTGGGTCGGCGGTGGCGGGGGCCATGGTGCGGTTGGCGCTTCTGCCGGGCAACATGCACCGTGGGCGTCCGCGGTGGCATCGACCCCAGCCCGGCCGGACCGTCTGGCACCACATAACCTTCGGGGTGACGGTTACCGCCGGTAACGGAACGTTTACCGTCAATAACGCTCCGGTGGGCCGTTATCGCGTGATGGCCTTCCGTCGCGGCGTTGGGCACGGCCGACTTCGCCGGCCAATCGTGGTCCGCGTCGGCCAAAACGTGGACGCCGGCAGTATCACCTTACGTAAGCCGCATCGGCATCGCTGACGCAAAAAACACTGGACCGAGCGCCAAAATCCTCCTGAACGGTTCAGTGGGCCCCGCGGGTGCAATGCCCGCGGGGCTGTTTTATGCGCGGCGGAGCGGGAATCTCATCTAATATTACTATGTTAAGTGGAATGGTCCCATTTTCGTCCAAACTTCGCGTGGCAGAAGGGACGGTGGCCGATGGATCCTATCCACCGTATCGACCACGGCTGGATTGATTGGCGCTCCCCCGGGCATCAGCAGGCCTTGCCCGTATAGGGCGGTCTACCGTCGCTGTTCGCTTCGCCCCATCTGGGCCACCAGCGGCTCCATGAATTCTGGAAATTCCACCACGCACCGTCGCCAATATTTTCTCTTCCATTCCAGTTTCTCCCGGCGCCACTTCGAAAACGTGGCATCAAATACTTAACAATACGAATCTTGGTTTTCGCTTGATGGGGCGAAGGATAGGTCATTATCCTAGGTAGTACCGGGCCAGATGCACTACCTCCGAATTAAGGCTAATTTGTGGGTTCAATTGACGATAATTCCTGATTATTCCTCCTCGGCAGCGGTATAAACTTTTGTACGCATGGCCAGTGGTCCAGAAATATGGATTGCTGAGACGGCGCTCGATCTTGCTGGCACTGCGTCGGAGGGCCTTAGCCCGCCCTTCGCCGCGCCATCAGACGCCGTAGCCAGGGCGGGTTGCCCGCGAATGACCGGGGTATTATGCCGACGCCAAAGCCCAATTCGGCGGCTCTCCCATTGGCCGAGTTGATCGCGCAAGCGACGGGGACCTCCGTGCTTCATTGCTACCAATGCGGGCGGTGCGCGGCCGGTTGCCCCCAGAACCAGCCCGGTGCCATGGAAATTAGTCCCACGCGGGTCATGCGCCTGCTGCAGCTGGAGGCCGCTTTCGCGGATGACCCAGCACGAGCCAATGAATTCGCCCGGCGTGCCCTGCAATCGCCGACGCCGTGGCTGTGTCTGGGCTGCCAGGCCTGCACCACCCGTTGCCCGCAGGGGGTGGATATCGCCGGGGCCATGGATGTGTTGCGCGAGCAGGCGCTGCAGCGCGATCTGGCGGCGAAGGATCGGCGCAGCGGCGATATTCGGACCTTCCATCAGCAATTCCTGGCGAAGGCCTTGCGGCGCGGACGCATCGAAGAACTGCCCTTGATTCTGCGTTACAAGCTGGTCCGCGGCCATTGGCGGCAGGATGCCGCGTTAGGCCCGGCCATGCTGCGCCGCGGCAAGCTGAAGCTTAAAAACTCCCATTCCGCCGATACGCGGCAGGTGTTAAAAGCGATTGATGATTCGCGGCGTTCGCCACGGGGTGGCCCATGACGGCACTGGGTTACTATCCGGGCTGCAGTTTAAGCGGCGCCGCCCGCGAATACGATTTATCCCTGCGTGCGGTAGCGGCGCGGCTGGAGACGGAGTTGCGGGAAATCCCGGACTGGGTGTGCTGCGGGGCCACCTCCGCCCACGCCATTGACCATAACGCCGCCTTCTGCCTGGCCGCGGATGCCTTGCTCAAGGCACACCGCGCCGGCCTGCAGCAGGTGCTGGCCCCGTGCGCCATGTGCTTCTCCCGTTTGGCCACGGCCACACAGGAGTTGCGCCGCAACTCATCCCTGGCCCGGCAGGTGGCCTTAAGCCTGGGCGGCGAAGCCCCCCGATTGGCCCAGGTCCAGGCGATTAATTTGCTTACCTGGCTGGAAGGCTTCCCCGCCGGGGTGCTGGAAAAACACGTCGTCCGTCCGCTGAAGGGTCTGAAGGTGGCGTGTTATTACGGATGCCTGCTGCTGCGCCCGCCGCGGGTTACCGGAGCGGTTCAGGTGGAGGCGCCACGGAAAATGGAGGCGATTGTCGCCCGCCTGGGCGCTCAGGCTGTGCGCTGGTCGATGGCTACCGAATGCTGCGGAGCCGGTTTTTCGCTGACGGATAAAACCGTGGTGTTGCGGCAGGGCCGCCGAATTTATGGCGCGGCGCGTGCGGCCGGGGCGGATCTGATGGTACTGGCCTGCCCGATGTGCCATTCGAATCTGGATATGCGGCAGAGCGAATTCGCCGCCGGCGAAGCGCCCTTGCCTGTGCTGTATTTGACCCAACTTATCGGACTGGCCTGGGGGCTAAGCCGGGAAGAGTTGGGCCTGCGGGGGCATTTTGTGCCGGTGGAGCCGGAATTTTCCGCGGCATTGGCGCGCGGGTAAGTTGCGCCGTGCGCCCGGCGTATGCCCTTAATCGATGCGGAGCGAGCGACCAGAAGCGGGGCAGGGGCAGGGGCGGGAAGAGGCACAGCAGTGGACCGCCCACCCTCCACCGGCCTTGGTTTCCCCGGTGGAAGATCGGGTCCAGGGTTAAGAGTGCAACGGTGTCAAAAATCGGCGTATTTATTTGCCATTGCGGCGAGAACATCGGCAAAACGGTCGATTGCCCCGCGGTGGCGGCGGCGGCGCGGCGAATACCCGGCGTGGCTTATGCCGTCGATTATCGCTATACGTGCAGTGAGCCGGGCCAGGCCCAAATCCGCGCGGCGATCAAGCAGTACAGCCTGACCGGCCTTATCGTGGGCGCCTGTTCGCCACGGATGCACGAACGCACTTTTCGCAAGGTCGCCGCGGCTGCGGGGTTGAACCCTTATCTGTGCGAGATCGCCAATCTGCGCGAACAATGTTCGTGGGTGCATGCGGATCGCTCCGCCGCGACGGCCAAAGCCATCGCCATCATTCGGTCCGCCGTGGCGCGGGTGCAGTGCAACACACCGCTGCTGCCCATCCACGTGCCGCTGACCCGGCGGGCGCTGGTCATCGGCGGCGGAATCGCGGGAATTCAGGCGGCGCTGGATATCGCCGATGGCGGCGTGGAAGTGATTCTTCTGGAGCGGGCCAGTTCGCTGGGCGGGCACATGGCGCAGTTATCGGAAACTTTTCCCACCTTGGATTGCTCCCAGTGCATTTTAACGCCACGCATGGTCGAAGCGGCCAGCCATCCGAAGATCCGCCTGGAAACGTACAGCGAATTGGAACGGGTCGACGGCTACGTGGGGAATTTTCAGGTCACCATTCGGCGCAAGGCCCGCTACGTGGACTGGAGCAAGTGCACCGGCTGCGGAACCTGCTGGCAGAAATGTCCGCAAAAGAAAATCGCGGCGGAATTCGAGGAGGGGCTGGGGCGGCGCACCGCCATCAGCATTCCGTCGCCGCAGGCCGTGCCCAATAAGCCGGTCATTGATCGCGCCAACTGCCTGAAATTCAAAACGGGCAAGTGCGGCATCTGTCAGAAACTCTGCCCGACCCAGGCGGTCAATTTCGAGCAGAAAGATGAATTCTTTACCGAAGCGGTCGGAACCATTGTGGTGGCAACAGGATTCCAGACGCTCGGCAAAGAGTATTTCGAGCTGTATGCGGGCGGCGATCATCCGGATGTCATTACCGGTCTGCAATTCGAGCGGTTGGCCTCCGCCTCCGGCCCGACGGGGGGGGAAATCCGGCGGCCTTCCGACGGCCAGGAGCCGCGCACGGTGGTTTTCGTGCAATGCGCCGGTTCGCGCGAGCCGGCTACGGGGCGGGCTTATTGCAGCAAAATCTGCTGTATGTACACGGCCAAACACGCCATGCTTTATCGGCACAAGGTGCACGGCGGCCGGGCGTTTGTGTTGTGCATGGACGTGCGGACGCCGGGCAAGGGCTACGATGAATTTTACCGCCGAGCGGTCGAGCAGGATGGTGTGAATTATCTCCGTTCGCGGGCGGCGCGAATTTACCCAGAAAACGGCCAACTGGTGGTCGAAGCCGCCGACACGCTCAACGGCGGCGAGCGCCTGGAACTGCGGGCCGATCTGGTGGTGCTGGCGAGCGCCGCGATACCGCAAAGTGACGTGCGGACGCTGGCCCAGAAGCTGGGTATCGGTTACGACGCGGATGGCTGGTTAAGCGAAGCCCATCCGAAATTACGGCCGGTGGAAACCAACACCGCCGGCATCTTCCTGGCCGGCGCGGCGCAGGGGCCTAAAGACATTCCGGACACGGTAGGCCAGGCCTCCGCGGCGGCAGCCAAGGTGCTGGGGCTGCTGTCCAACCAGGACTTGCAGCGCGATCCCATTGTGGCCCGCGTTCGCCGCATGCCGCCGCCGGAATATTCCACCTGTCTGGGTTGCTTCGCCTGCGCCGCGGCCTGTCCCTACCAGGCCATCGAAAAAGAAGAGATCAAGGATCGGCATGGCGAATGGATCAAGACCATCGCCCGTGTGAACGCCGGGCTGTGCCAGGGTTGCGGTACGTGCGTATCCGTCTGCCGCAGCAAATCCATTGACCTGGACGGCTTTACGGACGATCAAATGTGCTCCGCGTTGGAGGCCCTGGGGGGTTAGTCGGGATGCCTATGGCCGAGGTTCATTTGCCATTGCAGGATTCGCTCCAGGCGGCGTCCCCCGCGGTGCCAGGCTCCTTGGAACCGCGCCTTGTGGCGTTCGTGTGCCGGTGGTGCACGTACGCGGGCGCGGACCTTGCCGGCACCAGCCGCATGACCTATCCGCCGAATGTGCGGACGCTCATGCTGCCATGCACGGGGCGGATTGACGTGGCTTTTATTCTCCGGGCGTTCCTCGAAGGAGCGGACGGTGTGCTGGTCAGCGGCTGTCACCCCGGCGATTGCCATTACACCGCGGGAAATTACCGCGCCCGGCGGCGCTGGATTCTGCTGCGCGATCTGCTCGACACTATCGGCGTGGATTTGCGCCGCCTGCAATTGGCATGGATTTCCGCCGCGGAAGGCGCTAAATGGGTTAAAACGATTCAAAACTTTACCGACGAAATGCGCCAACTGGGGCGTTATGAGCCAATGCAGCGCCTCGCCGCCGATTTCACTCCGGAGTTAGCCCTGGCCGACGGCCAACCCAATGGTTATGCCGCTCTGCCGGCGGCCGCCCCGGTGGCGGTGCATGCGGATTCCCCCTTGGGTCAGGCCTTGGCCCAGGCCCTGCAAGCCGGCGCAGTCAAGGCGATTCTGGGTTGGAAAAAGCAGGCCACGCTCGGCCGGCCGCAGGCGGCGTGCATCGTTGATCCGCAAGCCCTCGTGGAGTTGGTTATCCCGCCGCGCGCTGGCAATCTGGCCCGCCTTTTTAAGCATCCGGAGATCCGCCAGATTCAGCCCATTGGGGTCATCACCCGGCGGGCCGAAGCATTGGCGATGAACGTATTGATTCAGGAAAAACAGTTGGATCCCGGTCGGGTCGTGGCTTTTGCCGTGGATGGGGCAGGCCATTTCCTGGGGTTGGCCGATCCGCCCGGAGCGCTGAAAAAAATCGAAGCCGCGGAGGCCTCGGTTCCGCCGCCGGACCCAGGCGCCTCCACCACCGGCCTGTGGGCGGCGCTGGACCGATTGATGGCCCAGCCGCGGGAAGAACGCTGGGCGTTCTGGATGAAGCAGGCGCAGAAGTGTATCCGGTGTTACGCCTGCCGGGGTGCGTGCCCGTTATGCAATTGCCACGAGTGCTTGATGGATAAGAATGTGCCGCAGTGGTTTCCCACGGCCGCCGATGGACCGGGCAATTTCGCCTGGCAGCTGATCCGGGCGTTCCACCTCGCGGGTCGTTGCATTGGCTGCGGGTCCTGCCAGGAGGCGTGTCCGGCCGGCATACCGTTGGGCTTATTGGACGCGGCGATGATGCGCTCGGTGTGGAAACATTTTGGATATCGTTCCGGAATGGATCCGGCGGCAGCGCCGCTGCAATCCGATTTTCGGACCGACGACCGGGCGGAGTTCATTCTCTAGAGCAAAGCCATGACTGTCCTTACCGTTACCACCAGCCGACCTGACACCGCCGCCGCGGCCGCGCGAACTTCAACCATGCTTTCACGGGCAGGCCTCGATCGGTGGCTAAGCGCCCTGCTCGCCGCGGAGCGGCGCATCCTGGCGCCGGTGGAAGTGGCGCCGGGGCGCACCGAATATCGGCAATTGGCCACGGTTGCTCCCGCGGCCACGGGGTTGGGGCGGGGGCTGCCGGTCATGAGCCCGAAGCAAGCCTGGTTTCCCCGCACCGAGCCGCTGCTGCGGATTACCCGTGAGGGTCGCGCTATCTCCATCGCTGATCCGAATTTGAAATTCAGGCCGACCATCATCTTTGGAGCGCGGCCGTGCGATGCCGCGGCGCCGGAAATTCTGGCGCCTCTGTTCGGTTGGGACAGCCATGATGTCTTTTTTGAACAGCGGCGCAAGAATCTTGCGTTCGTGGTGCTGGCGTGTCGGCAGCCAGTGGATGCGGCGTGTTTCTGCACCAGTGTCGGTGTGGATCCCACCGGCGAGAACTGTGGCGATGTGCTGCTGACGGAATGGGAAGATGGCCGCTTTTGGGCCGAAGCGCATACGCCGGTCGGTGAAGAATTGCTGGCCGTGATCCCGGCGGACGAAGCCGCCGCGGCGCCCGATCCCGCGGTATTGGCGGCCCGGCGAAAGCAATGGCGGGCCAATGCGCTGCGGCGTTTCGATTCCCAACGCGTGGCTGGGGCGTTACGGGAACATTTTGATGATCCGATGTGGAAGGATTGGGCCGCGGCCTGTGTATCCTGCGGCACCTGCGCCTTTGTGTGCCCGACTTGCCATTGCTTCGACCTCCAGGAGCAGATGCACGGTTCGGAGGGCTTGCGCCAAAAAAACTGGGATGCCTGCACCTTTGGGCTTTTTACCAGGCACACTTCCGGCCACAATCCCCGGCCAGACCGCGCCAGCCGCTGGCGGCAGCGGGTCAACCACAAGTTTCGCTATTATCCGGAAAAATTCAGACGATTATTATGCACCGGCTGCGGGCGGTGCATCCGCCAATGCCCCGCCGGTCTGGATCTGCTGGCGAACCTCGTAGCACTGGACGCCCTGGCGCCCGCGGCGTTAAGCGTGACGGCGCCGGCGCTGGATCGCGCCGCGGCCGCGGGCGTTGCGGCCGGGGCGCCGGCCAACTCACCTAATATTTATCGGCCCTACTTGATGAAAATCGCGGCCTTGCGGGAAGAAGCGCCGGACGTCCGCACGCTGCGTCTGGAATTCGCCGATCCGGATGAAGGGGGGAAATTCGATTTCCGGGTCGGACAATTTGGTTTATACGGCGCCCTGGGCGAGGGGGAAAGCACCTTTTGCATTGCCAGCAGTCCCACGCAACGGGGCTATATTGAATGTACGTTTCGCGCCGCCGGCCGTGTGACGCGCGCTCTGCGCCGTCTGGATGTCGGCGACACCCTGGGCTTCCGAGGCCCCTATGGTAATAGTTTTCCTGTGGAAGCATGGAAGGGGAAAAATCTGCTGTTCGTCGCGGGTGGCATCGGTCTGCCGCCGTTGCGCAGCGTGCTGGCGTATTGTCTGGATCATCGCGCCGACTATGGCCAAATCACAGTCGTTTACGGCGCCAAAACCAGCGCGGATCTGGTCTACAAAGAAGAACTGGCCACATGGGAGAAGCGGACAGATATGGATTTGCGTCTGTGCATTGATTGGAAGCCGAACGCCAATGGACGGGGCTTAAGCCAGGACGCGGCGGAGGACGGCTGGCGGCCGATTAATAGGCATGATCCCGCCGCCACGCAGCTCGATTCCGCGCAGCGCCGCCATACCGCTTTTGTGCCGCAGTTGGTCGCGGCGGTCAAGCCGGTAGCGGTGAATTCCGTCGCCATAGTCTGCGGACCGCCGGTGATGATCGGTTTTACCATCCAGAGCCTGCGCCAGAGCGGCTTCCCCGACCGGGATGTTTTTACGACGCTGGAAAATCGCATGAAATGTGGCTTGGGCAAGTGCGGGCGCTGCAACATTGGTTCGGTGTATGTCTGCAAAGAAGGCCCGGTGTTCACCGCGGAGGAAATCCAGCGTCTGCCGCACGATTCCTGAGGCGCTTGCATTTGCTTGCGCGGCCGCTATCATTGAGATAGTGGTTAGGTCGACAACTTAACCGGCGTGACCAAGGCGATGGAAATTGCGGCCAGGGGGCGGTGCGTTGCTTCAAAGCAGCCCATCCCGCCAGGCGGCCGAGTTCCGGCAAAGACTTGACAGGGGACCGCCTTGTGTCCGATAATGGATTGTCGTGCTGTAGGGTGACGGATCATGAGCAGCATCGCCGGCGTCAAGGCCGACCTCAAACGCAAGCCTGTGGATAGCCGGCGCGTCGTGGTGGTGCTGGGCAGCCTGGTGGTCACGCTGACCTTCATGGCGCTGATTCTATCCCTCCTGCAGGGCCAACCGATTACGAACGCCTCCGCCGATTCCCCCCTCCTGATTGGGGCCGCGGGAGCCACCGGCCATTTGGCCAAGCTTCTACAAATTCCGCCCGGGTTGTCCAGCCGGCGGTGGCGATATATCATTATTTATCAATCCGGCGCCCAGAGCGGCGATGCCGCTGACCTCCGCGCCGGATTGGGGATTGGAGGTGTGCGTAGTCGAATTTATCCGAATAACCGGGCTTTAGGTGTGAACTTCCATTTTGTGGTGGATAACGCCCGCAATGGACTCGGAAGACCCGATGGAAATATTGAAGTTGGCACGGCGTGGCGCCAGCAAGCATCGACTGCTCCATATTATTCATGGCCTCATTTCGGCGGCCGTCGTTACCCTTCTTATGCCAACGTCATCGGAATCTGTCTGGTCGGCGATGTCGATACCCATCCCTACAGCACCGCGCAGGTTCAGGCGCTGATTCGGCTGATCCAGGCGCTCCGACGCCAGTATCATATTCCATTGTCCCACGTGCTGATGCAGTGGAATATCGCGGGCCGGCCCACCTCCGCCGAGGCGGCCATCAGCCGTTCACTGCGGCGCCGTCTGGCTGCCGCTTCCTGAAGTCCAAGCCCCCGCCGCGTTTCCGCCCGCGGCCTTGATCCCTAGGATATGTCGGTTGGAAGCCGCCCGAACCGGTCGTCCCGTACGGTCTGGTTGTGCCCCTTCCCATCCAAGGCTGCTGAAAGTGTGGCAGCGCTAGAGTGAGGTGAAACGCTCCGATGGAGCCACTGCCGAAAATTCCTGATTTTGAAGTACTTTCCCGTTTGGGATACGGTGCCCGGAGCACCATATACGCGGTGTGTGAAAAACGCACGCGGCAGATCTATGCGCTTAAACGGGTTATACGCCGCAACGCCGATGACGACCGTTTCCTGCAGCAGGCGGAACAGGAATACACGGTCGCCAGCCAGTTGAGCCACCCCGTTCTGCGGAAGTGCCATCGCCTGATCCGCCGACGCCGGTTTTTGACCGTCGCCGAGCTGGATCTGCTCATGGAAATGTTCGACGGCATCACCCTGGACGTGGCCCGGCCCACGACGCTGTATGGTCTGGCCAAAGTTTTCTGTCAGGTCGCCAAGGGGTTGCACACCATGCACCACCTCGGTTTTGTGCACGCGGACATCAAACCCAACAACATCCTTGTAAACGTGCGCCGCCAATGCAAGATTATTGATTTCGGCCAAAGCTGCCGTATTGGCACGACCAAGACCCGCATTCAGGGCACGCCGGATTACATCGCCCCGGAACAGGTGGCTCTAAAGCCACTGACCCCGGCGACAGACGTCTTCAGTTTGGGGGCCTCTTTGTACTGGTGCGTCACCGATCGTCATGTGCCGACCGTTATTTCCGGAAAAAAGCGGGGCACCATAGGCTCGCCGATCCAACCTTTAATTCCGCCGCATGAATTGAACCCCCGCGTGCCGGCGCCTTTATCCGCTTTGATCGTGGAATGCGTGCAGCCTCAGCCGGCGGATCGACCTTCCAGCATGGACGATATTCGGGCCCGGCTGCAACTGGTCCTCGACGCGAGCGATTCCCATTCAGCGCCCGTGCCCGCGGCGCATGAACCGCCTGAGGTGCCGGCGTCCACAGACGATGAGCCGCCTGCCGACGCCACCATTACTTGAACGGACCCGGCTGTGATGGACGCGCCAGCGGTAATTGATCTGCTGCAAGTCGGCGGGAAGCTGAACCATGCGGACCCGCTGCGTCACGCGCAGCTGCTGCATTTTCCCGCGGAAGGTGAATTGCTGGTCACCGGCGACCTGCATAACCATCGGCGTAATTTTGAACGCATCGCCGCTTTCGCGGATCTGGAGCATTTTCCCCGGCGGCACGTGATCTTGCAGGAAATTATCCACGGCGGGAAGTTGGGCGCCGCCGGCGAAGACGCCAGTCTGGCATTGCTGCTCGAGGCGATCCGTTGGGCGCGGACCTATCCCGGGCGCGTGCATTTCCTTCTGGCCAATCACGATTTAGCCCAGATCAGTGGCACGTCCACCCTGAAAGAAGACGGCGACCAGGTGGAGCGATTCGCGCGGGCGTTCACGGTCCAGTTCGGCCCTGCCGCGGGTGTGGTGTCCGCCGCGTTCGAGGCGTTCGTGCGCAGTATGCCACTGGCGGGAATCAGCGTAACCGGCCTGTTTATGAGCCATTCGCTGCCTGCTCCCGGCGATCTACCGGCTTTCGATACTGGTCTGCTGCAAAGGGAACTTAACGAGCGTGACCTGCAACGGGGGGGCGCCGCTTACCGCATGGTCTGGGGCCGCGGGCAAACGGCCGAGTTGTTGGCCGCCTTATCCCGGCATTGGTTTGCGGAGCTTTATATTTGCGGCCATCAGCCGCAAGAGCGGGGTTATAGCCTTGTATGCTCCAACCTGCTGATTCTGGATTCCTCCCACAACCACGGCGTCATCCTGCCGCTGGCGTTGGATCGGCAATACCGCATGTCGGAATTGCTCGAACGCCTGGTCCCCTTGGCGGCCATCGCGTAATGCCGTCTGCCGACTCTACCACCACAAAAAACAGAAAAATGCGAAAAATAGGGCCAGAGATGCTGCGATGGTGTTGGACCGATACGGTGACGAATTGAAAAATGCAAAGTAAAGAGGAAAAATTTCTGGATAAATCCGGGAAGCGTTGTCTCGCTGCGGTATTATTGTTTTTTACATTTCACTTTTGGCTTAAGTTGGCACGTCCAGAGGGGAGTATTTCGTTGTCAAAGAATGGGAGCCGGCGGGGGAACGGAACCCGGGGTGGCGCTCTGCCCCGGTCCGCACGGAGGCGGAATAATTTAGTCGCCCACGGCGACCTTCGGCGGACTTGCGCTGAGCCGCAAGCGGCTTGGATAGTGGGCGGTGCGGCGCTCTGGGCCGATCCGCCGTCGCCGGTCCGCCGCTGGGTGGACTTAGGGTGGGGCCGACTATAGTGCTCCCCAAAATCTGGGCGCGCAATTAAGGTACTTTTTCAGCCTGAGACAGGGGATGGTTCAGGAGAAGAAGTATGGGTTTGATGCGACGGAGTTTTTCGGTGGCGTTCAAGAGCAAGGTGGCTCTGGCGGCGCTGCGTGGCGACCGCACGCGGGCCGAGGTTGCCGGCGCGTTGCAAGTGCATCCGCACCAGGTGATGACCTGGAAGAAACAGGTGATTGAGGTGCTGCCGGAGGTGTTCTCTCAGAAGCGCGGTCGGCGTGGAGCGGAGCGGCGGGAGTTGCTGGAGGAACTCTACGGGCAGATCGGGCGGCTGAAGATGGAGTTGGAGTGGCTTAAAAAAAAGTCGGGGCTGAACGCTGGCGCATAAGCGGCGGGCCTTGGAGGCCCATCACGCGACGCTTCCGCTGGCGCGCCAGTGTGTCCTGCTGGGATTGGCCCGGTCCAGCGTGTATTACCTGCGGCGTGGGCAGCGCGCGGAGAATCTGGATCTGATGCGACGGATCGATCAACAATATCTGACGACTCCGTTTTACGGGGTGCGGCGTATGACGGCCTGGCTGGCGCGTGCGGGTTACGGCGTCAACGTCAAACGGGTGCGTCGCCTGATGCGGCTAATGGGATTGGAGGCGATCTACCCCAAACCGCGGAAAAGCAGCCTCGGTCAAGCGGATCGTGAGGCGCGCCAGTATCCGTATCTGCTCCGCGGCCTGGTCATCGACCGGCCGGATCCGGTGTGGGCGGCGGACATCACCTGCGTGCCGTTGCGGGACGCGTGGGCATACCTGGTGGCCATTCTGGACTGGTTCAGCCGGTGGGTGGTGGCCTGGGAACTATCCCCGACGTTGGAGACGACCTTCTGTCAGAGGGCCTGGCAGCGGGCGTTGGCCCGCGGCCGGAAGCCGGGGATATTCAACACCGGCCAGGGCAGTCAGTTCACCAGCGGAGAATTTACCGGCGAATTGCGGAAGGCCGGCATCGCCATCAGCATGGACGGGCGGGGGCGGGCGTTCGACAACATTTTCGTGGAGCGGCTGTGGCGCAGCGTGAAATAGGAAGACGTATATATTCACGACTACCAGACGCTGGGCGAGGCACGACTGGGACTGGGGCGTTACTTCCGCTTTTACAACCACCAGCGGGTTCACCAGGCGCTGGACTACCGGACACCGGCAGAGGTCTACGGGGCCGATGGGGCGGACACCCCCGGCGAAACGCGCGCGGCGGCGGGCCGGGGCCTCTTCCCC
>JAJYFE010000079.1 GCA_021785435.1 Planctomycetota bacterium
GATGGACGTGTCACGACCCTCGTGCCAGGTCAGGCATGCCTCGTGTGCCGTGGTCGGATTGATCTAAAAAGGGCCGCAGCAGAACTCTTGACGCCGAGTGAGCGGCGGCGGCGCGAAGATGAGGGATACGCTCCAGCACTGGGGCGAACCGAGCCGGCGGTGATACCATTTACCACACTTGTTGCCGCTGCTTCACTGAGCGAACTTCTCGAACGATTCGTGGGCTATGGTTGTCAACCTCCTCCAAGCGAGATTTTGTTTCGCTGCCACGACCGTGAAATCTCGACGAACATTCAAGCACCACGTGTAGGTCATTACTGTCACCCAGAGGCTGGCAAGCTTGGAATGGGCGTCACAAGTCCTTTTTTGGAGCAAACATGGCCGGAATAGTTCGGATTCCTTGGTGGCAATGGACCCCTTTTCACGCGTGGCGCATTGTTGGGTTTGTCGAAGCTGCCGATGAGGTACCTGACCGGTTGCCCGCGAAAGGTGCTGTCCTTGTAGGCTCCATTCAGCATCCAAAGTGGCTTGCATTCGACTGCCCTTGTCAAACGGGGCACCGTGTCATGGTATCGCTTGATCCACAGCATAACCCCCATTGGATTATACTGAAGACGAAGCTGTTGAGTGTTGCGCCCAGCATTGACTATCGAGCGGCAGAAAGACGCTGTCACTACTTCATTCGACGCGGAAGGATTATCTGGGCTGATGATGTGATTGGAGATGATTATGGCTGAACACAATAATGAAGAATTGCCATTGTCGGAAACGAATCCGGGCGTACTGGATTACTCCCCTGTGCCGCCCACTAAGACACCTATGTACCAAGCTTTTAATGCTGAACGCTACCAGCGTCAAACCCTGATTCGAAGCATTCAAGATCGACGGGGCAATGGTGTCCGCCTAATATGCTACATCGGCGGAGCGAATGCGTCGATTGATCGAGAAGACACCCTTGGAATCGTTGAGCTTCTATACAACATTCCCCCCAATACCAATGTCGATTTCCTGCTGCATACTGGTGGCGGCGACGTTGGGGCAGCAGAAAAGTTGATGCATATGATCCGGAACACCGTCGGCTCCAGTCAACTGCGCGTCATAGTGCCAGATTTTGCGAAGAGTGCCGGAACATTAATGGCCCTGGCCGCCGATCAGATTGTGATGAGTGATAGTTCTGAATTAGGTCCTATCGATCCACAAATCACCTTGGGTGATGGTCGAGGAAATTATATGCGGCACTCTGTTATGAACTATCTGGATGCATTCGAATTTTACTCAAACAAATTACAAAATAACCCCACTGATACAGTGGGGCAGCTTATGCTCAGCAAGCTTGATCCAGCTACCGTCAAATTGTTTGAGGCGGTTAAGAATAGAGCGCAAAGGCTTGCAGAGGCACATCTACACCGTTGGATGTTCAATAAGACGGGGGGCAATTTTACTGAGATTGCATCCAAGTTAATGGACACGACTCAGTGGTTAACACACGACCAAATGATTGGCTATCAAGCGGCGCAGCAATTGGGACTGCATGTGCAGTATCTGAAGCCAACATGCGATCAATGGCGAGCCTATTGGCAGTTGTATTGCCAACAGAGGCTTGCGGTAAAAGATACGCAAAAGCTATTTGAGTCTCGTTACGCAAGTCTTCCGCTCGATGGCCCAATGGGCTAAACGTGGACGCTCGACAAGCCGACGAGAGTGTTACCACGTTGCCAACGGTATCCGGACGGTGGCAATTTGACATCGTTTGATTGGTCCGTAGTACCGGCTGTCAAAACTGTTCCAGATGCGGTTCGAATACACGAAATACTCGTGCGGCCCAAGCACACAATCCGCCCGCCAATGCGGCAGCAACCGGCCTTTTTCATCGTGCGTGTAGATCGGCGCTATTTTTCGGCCATTGATGTAAAGCCAACGGCCCAGGGTGTTGACCTTATCGCCGGGGCCGGCGGCCACGGGCTTGAGGATGTACCAGTTCCGGCCGGTATGACCCGTGCGCTGCCGGATGTACGGCCACGCCCTGGCCGGGATCCGAAAATCCACGATCCTTCCTACAGCAGGCCATTCATTCACCCGCAGGTAAATTCCCGGCACCACGCTGGGCGAGGTGTTGATCACAATCTGCCGATCCGCCAGCAGCCATGAAATCACCATCCAGACGCTCAACAATCCCAGCGGCCAGGCAAGTGTGCGCATGGCTATCAGTTTAGGCACGCCTTATAGCGCTCCCCAAAATTTGGGCGCGCGATTAAGGTACTTTTTCAGCAAATTCACCTCCGGCGCGCCTTGACAATGGGGAGCACCCCATTCCGTGTATCCTGTACCCGAAAGAGCGACGGCCGTTCGAAGCTCGACCAAAGCTCTCCGGTTAAGGGCATCATGGCAAATACGAAGCCAGCCAGT
Source organism: Planctomycetota bacterium (assembly GCA_021785435.1). GTDB lineage: Bacteria > Planctomycetota > Phycisphaerae > WQYP01 > WQYP01 > JAKCCC01. The sequence continues at coordinate 2,407 of JAJYFE010000079.1, forward strand.
TAGCCAAAAACAATAACATGGCCAGCAGGGCCAAAATGGCTCCCAACAGAATCCAGCGGGGATGCCGCTTCAGGTAGGAATCCGCGGAGAGATTTTCCGCGCCGCAGTAGGGGCAGCGCGGGGCGTCTTCATAAATCCGGCGTCGACAACCCGCACAGGCGACCAGGTCGTCGTCCGGTTGATCGTCAGCGGATTCCATTTCATCTTCCGGGTGCATGGGTTCGTGTGGCAACCTTCATCCCGATATTACGCCACCGGAACGCTCCGCCATCAGGCTATCTCCGCAAGGAGCAAGGCCGGTGTGTTCTTTTTTTCCATGGTTCGCCAAGCCGCCCAAGGTGGCGAACCCCCGCGTCATCCGCGGGCACCTTCGTGATCGGGGTCAGGGGGAGTTGTACCCCCGCGCCCCTGACCGCTGGCTCGACTCCGCGGCGTATTGACACCGTTCCATTTTGCTCGAAGATAGCCATTTATGGAAATCGATGCACCGCCGCTGCTCTGGTTCTCCCGCGCCGGCTTGGCGGAAATTGACCGTCGGGCGGCCACGGATTATCGGATCAGCGTGGCCGCATTGATGGAAAATGCGGGGCGAACTCTGGCCGAGATTACCCGATCCTACATGGGTGCGGCTTCCCGCGTACTGGTGGTCGCCGGACCAGGAAATAACGGCGGCGACGGGCTGGTTGCGGCGCGGCACCTGGCCAACCGTGGCCATCCAGTGCGGGTGCTACTGGCCGCCCCGGAAGAGAAATTCTCAGGCTCGGCAGCAGAGCAGTTGCACACCATCCGCGCGATGGGCGCAGCCGGCGCTCCCGCCGCCGATCCGGTGGCCGCGCTGAAGTGCTGGCTGGCTGAAAGCAGCGTCGAGGACACGATTATCGACGCACTGTTTGGCACCGGCTTATCCCGCCCGGTCCGCGGCCTGGCCGCTGATTTAATTGCGGCCATGAACCACTCCGGGCGACGGGTGATCAGCGCGGATATTCCATCCGGTCTGGATTGCGACACAGGTGAGGCTTGGGGCCATGCCGTACAGGCGGTCCACACCGTGAGTTTCTGTGGCATGAAAATCGGTTTTGCCCAACCGGCCGCAGCCAGTTATCTCGGCCAATGCTCCATCGGTGACATCGGCGTCCCGCGGCGCCTGCTGGAAGCCCTGGCCCAACCCGATCCAGGCCTGGCGGAGAGGCGCTAGCCAAAAGGTATGGCCTCCTGGGAAGGCTTCAAGAACGCCCGGCTATCGCGTACACTTATCCGCCATGGCAACTGTGAAAGCTCAGGTCGACGAGTCCCTGCGACGGCCTCCCAAGGGCACGCGTGATTTTTACCCCGAAGAGATGGCGGCGCGCCGCTACATCGAAGACGTATGGCGGCGCGTATCCATCCGCCACGGGTTCCAGGAAATAGATGGACCAACGTTCGAGGCGCTGGACCTGTATAAGGTGAAAAGCGGCGACGAGATCGTTTCCCAGTTATTTTCCTTCATCGATCGGGGCGGTCGCGACCTGGCCCTGCGCCCGGAATTTACGCCCACGCTGGCCCGCATGGTGGCAGCGCGAGCCGCCGGTCTGCCGCGTCCGATCAAATGGTTTTCCATTCCGCGCTGCTACCGTGCGGAGCAACCGCAAAAAGGCCGTCTGCGCGAATTCATGCAGTGGAACGTGGATTTCATCGGGGAAGCATCGGAACGGAGCGGCGGTGATAAACCGGCCGGCGCCGGGACCCCAGCACGCCGGGACTGGTCCCCCGCGGAGCGGGCGGAACTGGAGTGTCTGGCCGTTTGTGTCGATGCGCTCCGGGAATTCGGGTTGGATGAGAAGGACTTTCGTATTGGCTGGAACCATCGCCAGTTACTCACCGATGTGCTCGTCGGCGTCTTCGTGCCACGGGAGCGCCTGGCCAGCGCCTTTTACCTCCTGGATCGCCTGCGGAAATACAATCAGGCGGGTCGGGAAGAACTGTACCGCCAGCAGGGGTGCGCGGCGCGCGAGCGCGACTACTTTGAGTTCATCGCACAAGTCGGCGACCATTCCTTTTCCGCATGGCTTGAGCAATTGCTCAACAAGATGGGGCGGGAAGGAGCGGCATGGCGGTCGGAAGCCGGCGTCACGCCGGAAAGCATCCGCGAACGCGGGGTGAAGCTGGAGCAACACTTGTCCCAAAGCGGCCTGCCCGATCCGTGTTGGTTTGATTGCAGTATTGTCCGCGGCCTGGCCTATTACACCGGATGGGTGTTCGAAATCACAGACCGCCAAGGTGAAAGTCGGGCCATCGCGGGCGGCGGGCGTTACGATCAACTTATCGAAATGTTCGGCGGACCGTCCCTGCCCGCCGTTGGTTTCGGCATGGGCGACGTGGTGCTGGAAATCCTGCTGCGCGACCGTGCCCGTTTGCCGCGGCGTCTGTTGCCGTCGCCGGACGTGTTTATCGTCAACGCGCTGGAGGATTCCGCGCCTGCCGATCGGCTGGTCCTGGAACTGCGCCGTTCGCAGTGGGACGAGGCACGGGCCCAAATGGTCCGCCCTGGCCTGGGCGTGCAGCAGAGCTACCGTGGTACCCGCAATATTGGCAAACTGCTGCAGGAGGCCGCCGCGTCCGGGGCCAAGCTGGCGGTGATTCTGGCGCCGAATGAGTGGAGCCGTAATCTGGTCCGGCTGAAGAACCTTGCGGATCGCTCGGAAAAGGAAGTTTTCCTGGCGGATCTCCCCGCCGCCATTCACGCCGCACTGGCGACATAGCCTAATCCGGCTGTGCTGGAAGCGAAAAGAATCTCACGCGATGGCGCGAAGGTGTAGTCAGTACCGCATGATAATGCGGTGATTGGTCCGCGTTCGGCGCCAAACCACCGGGACCCGGTGCTCCCCAAGTCTTTTCGCTCCTTCGCATAAGCTCGAAACTTCTCCGCACGGTGCGGAGAAGTTACACGTTCAGAATCGAACTTGCCGATCATCGATTCGCTCGTCCAACTGGTGGACAGTAGACCGCGCTGTGGGGTGGTGCGGCCTGCCATTGCTACCATCCGAACCGATCCGTAATCTATTCCGCGGGCATTACGAGGGCTAACTGAACCTCATTCTGTCCCGCCTTTTACAATCTAAGGAGGGATATGGTTGGAGCCACTTAACCGCAAACGGGCGATTTCCAGGGCCACCCGACGGGCGGCGGGCATGTCCCGGGAGAATGCTTCAAAGGGGGCCACCAACTCACCCAGTTCGCGGGCCATCGCGGTCCGCTGTTGCGGCTGGGAAAGCAATTCTCCCGCGCGGCGAAGCAACGGTCGCAGTGAACCGTGGAAGGGAATAAATTCCGGAACCAACTCCCGTCCCGCCAGGATGTTGACCAGCGAAAGATAGCGCGTCTGCACCAGGAACCGGCCGGCGAAATTCCACTTCCACCAGGCCAGGGTGTACATAACCAGCATCGGTTTGTGATGGCGCGCCACCTGCAGGGTGGCCGTACCACTGACCGTCAGCACCAGATCCGCCCAACGGATAATTGCGTCCGTCACACCGCTGCGGACATCCACCCGCAAACCGCTATGCCGCAAAAGTCCCCGAATTTGCCAACCGCGGGCATCATCGGCGGCGGCAGCGGCGAAAGCGCTACCGGGGAAGCGGCTATGCAAGGCCCGTACCGCTTCGAGCATGGGGGGAAAATTGGCGATGATTTCAGCCCGGCGCGAACCGGGCAGCAGAGCGATTTTCAGACTGGCGGCCGGCAACGCTGGCTTAAGCTGCGCTGGATCACAGGCCGCACCATTAGCTGGCTGGTCAAAGAGGGGATGCCCCACATACGTCGTGGGCACCCCCTGGCGTCGAAAATAATCTTCTTCGAACGGTAGAATGCAGCAGAGATGATCTACAGCGGCGGCAAACGCTTTAATGCGCCAGGGCGCCCAAGCCCAGAGCTGTGGAGCCACGTAATAACAAACCGCGATGCCGCGGCGGCGGGCCAGCCGGCTTAAGCGCACATTTACCGTCGGGGAATCAATGGGAACCACCAGATCCGGCGGATGGGTGGCGAATTCGCGGCGCACCTGCCGCAGCAGACGCCACCAATAGCGGGCCTGCAGCACGGCGCCGGCCAGCATCGCCGAGTTGCCGGTGGGGTCAGCCCACACCCGGCATCCAGCCCGAATCATTTTTGGCCCGCCAATGCCGGTGAATTGTCCGTCGGGAAATTCCTGTCGCAACGCCCCGATCAAGGCCGCGCCCAACGCGTCACCACTCGGCTCGGCGGCGGAAAGAAAAAAAAGCGGATGATCCGGCATCGCTGCTCCTTTTTACTTCGCACCCGCGCCGGCCTGACGCACCGCGTCAATGAAGGCACGCATCCGCGCCGGATCTTTTCTTCCCGGCTGGTCGGGAAACTCCACCCCGCTGGAGACATCCACGGCCCAAGGCCGGGCGATGCGGATCGCCGCGCCGACATTGTCAGGATTCAGGCCGCCTGCCAAAATCAAGGGTGGCACCCCCTGCAAGGCGCCGTTGGCGCGTGCTTCCGCGATCCAGTTCCAATTGAACACCGTGCCGGTGCCGCCGCGCTGGCGGCCATTAAATGTATCCAGCACCACGGCGGATGCGATCAACCCCCATGCTCGCACCTGATTCGACAGCTTCATGACGTCAGAGCGAGCCGCCACCGATGCCACCGGCCATAGCTGAATCGTTCGGAGCGGGCTGGCCGAAAAGTCGATATTTTTCAAATCTCCATAGATTTGAAGATGGCGGATCGGGCCATGCCCGCGCCCCCGGGTAAATAGGTCGGGCAAAGCGCTGGGCCAGGGAAGCTCAACCAGGGCTACGGCGCTGACCATCGGTGGCAAAGCTTCCAGGATGGCGGCGGCGGTGGCCAGATCGATTCGCCGCGGACCACCGAGAAAATTCAGGCCGATGGCGTCGGCTCCAGCGGCGGAGGCTGCCGCGCCGTCTTCGGGGCTGGTAATGCCGCAAATTTTCACCCTGGTGTGATCCATAAAATCACATTGTATCGTCAAACCGGCGGCAGGGTGGTCGAATCGGATCTCCATCTGGGACCTTCCAATCTTCGTCATCCGCCGGGGGCATGTCCGTACTTGCGCACCAGGGATACGATCAAAAGTAGTGGACGGGGGGAAAAGGCGGCGTAACCTAAGCGGGAAGTTTCAACGGTTTTCTTTTTTAGGAGTACGCCAGCATAGGTAACAGGATGACGGAAACGTGGAAAGTTCCCAGTACGGTGTGCAGCGATTTCCTGACGGAAGCGTTGCGGGGCGGAGCCCAGTGTCTATTGGCCGAGGCGGTGCGGATCGCAGCGGAACAGTGGATCGCCGCCCGGACCGAGCTGGTGGACGACCAAGGCCGTCGGCCGGTGGTCCGCAACGGCTATCTGCCCCAGCGGCAGGTGCTAACGGGAATCGGGCCGGTGGCGATTCGCCCGCCACGGGTCGCCGAAGAGGACGACTCGACAAAGTCCTGGTCGCCAGGGGCGACGCGAGACGCGGAACAACGCTGGAGGCAAGGCGTGTCTGGCGATGGTTGATAAGCTCGGCCAGAGCGCCGAGCGTGGCTTTCTGCGGCTCAACGGCTCGGAGTTACCCCCGGATGTTATGGCTGATGTTAAATATGAGGATGGGATTAAAAAGTTTGCCGCCTGAGGCCGTCCGCCCGCAACATTTGACAGTAGCCCAAACACCTCCGGCCGCACTTGGAGTACCTGCTTCTTCCAGGTCATCACCTGGTGCGGATGTACCTGGAACGCCCGGGCTACCTCCGCCACGGTCCGGTCGCGACGCAGCGCCACCAACGCCACTTTGCTCTTGAACGTCGTCGAAAAACTCCGTCGCATCGAACCCATACTTCTTCTCCTGAACCATCCCTTGCCTGAGGCTGAAAAAGTACCTTGATCGCGCGCCCAGATTTTGGGGAGCACTATATTTATCCGAGCGGTGGTAGTCTCTATTTCACAGCCTTCCAGAATTTCGATTCCGCAATCCGAAACTGGCTGAAGGTGGTGTTAAGTTGCCGCAGGAGTTGATGCAGTTGCGTGCGGGAGGCGGGTGTTTGCGGATTGGCGGCGGCTTGGAGGACATCGGCGGCATGTTGAAGATGGCGGGCAGCCTGAGCAAACTGGCGCACCGCGTCGTAAATTTCAATATTGTTAATGTCTTGGGGGCTGGGTTTATACAAAAGCCGCCAGGGACTGTGGCGTATTTCCACCGCAAATGTCCGGAGATCCACCGAGGCGCTATGCACAGCGCGAATAATGCCAGCTACGCGATTCTGATTGGCAGCGAGGAGTTTCCGGGCATCGGCGGTCAGCGCAGCGGTGTTGGTGAAGGTGGCATGGACCTGATCCAGATCGGCCCGGGCTTGGGCCAGTAATGTGGGAATAGCCTGGCGGATTTCCGCGGCGGCCGCATTGAAATTCATCACCGCACCCTGGCGCCCGGAATGCAACAGCTTGCCGGCCTGATCCATGGCATACGCGGTTTTGTCGGCGGCTTGATCATACCTGGCTAGCGCTGGTTTAATTGCGGCATGTATGGAATTTAATACGCCGGTAGCGCTGATGGCGGCAACATGGATGGAATCCTCGGTAGCGCCCAGTTTGGTCAGATCGGCATTGACAAGCGGCACGGTGGTGGTACGAATCTGCATGATCATGGATTTGATCTGCGGAGCCAGAGACGCAAAGGTAGACAGGGCATGATCGAGGCCGCTGGGTTGCCCGGTCAAAACATAATCCGGTGGCAGCCGCTGCCCGGTACCGAGGCTTTCAAAATTCAACCAGCTGGTGCCCGTGATGGTTCCGCCAATGACAACCTTCGCACCGGTGCGCAAGGTATATTTTTTCGGCAGGGTGAAGGTGACACGGACATAAGGTTTCTTCACATTCGTAATCAGGTTGATGGATTGAATTTCTCCCACGGTGAAGCCCGCCACGCGCAAATTATCTCCCACCTGCAGGCCTCCGAGATCAGCACGCAGCGGAAACCGCGCCGCTCTTATCTGCACAGGCTCAAATACACGGCCGAAGCCCTTAATGGCGACGACCATCGCCAGAATCAGCACGATGCTAAGCAGCATAAACACGCCGGCGCGAAAGGCGTTACGTTGTTTTTTCGCCATGCAGCACCTCATTGATATTACGTCCCAGAAGCGCCGCTTGATAGCCGGTTTGATCGGCGGGATTCACCAGCGGCCCTTCCATGGCGCCATCAACAAACTGGCGCACCATGGGGTTAGTGGTGGTTCGAAATTCGTCAGCGGATCCAACGGCAACAAATGTTCCATTAAATAATAACGCCAGACGATCGGCGAGCTTAAAGGCGGACGGCATGTCATGGGTCACGACCACACTGGTGGCATCCATCTCCGTTTTCAGATCCATCATCAAGCGGTCAATATGCGTGGCATTGATCGGATCGAGGCCGGCAGTAGGCTCATCATAAAATAAGATGCGCGGCTGCATCATCAACGCCCGGGCCAGACCGCCGCGTTTTTTCATTCCGCCGGAGAGTTGGGCCGGCATTTTGTCGATATGCTCCCGCAGCCCCACCAGTTGCAGATAGATTTCGACCATGATGTCGATAGTCGGTTCGGGCAGATCGGTGTGCTCGCGCACAGGCAGCGCCAGATTCTCGCGCAGGGTCAGGGAGTCCAATAAAGCTCCGCTCTGAAACAACATACCCACGGATTTCCGCCACGCCTCAAGTTCACCGCGATCCATATCCTCAAGGGAATGTCCATGAATCAAAACGGTTCCCGCGTCTAGTTGCAGCTGGCCCATGAGCACCCGCAAGAGCGTGGACTTGCCGCAGCCGGAGGGCCCCATGATCACCAGAGTCTCGCCGGGCATGATGTCCAGGTTCAGATCACGAAAAAGCATCTTCGTACCGAAGCTTTTCCGAACGCCCTTCAATTGAATCAATGGTTCCGGCATTACACGCCCAGATAAAAGAACAAAGATGTAAAAAGCAGGTCCACCACAATCAACGCAACAATAGTGAAGACCACCGTTTGGCTCGTATTAAGCCCGACGCCTTCCGCCCCACCACGGACTTTTAATCCAAGCAAACAGGCGATGGCGCTGATCAGCAACCCAAACACCGCCGCCTTTACCAGTCCGGTCAAAAAATCCCCCACCTTCAAAATGGTCAGGGCATGATGGATATATTGCATGGTTCCGAGATGCAGCAGCCAGGCCGACGTAACCATCCCGCCAACCATTGCCGCCAAATCTCCCACCGCGGTCAGACCCACCATGGTCACCATGCCGGCCAGCACACGCGGCACCACCAGGAAACGGATGGGGTCAATGGCCATGGCCTCCAGGGCTTCGATTTCCTCTCCCACCACCATCGTGCCGATTTCCGCCGCGATCGCTGCTCCTCCAAAGCCGGTCATTACCACCGCCGAAACCAGCGGTCCCATTTCGCGAAATGTCGCCAGAGCCACGACATCTGCGGTCACCGGCACCAGGCCGAACTTGGCCAATTCCGGGGCCATCTGCAGGGCCAAGATGGCCCCGATGCAAAACATAACCAGGCACACAATCGGAATGCTTTCCACACCGATGCGGTTCATCTGCACCCATAAATTATGCCAAGCCAATGTTCGTCCGCGCCCCGTCCATAAGGCCGGCCTGATGGCCCGCAGCGTATCAAGCAGCAGCCAGAAAAAGTCTCCGAAGTATTCAACGACCTGGCGCATCGACACCTCCGGCATCAGGGCGGACCGAGGTCTCCCGCGCGGGTCCATCGCCCCGCGGACAACCGGCCGGGATCGGACAGGAAGAGCCGGCTAACAGTTCCACCGCTGCCGAGACGGGCATATCGTCCACAATCACGACCATCTCTTCGAGATGCCCAATTTTAATGATCCCGCGAAAGTTTTTATTTACATGCGCCATGTAAAATTGCGCTCCCGCCGGCAGATGCCGCAGTACTTCCACCAGAATAGCAAGGCAGGCACCACTGAAACAGCTCAACTGCTCCAATTCAAAAATCATTTTGCGCGGCTGATAATGATCCGCGATCTCAAGCAACTCCGTCCGCAAAAGTGGCGCGAGCGCAAAGTTCATACCGGCCTTAAGCCGATAGAATATTCGCCCATCCCCAAGATCTTCCACGGTCCCAAGCGGGGCTTTGCGGATCAACTTGCGTCTGAACAACATGCCGCACTCCAGGTTAAGCCCGCAACGCTACTGGGGTAGTGCCGAGACGAACGACCCTGGCCCGAGACGCCAAGAGTGGCGGCGAGAACCGGGTCCATAAATCCACTGAGCTGCCGCGCCGCCGACAGATCGCGACGCCCTTCCAGCCGCGTGGCGGGATTAACCAAGCCGCCGGCGTCAGCACCCGCCGATCGAAAACCGCGGCATGCGCACCGGCCGGGTGTTGCGCGGCAAACCATTTTCGCCAGCGTCGAATGGCGATTTTCCGGCGATGTGCAGAGGCATAATAGATATAGCCAAATTGATGGCCGGTAATCTTGCGCAGTGCATAAATGGCATAAAACCGGATGGCCGAATCCTGACTGGACAAGGCCTTGATTAAAAGCGGAATCGCGGATTGATCATGATGACGGGCGGCACTTTTCATGGCTGGAATTTTAAGGGCGGGATCATCACTGCCCAGCGCGGGCCGCCCCAACGATAAAACACTGCAGCCGGTCAGCAGCAGAGCCAGAATCAAAATGGCGTATTTGAAAACCATTCTTGCCAAGTTCCTGAAAAGCACGCTTACATACCATGCGGGCCTTAGCCATTGTTTGGAGTGGTTTATGAAGGAAAGAACTTTACCAAACACCTGGCCTACCTTCCAGCTGGATTGGAACAAAAAGCCAAAAGGAGGTTGGCATGGAGGCCCCCTTCATAACGGGCTGAGAAGCCCTTTTTTACCGGCTGGCCCCGGCGTTCACGGGACCGACCTACCGCATCTTTTCGCATCCGACCGCTGGGTGGGTGCCGTGCCAATCGCGACCGACGGCCACCAATCTGGTCGGCACCATCGGGTCGTCGCTGCTGGGACACACCGCCCGTCATTGGACAGTGAAATACTATCAAAAGTTGTGGACGGAGTACAAAATACGGTGTAACCTAAAGCGTGTTGTGAAGACTCTTTTAAGCTCAACTTTCGCCGATTTCGGTAGAACCGAAAAGCGTGATTTCACGGCCGTTTTAGTATGGTCCGGCATTTTCCCAAACCCGTATCAAACACGGGGTGTGCAAGAATCCACCGGTACCCACGAGTTCCACAGGATTCGACCAGTTACACTCCCGAAAAGCGGCAAATCCTGTGTGCAAAAGCGTGGGGGCCAGCAGGGCCTAAGCAGGCCACCTTTTTTGACTGCCGGAACTCCCGGCAGGCTTGTGGGCCATATTTACGGTTGAAGTAACGGATCAGACCAAAGACCGACCGCGCCATGCTGGCGTCGTCGACGAACGCGCCAATGGCATCCGTCCGCCGCCGCACCTCTCGGAACCGTGGCTCGATCCCGTTGCTGGTCCGAAACATCTTCCAATGCTCCGGCGGCCGGTGGCAAGGTGTAGACCGCCGGCAGCAGGTCGAAGCGCCGCCCCGGTGGCCCCAGCCTGAAGGGCCGTGGCTGGTGGCTGGTTCGACGGCGTGGCGGAGTGCGTCTACCCCGGCGCCGTTGCGGAACATCGTCGTTCTTCGCGTCTTCCCGTAGGCTCGTCACCCGGTTTGCCATCGGCGACGATCTCACGCGAAGCCGCGAAGGTGCGAAGCGGGACGCTGACGGGCGGAACGTAGGAGGCAGGATACTGCATGCCGTCGGCGCGACAAGCCCGTTTGGGCGGGCGAGAAGGCGAGACTTACGGCACATCGGAGTGTGCCTGCTACGGCGCTGTTACGGCACAGCGGAGTGTGTACACCGTGGCGGATTCTCGACCTGCATCTGATCCATTCCGCGTTCCTACTTGGTGGCACGAAAGACGGGAATATTTATGTTTTTGATCTTGAGCGGAAAATAATCCGTAAATCGACACCGGGCGAGAAAGCCCATGCGCCGTTGAACCGGCTATTTCCCATAACCCGGAGGTCGCCACGGGCGACTAAACCGCGGCGACGAGGTTGGGCGCCGCGACCGGCCCTCGAACCCGGCGCTTACGCTCCGGGTAAGGAATACTCGGGGACGATTTGGAGCCTGCCTGTATGCCAGGCTCGAACCCGTCGCTTATTTCGATCGGGTTGGGGCTTCCAGCACCCCGGACCACGATAATCACTTGCCGTTATTACCCCGCTCCGCGAAACTGGCGCGCAGGCGGCACTATGACGCCGCACGGGCGGACCGTATAATAAGGGATAATCAGAGCGCACTTTCCTTGCCACGGAGGACGCCATGATGGAGAAAACAGTACGCTGGCTGGCGCCAGCCGTTTTGATCGGTGTGGCGTTGACGGCGGCGGGCTGCACGCAGACGTGTCGCCAGGTTCGCGCGAATCTGCCCGCGCATAGCGCCTACGCCGCCCTGCGTTGTGAGAAGCGTTTTTCCACGTTCACCAAGGCGTTGAACCGGGCGGGTTTGGCCCGCACCTTTCAAATGGCGGGGGCTTACACCATTTTTGTGCCCACCAATAAAGCCTTTGCCAGGCTGCCGAAGGGTATGCTCGCGGCGCTGGAGCGCAAGCGCAACCGACCAGAGTTGCGCGACCTGCTGTGGAACCATATCCTGATTTATCATTTAACGCCGGCGGGCGCGGTGAATCAGCCTCGGCGCTTCATGGCTAACCAGAGTCGGACAGTAATCGCTTCCGACGGCAAAGTGCTTCTGATGATTGGCCACGCTAAGATTGTCAGCGGACCGTTGCGGACTCGTAATGCGACTATCTACGCCATCAACCGCGTATTGTTGCCGTCTGGGCGGGGATATTAGAGCCGTTTTCGGTGGGGGGCTGCAGTGTGCCACCGCGGCAGCCATTGGCATAGCGCAAAGGTCGCTCGCCTTGTCGAGTCGCCTTCGTTGGCGACCCGCGGCGACTGAACTGCGCGGCGGGGTTGGACGCCGTGACCGGCCCACGAACCCGTCACGTACGCTCCGGGCTATGAATACGTCGATATTTATGGCACATGAAGCCGCGACATACCTCAAACCTGTCACGTACGCTTCGGGCTATGAATATCCATCGCCGTTTATCCCTGGACCGCGCGAGGCCGTTTCGCGGGAAATGGTATCCGCGCATTACCGCCAGGATAACCCCGGCGGTCCGTGGCCACGCCTTCCGGGGGGCCAGTGGGATTCACCAGACCCGGCACCAAAGGCATTTTAAGTACAAACCTTCCGGAAACTCCGTCCGTATCGGATGGTCCGGCCCGGCGCCGGAGATGCGCCAGATCTGAACCTGGCGCTGGGCGCTGCGGGCGGCGCCGCGTAGCACATTCAAAAACTCCGCCAGGTCCAGCAGGCCGCTGCAGGAACAAGTTAACAGAATGCCGCCGGGGCGCACGACGGCCAGGGCCAGCTTGTTGAGATCAAAATAGCTTTGCCGACCCTCACTGAAATCTTCGCGCCCGGCGATGAGCTTGGGTGGATCGAGAACCACGACATCGAACCACCGGTTATTCCGCCGCATTTGCCGCAGATAGGGAAAGGCATCGGCATGAACGGTTTCATAGCGACGGGCGGAGATATGATTAAGATTGGCGTTGCGCCGGGCCAGGGTCAGCGCGGACTCATCCAGGTCGAGGGCGGTAACCGAGGCGGCCTGCCCGCGGACCAGGGCATAGATGCCGAAGCCGCCGCTGTAGCAGCATAAATCGAGCATAGCGGCCTGCGCCGTGCAGGTCGTAAGCCCCAGCCGGTTGTCCCGCTGGTCACAAAAGAAGCCGGTCTTGTGTCCGTGGGCCAGGTCCACCTGAAAACGCACGCCATGCTCGGTAATAACCAGGCGATCCTGGCCTGGATCCGCGTTGAAAGGCGGTTGAACACCCGCGACGCCGGGCCACCCACCGTCCGCCGTCACCTGAAACCCTTCGGCCTGCTGCACCGCCGCGTCGGCGCGAAAACGCACGTGCCGGATGCCGGGTTGCGCCAGCAGCGCTTGGACAATCTGGTCGGCACGGCGAAACATGGCCAACGAAAATAACTCCACCACCACCGTATCGCCGAAAATATCGGCGATTAAACCCGGCAGGCCATCGCCCTCGGCGTGGACGAGACGCCAGGCCTCGGTCCGCGCCGGCAGTTGCAGGATATCGCGGCGCCAAGCCAATGCCTGGCGCAGGCGTTCGTCCAAAAAGGATTCATCCAGCGGCGTATCGCCAAAGGATAACATCCGCACCGCGAGCGCCGATTGCCGGTTCAGCAAACCGGTGCCGAAGACAACGCCATCGCGATCATACACCTTCACCAGGTCGCCATCCCGGATGCGGGGGTCCATACGGCCGAGCATCTTGCGATACAGGGCCGCACTGTAAACGGCGTTACGCAACTGCAGCCAAGGCAGGGGACCGCGGTGTTCCAGCGCCGCCAAACGGCCCTGGGCGGGAATTTTCAATGCCGCCGCGGGCGGTGCGCTGGGCAGCGCTGGGATGCTTTCTATTTTCGGTAAGGAACGTGCTTGGGTCATGGTTCGAAGATGTCCCGATCCCTATTTTCGACTGGTGGGTTGGAGGTTGCGATTCGCAGGCGGATCCACCAAACTAAAATCCATGGTTACTTGAGCCGCACCAGTTCCACCGTCAGCGCCGCCGGAGCCCAACGCTTGCGCCGGTTGATATGTCCGCCCCGCAAATCCAGGCGCCGCAGCACCAAGCCGTGGCCATGCACGCGCAGTTCCAGCGGGAACGGTTGTCCGTGCAGAAAATCGGCGCTACGGCGCAACATTTGCGGCGCCATGTCCCGGGCATAGCGCCGCCCTAAATATACCGCCAGCATTCGATACAAAGACGGCTCGAGGCGCGGCAGCGCTGCCGCGAGCCGATGCGTCAGCAGCGAAGGCGGCAGAGGCAGCAAGCCCACCCGCAGGCCGGTAATCCGGACGTGCGCTTGCGGCGCCGGCCCGTCAGGGCTGGTGTGGATGGTAATGGTGACGCTGATGATGCCCGCCCCTGGCAGTCGCCGATCGTGGATAGCCAAGATCAACCGATGATTGGCAATACGTACAAAAGGCCGCGCCAGGACGTCCCCCGGGCGGTGCTGACGCGCCGCGCCGGAGTCGGCGGCGGAATAGGTCACCGCCAGCAGCGCGTTCATTTGATCCTGGGTGATCCGCCAAACCAGGCGGCGCCAGCGCGGATTCTGGGCCTGATTGCGCAAGTCCAGCAAAGCGGCCTGGGCTTGCGTGGCGTCATTTAAGACCGTATTCGCGGCCGGATTAAGCGGTTGATACCAGGACGGCGATGCGGCCGCCAGCAGCACCACCCCCGCCAGCAGCAAGCCGATAGCCAGTGCGGCCAGCAGCAAGCCGCCGCTCCACGTCCGCAGCAGCCATCGCCAGCGCGATGGGCACGGACGCGGACTTCGGTTGGCAAGATTCGATTGCGGACCGGTTGCCACGCGGTGAGGCTCCAGCTGGGGTACCACCAATTGAACCTCCGCGGGAATCGGCGTCATCCGCGGATTGTCCTTGGCAGCCTGATTTAGTCGCCCCGGCGACCAGGCCGGGCCATGCCATCGGGCCGGTATCCTTACACAGGCAACACTTCGCGCAGACGCGCGATAATCGCGGGCAGCGCCGCGAGCGTGTGATCTATCTCCTGCCGGGTATTGTAGCGGGAAAGGGAAAAGCGAATGGCTCCGTGCGCGATCCGCTCGGGCAGGTGCATGGCCTGCAGGACATGGGAGGGTTCCAGGGAACCGCTGGCGCAGGCCGCCCCGGCGCTGGCGCAGATATCCTGCTGGCTTAACAGCAACAAAATCGCTTCCGCTTCCAGTCCGGCGAAGCTGATGTTGGTGGTGTTGGATACGCGATGCACCCGGTCGCCGTTGACCTGCGTTTGAGCAATCGCCGCCAGGACACCGCGTTCCAGCCGGTCGCGCCATTCGGCCACAGCGGCTTGGGCTTGTGGATCTTCCAGCGTTTTGGCCGCTAAAGCCGCCGCCGCGCCCATACCCACGATACCCGCGACGTTTTCCGTTCCACCCCGGCGCTGGCGTTCCTGCGGCCCGCCGCGCAACAACGGCTGCCAACGCGTGCCGCGGCGCACCACCAGCGCGCCGACGCCCTTGGGGCCGTGAAATTTATGGGCGCTGATCACCAGCAAGTCGATGGGTTGCTCGGCGAAGTGGAGGGGCAGTTTTCCCGCCGCCTGCACCGCGTCCACGTGGAAGGGCACGCCGTGTTGTCTGGCCAGCATCCCCACCGCGGCCACATCGAAAATCACGCCGGTTTCGTTGTTCGCCCACATCATGCTCAGGAAGGCCACGGAGGGATCCCGCAGGGCCGAAGCCAAGGCATTCATATCCAACCGACCGTCGGTGTCCACGCCGATCGGAACCACCTTCCAGCCGGATTTAGCCAGATACTCGAGCGTTTCCCGTACGGCGCTATGTTCCACTGCGGAGGTGATAATGGTCCGCTTTTCCGGTCCGCCGGGGCGGGGCGGTGGTGGGGCGGCGGCCAAGCCCAGAATCGCCGCGTTGTCCGCTTCCGTGCCGCCGCTGGTGAAGACAACTTCCGCGGCCTTGCATCCCACGAACTGGGCCACCTGGTAGCGCGCCTGTTCCACGGCCTGCCGTGCCTGCTGGCCGAAGCGATGGGCGCTGGACGGATTGCCGAATTGATCCTGCAGAAACGGCCGCATGGCTTCAAACACGTCGGCGTGCACCGGGGTGGTGGCATTGTTGTCGAGATAGATCATGCCGTTGATTATAGCCGCTGCAATGGGGCCGCGGCGGGCGCCGGGGCGCCCGCCGCGGAAATGCGACCCGCGAGCGTTACCAACCGCCCAAGACAATGCTTCAATGGGGCCGCGGCCTTTGGGCCGCGGAAATTTGTAGCAGGCACGCTCCGACGTGCCGTCACGCGTCATCAAACATAATATTCCCCGGGTTCACATCCGTGACAAAGATTCCGTACTCGTCGGCCAAGATGGCCAGAATGCCTTGCACGGCCGGCCACCTTTCACCGAACTGTTCGCGTTTTTCACGCTGCCATTCGGCGATGGCATCCTCGGAGAATTCCGGCGGCCAATCCAGGTAGGTTCCGCCAAAGTCCAACCGCAACGGCGGCGTGACGATAGTCATCTCGATTACCAACAAGGCCTCGTCCCAGGCAACAAGTTGCGGCACATGATGCCCGCGGACTTCGTCGACGTTTTGCTCGTTGAGCCGTTTGTAACAGGCCAATTCGCGGGTGTATGATTCAACCGCGCGATGCGCCTTGATCGCGGTTCGCTCCGTGGTCGAGTAAACGCTGCCGTGGACCCCACGGCCAAGCTGCCGCTCCAAGCGCCTGGCGCGGCGGAAGGCGTAATCTCGGGCGGACTGCGCCGCTCGCCTTGTCGAGTCGCCTTCCTCGGCGACCGGTGCTGGAAAATCCGGAGTTTCAGACATGATCCAGGTCGCTCCCGAAGGCGCGTTCTCCGCCAAAGTTCGCATCGAATTGCGCGTCGCAGATCAATGCGTTCCCGTAGCCCAGATCGGCGCGGATCAAATGATTTTTGACGTACCGATGGCCTTTGCGAAATCCGTCGGCGAGCTTAGTTTGTACATTGACGAATCTCCATTCAGGTGGCGCGTCAAGCTGAAGCCAGGTCCGCAGCCGGCTCGGGTCGTGGCTGCGGACTTTGAGCCGCTGCCGAGCTAAGCCAAGGCCATAGGATATCAGGTTTAGTTGCCGACCCAATATGGAATACTCCGTTGTATTGGGTGGTTCTGGGGGGATGTATTGACAGGGTATAGATCGAATGTGTTATACGGGCTGTGATTACATGTACCATAGCCTGCGAATGCATGGGTGGCCATATTCTTTGCGGAAACTGAAGAAGCCACTGCAAGGCTTTGTCCAGATTCTTGCATTTGAAAAGTTCCGATGTATAATCCCGAACACATGCCGAACCGTGGCAGTCAGGAAAACTTATCCCGGCACGGGTCGCTGGAGCCGCTAAAGTGATGCGTGAATTTGAGGAAATGTTTGAGAGGCTGACAGACTACGAGCCGATGCGATGGCAATGCCGTCTGTACCAGCAATGGCTCGCCGGGGATATCAAGCCCGCCATCGACCTGCCGACCGGCATGGGAAAGACCAGCGTCATGGCGATCTGGTTCATCGCTCGCGCCATTCAGTCGAGGAATAACTCTCCGCATCTTCTTCCAACACGTTTCGTCTACGTCGTGGACCGGCGCACAGTGGTTGACCAGGCAACCACGTTGGCCGAGGCGATCAAGGAAAAGGCGCAATCGGCGGGGCTTGAACCGCCGGCCGTCAGCACGCTCCGCGGTCAGTTCGCGGATAACCGCGAATGGACCCGCGATCCGTCAAAACCCGCGATCATCGTCGGCACGGTGGATATGATTGGAAGCCGATTGCTTTTCAGCGGCTACCGGAGCTCCTACAAACAGCGTCCGCTGGATGCCGGATTGCTGGGACAGGACTCACTTCTGATTCTGGATGAGACCCACCTCAGCGAGCCATTTGCAAAATTGGTGCGCGATATCGGTCGCGATGGGCCATTTCAGCAGGGGCGCGGAAAGCCGATGCGGGTAGTTCGCATGTCCGCGACCGTGAGCAAGGACCGCGAACCTTCATTCCAACTCACGCCAGCCGACCTTGGCGGTGACAAGGAGAGCAATGTTATCGTCAAGCGCTTCCATGCGGAAAAGCATCTGCACTTGCGCGAGGCCGTTGCGGATGTGAATACTGAAATTGCACAGAAGGCGGCCCAACTCGCGAAGGATAACTCCCGCGTTGTGGTCTTTGTGCGATCCCCGGACGATGCCACCAAACTGGCCGATAAAATCAGGGACTTCGGCGACAAGAAAAGCAAACCGTTCAAGGGCGCAGTGGAAATTCTCACCGGCACGATGCGCGGCCTCGAACGTGATGAACTGATGGAAAAAAAAGCGGTAATGCAACGATTTTTAGCTCCTGAGAATAGAGCCAATGAGGGTCCGGCCATTCTCGTTTCCACCAGTGCCGGCGAAGTCGGCTTTGATCTCAACGCCGATCATCTTGTCTGCGATGCCGCCCCGCTGGATTCCATAATTCAGCGACTTGGCCGGGTGAATCGCCGCGGCGGCGGCGTCGCGGAGGTGCACCTTTTCGCAGGTAAGCCAAGAGAGGAAAAGAAAAAGAGGACGGTAGAACAAGGGCGAGACAGCGCCCCCGCACAAACCTATGAAACGGCCACAACCAAAACGCTTGAAATCCTTAAGCAACTCCCGAAACTTCCGGACGGCTCATTTGATGCCAGTCCGAAAGCATTTTCCAGTCTGGCAAAACCGGACGACGCCCTGACGCCCAAACCCGCAATCGTTGAAGTGACCGATATTCTCCTTGATGCCTGGTCCATGACCACCATCGCGGAACCTATGCCGGGCCGACCGCCGGTGGCCGATTGGCTGCGCGGAGTTGCCGACGACCTGCCGGAAACCACCATCGCTTGGCGAGCGGAATTGGACGTGGACGGCTTTGGCGATCTTGATATCGGTGACATCGAGGAATGGTTTGACGCGCATCGGGTTTTGCCGCGTGAGACGCTTACGGTGCCATCCGATAAGGCAAGCGAGCAGATGCGGAAGCGGTGGCAATCCTTTGATGAAAAGGCCCGATCCATATTTGCCGATCACCCCTGCATTATCGACCAGGGCGGACTGCGGATCATCAGCATCGGGAAGTTAATGGAACGCCTCGAAAACAAACAAGTACGGGATATTCTCAACGCTGACATCATTCTCCCCGCATCTTTCGGCGGCATTGAACGCAAGGATGGCTTGCTGGACTCAGCGGCGCCAAGGCCGAAACCGGATTCCAGCGCCGAAATTCTCGCGAAAGCCGCAAAGGCCCCTGATGTGGCTGACGAACAATTACCAGAAACCAACCGCAGGTACCGGCTTGCCAAAGTAGGCGAATCGGTGGAAGCGCTTTGCGGCGACAAACCGGCGGATTCGGACGCCCTTCCGAGGTTCGTGCTGGCTCTACCATCCGATGACGACACCGTGCGCCAACTCATCAGTATGGTGCCGAAACCCGAACGCCGGGGATTGGGCTCAGAGAAACAATCTTTGGCCAAACACGTTGCGTGTGTCGGAGAGCACGCGAGCGAAACCGCCGGAAGGCTTGCGCTGGAGGCCCCCATTGCCGCCGCCCTTCAACTGGCAGCGAAATGGCATGACCACGGCAAGCATCGCGTAGTATGGCAAAACGCCGTCCGCGGCAGCATGGATAATCCACTGGCGAAGTCCGATGGACGCATGCGCCCGGTTGCCAGCAATTATCGCCATGAGTTCGGTTCTCTGCGTGAGTTTATCGAGGGCAATGCGGACAAGCACGATCCGGAAATATTCGACCTCGCGGCACACCTGATCGCCACGCACCACGGCCGCTCGCGACCACACTTTCCCAAAGGCGGATTTGATCCGGGTGCCCGCGCAAAATCGCCTGAAATAGCCACCGAAGCGATGCGTCGCTTTGCTCGATTACAGCGCAAATATGGCCATTGGTGGTTAGCATGGCTGGAAAATTTACTGCGCTGCGCCGATGCGCTGGCCTCGAAGGAAAACGACGGGGGAGAAAACAAGTGAGTAATCCAATGCCGAATATCACCATCCCCGTCGACTTAACCAACCCCGGCCAGTTTTTCGCCTGTTGCGGATTGCTGGAGTTGGCGGACCGGCTATGGCCGGGGGCGGAGGGATGGTTTACACCAGGTGCAACGTTTTCAATTGTCT
>JAJYFE010000203.1 GCA_021785435.1 Planctomycetota bacterium
ACCGGCGCGCCGCAGGGAGTCCCCGTCCACCCCGCCGAAAAACGCCCCTGCGAATCTGCCTCTGGCCTCAAAACCGCCCAACCCGCTGTCCTGTCGGCTTTAGCGACCCGCCCTGCGGAATCGCTGAACCTGACGCCTATATGCGTGCGTGAGGTGGCAGCCTGGCATACAATGATCCGGATTGTGAGTTCCTTTGGTAAGGAGACATTCCATGAAACGTTCAACCGGTATTGTCGCGGGGGTTGCGGCGGTAGTTCTTGCCGGCACAGCGGCCTTCGCCGCCATGGGCTCCATGGGTGGCGTCAAATCAGGCGCGGCGTGCCGCGTTCCCGGTCACGGTGCCATGAGGGCGACTATGCCCATGCAAGCGGCCTGGAAAATGATGCGCCAGGCCCGTGCGATGATGCGTACCGCTATGCTGCGGCAAATGGCTATGCGGATGCGCACAATGCGCCAGCAGCGGCAACAACTTGCCGGCCTCGTCGCGGCCATGGATAGGACCACCGGCCAGGGCAAAATCGACGCCATGGCCGCCGTGGTCCGCCAACTGGCCATACAGCGGGAAACCGATCTGCACTGGCGTGAACACATGATGCGCACGATGATGCACCACGGCATGATGGACCACATGATGCGCGGAGGCATGATGGGTGGCGGCATGATGATGTGCCCCATGATGCGTAGAGGCATGATGGGTAGCGGTAAGATGGGTGGCGGCAAGATGCACGGTATGATGGGCCAGTAATCTACGCTTCTACCGCCGCCAGCCTTTGCCGCAGAAAATCACGGGCGCGGAATAAGCGGGAGCGAATCGTGCCCACCGGAACTTCCAGCGCCGTGGCGGCTTCTTCGTAGGAATAACCGTGCACATCCACCAGCAGGATGGCCCAGCGGAAGTCGCTTGGCAGTTGCTTAATGGCGGTAATGAGATGCTGGTCGGAAAGACGCTCCAGCATTTGCTCAAAGGCGGCGGCATCCAGCGTGCTTGGGCGCAGTTCATCTTCCCGGCACACCGCGGGTGGATCCTCGGGTAAACCTTCCAGGCTCACCGTATCGCCATGCCGTGCGACGGATCGCAGCCGGTCCACCCAGCAATGCCGCAGAATCGTCAACAGCCAGGCCTGCACCGAGCCTTGATTCCCATCGAAGTGATCCACTTTTCGCCAAGCCTTGATTAAGGCTTCCTGGGTGATGTCCGCAGCCTCACTGTCCCGATGGGTCAGCAGCAGCGCCGCCCGCAGTACGGTGGCGCGGTGCGGCCAGACAACCTTATAGAATCGTTCATTGGAATCCACAGATTGATGATACTCGCGGCGTGAAGAACTGTCATTCGGAGGGGCCGGAACTTTTCGATCACACCTGGTGCTTAGGCTTGTGGTGGTCCGAAGTCTGCAGAGATGACCATGCCGGAGACGATCTTTTCGCTGGGAGTGCTCGGTGGGCTTCTGTTGGTCGCCGGCGGCTACCGCGCTGGCGAAGCACTTCGCGCGTTGGCCGCGAAGTCGCCGCGTTGGGCCGTGCGCGATCGTCGAATCATATCCACGACGGCGTAATAGGAAGCGTAATCCAGAGCGCCGCCGCCTGCGGCGACATAACGCGGCGGCCTGCGCCGACACGCCCGTGGACCGCCCGCACGGCTCGCCAGTGACATGCGGTCCGGTTCGCCGCCAGCCGCAGGGACGAGTTCATGGTTGTCCAGGCCTCGCCCTGGGGACCGGAGCTCGTGCTTGGGTTGCGGTCTGGTTAACATTTGGCCGGTTGCACCTCTTCACGTAATGTCGGGCTGCCGGCCTTGTAGTAAACCACAGAGTGCGAGAGGGCATAGTCCGCAGCGCCATAAGACGATGCGCAAGCAATAACAGCGGGGCTGGGAATCAACCCCCAGCCCCGCGTCAGGAAAGGGATCAGCGTTCGGTGACGCCTGGCCTCCCCTCCCCGGACGCGAGCGGCCGGCCCGCCCGCACCGGGATTTAGGTTGGCGTTTCGCCCCGTCCCATCGCCCTGCGTCCGGCAAGGTGGCCGGTACACTGGCGAATTGGGTTGGCCACCGCAGGCCGCGCCGGCCGGCCAAGTCACGGGCTTTGCCGGAAACCGGCAGCAACGCCACGGCGTAAATAATGCCGGACAGCAGCGGCAGGGCGGCGAGCATCTCTATGGCGACGGTTATCAACACTACCGCTCTGTCACCACTTATCTTTCGGGTGCCCCGGCCACCGCCATTCACCGGCTCGCCGCGAGCGAGTCGCTACGGGGGACCCGAAGGGTCACCGGCCTGAAGGCCGGTGCTTGGGGTTCGGCGGCGGGCCTGGGGATCTTTCTCCCACCAGAAATTTGTCGCTGCAGCCACGCCGGCGTTCTGCCACGATGCGCGCCAACTGTCACCCGTTGGCCGCGCCTTGGCATTGACAAATCGCTCCGAAATATTAAACGCCACAGTCAATTGAAATAGTTCCCCGCCCCTGTGCGTCAACTTTCCTGGAAACGGGGAAAAACATCCGGCACGGTTTCGTGGCCCTTGGCGTGTCCTCGCGGTGCCTTGCCGCCCCGGCGAAGTCCAATGGAACTTTTACCGGGGCCGGCATCGTTACTAATGGCGAGGGGTAAAACGGATAACCGGAGTTGAATACTGCGATTTCTCCCGTCGCGCTGCTTTGTGAAGGTTTTCACCAGCGGCATTCGCGAACTGGGAAATGGTCCGGGGGCAGTCGGAATCGCTCGTGCGGACGCACGGTTAATGGCCTTTTAGGAAAGGGGTCTGGCTATGAAAACCCGACGAAAGCTGGCGATGCATCTTGGATTAGCGGCGGCCGTTTGGCCGTTGGCAGGACTACCGGCTCTGGCGGCAGCAGCAGCTACGCATCCAGCGGTTACGGTCACGCCAGCACAACACATGGCGCTGGAAGCCCAAATGGCCCGGATGGCCAGGGAGCTGGCGAAACTTAAAGCGGCCAATCAAGAGCAGGTGGCGAATCTGAAACGCCAGGTGGCCAACCTGAAAGAGAACCAGGCCGCCACCCGTAGCCAGCAGGAGGAACTGCAGCGACAGCTGACCCGGCTTAAGGCGCAGAATTCCAGGTTGACCGCGGCGCAGGCGGCCGCGACCCAACAGGAACAAGCGGCCACGCAGGCCCAAATTCAGCGAATTTACCGTGAAGTAATGGTCAACTCCCAGCAAATCGCCGCGCAAGCGGCGGGGCCAGCTTCCACCAACAACATCGATCAGACGGTGCGGGAAGTGTTCGCCCCGCCCACGGGCCACAACTACTTTTCACCGTTTAGCATTGAAAATCCCGCCCATATGCGCCCCGATATGCACATGCAGGTGGCCCAATGGGGTGACATGCGGTTCTTCATCGGTTTGCAGTCCGTCGGGCGATTCCAGGCGCTTGCCCAGCATAGCGCCTATTTCAGCGGCTTAGCAGGCAACCTGCCTGACCAGAACACCATCGGCGGTCCCGTTGGCCCGTATCCAGGCCTGGACCCCGGTTTCCAGACCCCCATGGGTAATCTGGAGTTTCTGGCGACCATCCCTCACAAGTTGGATATCTATTTCGACCTGTACCTCGCCAGCCGGCCCGATGAAGACAAAGTCTATGGTGATCAGGGTTACATCATATTCAAGCAACTTCCCCCGCCGTTTGAGGCCGGCCCGCTCGGTGGGCTTTTCAGCTACATCAACGTCAAGGCCGGCGCTTTTGACGTAGACTTCGGCGATCAGAACTATCACCGCACGAACAACGGTTTCGCCCAACGCAACCCCCTGGTCGGCAATTACTTGGTCGACTCGAATACCGAGGAGATCGGTGCTGAAGTCTACAGCGTCAAAGGCCCCCTCTATTGGCTCGCGGGCCTGACCAGCGGCACCACCCGGGGACACTTCACCCTGCCGAGCACCTATGGCAGTCGCCCTGCGGTCCACGGCAAGATATGGATGTACCCCCTGAAGGACTTGCGCTGGTCGATGTCGGCGTATTACGTCGACCTGGATGGATATTCAACGGCCCATAACCTGCCGCCCGGCGCCGGTGAGGGCCACAACCAAATATTCGCTCTCATCCGCAGCGGCGGTGATTATGCCGGCGTCTTTGGTGGGGGCTGGGACGGCGATCCCGGCCAAATTACGCCACTGAATGGCTACGATGTGGAAGCGTACCAGACTGACCTGACCTGGAATCATTGGCCTTGGGAACTCTATTCCTTCGTTGGCTGGACGCAGGATTCCACCTACCATGAACGCTGGCTTTATGGCTCGGCGGAGGCCACCTACCACCTGAACGCCGCCCTCTACCTGGCGGGCCGCTTCAGTTACGCCCTGGCGGGCGAGGCCAACGGCGTCAATACCCACGGCTGGGTGGACCGATTCGAAATTGGCGGCGGCTACTGGTTGACCCAAGACCTGCTGGGCAAGCTCGAGTACGTCTACGAACAGTACAACGACTTTAATCCGGACGTCGGCGACGTCGACGCCGTCGACGCCTACCGCAACCCCGAGTTCAATGGCGTGGTACTGGAGGTGTCTTTTGGATTTTAGCCGCTACGCGGCGGGGATCACCTTTCAACTTCCAGCGAAGATCGGAA
>JAJYFE010000080.1 GCA_021785435.1 Planctomycetota bacterium
CCGGCCTTCGGCAGGGGAATGGCCAGCATCTGGCGGATCGGCTGCACTCCGGCGATCGGGTTCTTTGAAAAATTCCAGCCATAAGCGATAGCACCGATCATGCGGCCATCGATATACAGCGGCGAACCGCTCATCCCTTCGATCACACCAGAATGCCGCAGCCCCAGCCCCTGGCAGCGAACCACAATGACGTTCATATCAGGGCCGAAATTCCGCACCACATCCAGCACTTGGAAATGAAACTTCTGGATAGCCACTCCGTGCATGACGGTCAGACCATAGCCTCTCATGCCCGGCTTGATCTGATTCTCGAACATATACTTCCGCGGATCTGGATTGACCAGGCGCGCCGCCACCGCGGCCGCGGCGGCCCTGGGTCCGAATCCCTGTCCGTGGACCACAACCGGCCGCGGCCGCACGGCCGCCCAAGCCGGCCCCTGGCCGCAAGCGGACAACAGAAGCAGTCCCGCGCTGATTTGGCGAAAAAAACAAACGTGATTCATAACGCTAAATGGATTGGGCTGACGCCACTCGCGGTTTAACGGCCGGTCCACCCTTGCGCCTATTCCGATGCCTTCAGACCCCGCGCCGGCGCAAGGAAAGCGGAGCGGGAAAAAGCTACTATCCAATATCCGCGCCGCTTTGTAAAGTATGACTCTATGTCCACCGGCTTCGAAAACGCCCAGCCGCCGTCCCCAACCACGGCCGCGGTGCGGCCCGCGCCGCGGGCTGGACAGCGCCTGACTTTCGTTGTCGTTATTCCGGTATACAACCATGGCGACACGGTGGCCCAGGTGGTGCGCGCGGTGCTGGAGACGCTGCCCGAGGTTTGCGTGCTGGCGGTGAACGATGGCAGCACCGATCAGACGCCGCGGATTTTGACGGAACTGGCCGCTACCTCGACTGACCAAGCCAGCGGTGGGGTTGGGCGCCTGCGGGTACTGCGCCTGCCCCGGAACCGGGGGAAAGGTTTCGCGCTATGCACCGCGTTTCGCGCCGCGGCAAAAATGGGGTTCAGCCACGCGGTCACGATTGACGCGGATGGGCAGCACGTGCCAACGGATCTCGTACGACTCATGCGCCTGGCGCGGCTGTTTCCGGACGATTTGATCATCGGCGATCGCCAGATGGACTTTGCCTCTGTGCCCGCTTCCAGCCGGCGGGGGCGGGACTTTTCCCGCTACTGGCTCTGGTTGGAAACGGGGCAGGACGTGCCGGACAGTCAGTGCGGTCTGCGGGTATATCCACTGAGGCATACGCTGCGTCTGCGGCATTGGTTCCAACGGTTCGATTTCGAAACCGAAACGCTGGCCCGTTACGCCTGGGCCGGTCGGGTCATCCGTTCCGTCCCGGTCACCTGCGTCTACTTTCCTCCGGCCCAGCGTATCAGCCATTTTCGGCCCGTTCTGGATACGCTGCGCGGAGTGCGGCTCAATGTGTTGCTGGTTATTCTGCGGTTGTTGCTGATTCCCTGTCGGCGCTGCGAACCGTGGTTTTTGCCGGAAGGGCCGCGCGGCGGTGGCCGGCCAGCCTTCTGGCGCTGGGAATTCTGGCGGCGGGCGCTGGGGCGCTTAACCCGCGCCAACGTTTCGCCGGCGCTGGCCAGTACGGCGGTGGGCGTGGGCATTCTGATCGCCTTTCTGCCGGTGTATGGATTGCAAACCCTGCTGGCGATTTATGTGGCCCGGCGGCTGCATTTGAATATCGTGCTGACGGTGGCGGCGGCGCAACTTTCTTCCCCGCCGCTGACGCCGTTGTTGCTGTTGGCCAGCGTGGAAATCGGCCATTTTATTCTTGCGGGCCGCTGGTTGACGCGGTTATCGTGGCACCGGATTTCCTGGCATCTGGTGTTTACGGATTGGTTGGCGCCCGCGGTGGTGGGGGGCCTGCTTTCCGGAGTTTTGGCCGGCGCCGCCGGCCTGCTGTTGACGCGCTGGTGGCTGGGCCGGCGCCGGCCCCGCCCGGCTTCCGCGCTCCTGGATTCCGCGCGACGTTACGCCCTCGGACCGCCGGGGCGCCTGCCTTGAAAATAACGGCCCCGGAACCATCCTGGCACCGCTGGCTCGGATAAAATCAGTGGAATGCGTAGCACCGCCCCTTAAATTCCTGGCGTGGCATATGGATTTCCGGTAAGCCACGGCGTACAGCACATCCGAATATCTTTGATATATTCGCGTGTTCGCGCTTTCATAATAACAGCTAAAGCCGAGGCGGCGCCGGCTGCGTAGCGGATGGCCAAGCTTCTGTGGCCCCGGCGGCCTCCAGACGGCGATAACGCGCCAGCGCCATCACCGGGAAATAGAGCGGGTACAGGTGATATTTTAGATAAAACACCCGCGGAAATCCGGTGCCCGTGAACCAGGGCTCGTCCCAATCGCCTTGTGGATTTTGATGATCGATCAGCCACGCGATAGCCCGCTGCACCGAGCTATGGCGGCTGCCAACCGCGGCCATCAGCCCCATGGCCCCCCAGGCCGTCTGAGAGGCGGTGCTCGGACCACGGCCCTTGAGTTCTGGATTTTCGTAGGTCTGGCACGATTCACCCCAACTGCCATCCGGCTTCTGGCAACCGCGCAGCCATTCCGCCGCGTGGCGGATAAACCGTTGATCCATGCGTTGACCGATGGCCCGCAGCCCGGTGAGCACCTGCCAGGTTCCATAAATGTAATTAACACCCCAGCGCCCAAACCAGCATCCTTCGCTTTCCTGCGTTTCCTGGAGAAACCCCACCGCCTTACGCACCGCCGGATGTTCATCCGTCAAGCCATTATGGCCTAAGCATTCCAACACGCGCCCCGTGATATCGGGGCAGGAAGGGTCCTGAATAGCGTTGTGATCGGCGAACGGAATATGTTCCAGAATGGGACGATGGCGGGTGCGGTCAAACGCCGCCCATCCGCCGTCATCATTCTGCATCGCCAGCAGCCAGTTTAACCCTCGCCGGACCGCGTCTGCGCCAACGCTGCCGCCGACGCGCTTCAACGCCATAGTTACCATGGCCGTGTCATCCACGTCGGGATAATGCGGATTGGCAAATTCAAAGAACCACCCGCTCGGCTCGATCCCGGGGCAATTTTTCATCCAGTCACTGCCGACGCGGCATTCCTTTTCCAGCAGCCAGCGCGTGGTCTTTTGCGCCACCGGATGGTCCGCGGTCATACCCGTTTCCGCCAGCGCATGCAGGGCGATCCCCGTGTCCCAGACCGGCGACCAGCAGGGCTGGATGCGAATGGTGTCATTCTCCTGGATAAACAGGTCGCGCAGATCTTTTTGGGCCTTCACCACCAGCGGATGATCGTCGGCGTAACCTAAGACGCGCAGCACGATCAGAATATAAACCATCGGCGGAAATATAGCCCCCAATCCGTCGCAACCCTCCAGGTGTTCGATGAGCCATTTTTCGGCCTCGCGCATGGCCCGCGGACGTAACGGTGTCACGGCCGTTTTTTCATAGCGCTTCAGCGACAAGTCCAGCAGCAGGAACATTTCCCGCCAACTGCGTGGCAGACCCCGGAGTCGATAGGCCGGATTATTCGCCGCCTCCGGTTGATGGAATAACTCCGCGATGCCCCGGCGCGCGTCTATCGCCCGCACCGGCCGGCACGCACTGACGATGGCGAGGGGCAGGATCATGGTGCGGCTCCAGGCGGAAACCGCATATAGATTGAAGTACATCCATTTCGGCAGGAGAATGATTTCCGGCGGAATGCTCGGACACGCGTCGTAACTGATCTGTCCCAGCGCGGCCAGAAAGAATTTCGTGAAGCTGTTGCACTGCTCCGCGCCGCCCAACTGCCGGCAAACCTGACGCGCGGCCCGCATCGGCGGTGTGGCCGGATGATCCCCCATCAATTTCAACGCGAAGTAGCCTTTGACGGTTCCGTTTAGATCATTCTCCCCCCCGGGGAACAAATTCCAACCCCCGCCCGGCTGTTGCAGCCGGCGCAGATAGTTGGCGATCAACGGCAACGCGGGATCATTTTCCTGGCCCAGAATGAATTTCAGCAGGATGTATTCGGATTCCAGGATGCTGTCGCCCTGCAATTCACCCACCCAATAGCCGGCGGGTTGATGCAGAGCCAGCAGACGATCGGTGGCCCGGCGTAAAGCGACGTCCACGCCGGAGGTATCCGTGGAGGGCGCCAATCTTTCCGCCGCCAGCGTTGAATCCATGCCCGTGCCGTCATAGAGTTCCCGCCGCGCCGCGATTGCAGCGCCGGATTTTCCGTTGGAAGCAGTCACGCCTCGCTTGCCCTTCTCTTTCCAGCCCCAGAAAATTACCCGAACTTCCATCGTCCGGCAAGCTGGCGGCGCCAACCGCTTCCGGCGAAGCCTGACGATATTTACGCGCCGCGGCATAATATTCCAATATGAATATCCTGTGGCGTTACCCCCTGCTGTTGACCTTAGCGCCAATTCCGCTGCTGGCGCTGGCGGCCGGATGGTGGCGGGCTGGGGGACATTGCCGCCGCTGGAAAACAGCGTGCCTGTTCCTACCTCTGGCGGCGGCTCTGGCGGCAATCGTCGCCGCCGCCGGACCGGTCTGGCGGGCGAATTCACCCGCTCGGTCGATAGTGGTTCTGTTGGATCTTTCGCCTGCGGCGGATCTGGCGCCATGGCGGAATCCCTCCTGGCTGCGCCACACTTTGCGCCAGCATCTGTCCAAGGGGATGCGGGTTACTTTGGTTGGTATGTGCCGCCATGTCCACTGCTTGGCTGCGAATCTTTCGCTGCGTTCTCGGCAAGGGTGGCCCCGACGCTGGCCCGTCCTGACCGGTTCCTGCTCCAGCCTGCGTCGCGCGCTGGCGTGGAACGCGGCGGATTGCACCGGAGCGCCGCGCTGGTTGTTCACCGCCGGCTTGATCCGCTGGCGCAGCGTCAATCCAGCCGTTCTGCCGTTCGCCATGGCCGTCAGCGTTGCTACGCCCACCCTTCCGGATGCTGGCATTACCAGCCTGCGGGTGCAGCCCTTACTGCGTCGGGTGTCATCCGACCGGAGGATCGGGCATGAAGCACAGCGTCTTCTTCGCGTGGGGGTGGCGGTCACCGGCGCTATGCGTGTGCTGATTCAGGTACGCCGCAATGGCCGGCTGATCACCAGCCTGCCGCTGCAGTTCCATCAAGCTGGCGGCCGAGTGGTGGAAGTTCGCGATACGGTCCAACCGGCCAGCCCGGACGCCGCCGGAATACGGCCGGGTGCCTCGAGTGGCGCCCCGGTGCGCTACACGGTGCGCCTGCGCAGCGGCGACCCCTGGCCCGAAGACAACCGCGCCAGTATCTTTGTCTACACCCGCGGCACACCACGAATATTGCTGGTCCGGCGTGGGGGCCCAACGAAAACGCTAGATCGAAAATTGAAAATTTACCCGAGGGTGATCCCGCCGTCCCAACTGCCCGTGAATCCCGCCGGCCTGGCTGGTTACCAGGAAATCATTCTGGATAATGTGCCCCGCACGGACTTTCCACCCGGCGCCGGCCAGCTCATCGCACGATGGGTCCGCGCTACCGGTGGCGGCCTGCTGATACGTGGCACGGACTATGCCTTCGGTCCGGGCGGTTATGCCTGGCCGGCAGCCGGAAAGCCGTGGGCACTCGACTGGATTTCGCCCCTGTCATCCCTGCCGCCGCGGCGTCCCCCCGGGCAGTTCGTATTTCTGATTGACGCCAGCGGCTCCATGGGGCGGCGCGTCCCAGGCAGTTCCAGCTCGACCCGCTTTACTCAGGCCGCTCAAGCGGTGGCCCAGGCGGCCTCCTTACTGCCCAAGCGCGACCGTCTGGCGGTTCTGGCCTTCAGCGGTTGCACGGTGCCGCTGCTTTCCGGAACCGTTGGACTATATCGTGGTCGAATCACCACGCTGCTTAGCCGCGTGGAACCGACCGGGCCGACCCATCCGGACAGTGCTTTGCCGTGGTTGCAGCATCGGCTAAACCGCGGCGCTATGCTGATGTTGTTAACCGATGGCCGCATTCCACGACTTAAAGTGCAACGGTGGGTGCAACTGCTGCGGCGACGCAGCGTGCATTTGGCCATCATCGCCCCGCCCGGCGCCTCCGCGGCACTGCGGAGCCTGGCCCAACAGGTGCGCGCCCCATGGTTGCACACCACCAATCCCCGGCACTGGTGCGGCGCTTTACGCGGATGGATCTACCGGCGTCTGGTTGGCCGGGCGGAACACCATCGGGCGATCTGGAGCAGCGTCCCCGCCGGGTTCCGGGGAACCACGCGCCATTGGGATCGGGTGTGGCTTAAAAAACACGCCACCGTTCTGGCGGCCGCCTCCCAGCCGGCGGCGCCGTTGGCGGCCAGGTGGCGCCGCGGCTTAGGCCAGGTGGCCGCGGTAGCTTTCAGCAGCGGCGGCCGTGCTTACCCTGGCTTTCTACACCAAGTGCTGCGCCATTTGTTGCCCCCGCCTGGTGACCGGCGATTTCAGGTGCGGGCGCGGCGTCGTGGGGGGCGTTGGTTGCTCCGCGTGGATGCCCGTGATCCACTCGGTTTCATCAATGCGGCACGCCTGCGATTTACGTTCTGGACTGGCTCCGCAGCGCGGCTTCGATCACTGGCCTTCACGCCAACCGCTCCCGGTCGCTACCGCTTAGCGCTGCCCCGCGACATACGCGTGTTCTCTGGAGTCCTGACCCGACAAATTCATGGTCACTGGATCGGGCTCACCCGTGTCGCGCCCCCGGACCTGCCGCCCCGTTGTTTCCCCGCTACCGCCAATGCGGAACCATGTCCTTGGCGGACGGTTCTGCCTATCCCCGTGTTGGCCAAGGCCGCCGAAGCCATTGGCCCGATTGTAAGCCACGGGCGGCTGGGCGCCGCCCCTCCAGCCGCGGCGCTGTGGCGCCCGATGATCCTTGGCTCGCCGCAGCCTCTTGCCGCCCTATTTTGGATGGCCAGCGTCATTTTGGCGCTCGCCGCCTTATGGCTGCGCGAATAACGCCGGCTTCCTAAGACGCGCCAATCCCGAGCCGTCGCTCCTGCCGCGCGGGAGCCCTGAAGAATCAAAACTGCTAACCAGCCTCATTCCTCGATATGGCTTTTATGGCTTTTACCACCCGCCCCGGTTCGGTATGATAACTCCGTCGATGAGTAAAGAACCACCCATTCAAGTGTTGGTCGTCGATGACGAAGTGGACCATGCCGACGCCATTGCCGAGGCCGTGGCCCGGACCGGTTGTTCCGTTAAACAGGCCCATCATCTCGCCGATGCGAAGCGCTGTTTCACCGAGGGTGAATTTGATTTGGTCATCACCGATTTGCGGCTGGATTCACCCCGCGATGGTCTGGATCTGCTGGAATTCGTGCGCCAGCGCCGCCCCCGAACCCAGGTCATGGTGGTGACGGCCCACGGGGATGTAGCCACCGCGGTCAGCGCGATGCAAGCGGGCGCCTTCCATTTTATCGAAAAGCCCCTCGATCTGGACGTGCTGCGGGTCCAGACCCGCCGTGCGTTGGATGTTGTTCGCTTGCAACGACAAAATCAGCAGCTGCAGCTGGCGCTCGATGAAAAATACGGCATGGAGGGCATCATCGGCAATTCGGAGGCCATGCGGCGGGCGCTGCGGATGGTGCGGCAAATCGCACCGACCAATATCAGCGTGCTGATCCACGGTGAATCCGGAACCGGCAAGGAACTCATCGCCCGGGCGCTGCATCAGAACTCCCGTCGGAACACCGCCCGCTTTGTGGCGCTGAACTGTGCGGGGCTTAATGAAGGTACGTTGGAGGATGAACTGTTCGGGCACGTGCGAGGGGCCTTTACCGACGCCCGCAGCGACCGGGAAGGGCGTTTTGAATATGCCGACGGCGGTACGCTTTTTCTCGATGAGATCGGCGATATGCCGTTGCCGATGCAGGCCAAGTTGCTGCGGGTGCTGCAGGACCGGCAGATCACGCGCATCGGTTCCAATGATCCGATTCAGGTCGACGTGCGTTTCATCGCCGCTACGCACCAGGACTTGGAGCAGGCGGTCGGTCGGGGCGACTTCCGGCAGGATCTATACTTCCGGATCAAAGGCGCTACCATCACCCTCTTGCCCCTGCGCCAGCGCCGTGAAGACATCCCGCCCCTCTTGACCCATCTGGTGGAAAAAAGCGCCCGGCGAATGGGCAAAACCATTGACGGCATCGATCCGGAGGTCCGCAACATCCTGAGCGCGTATGACTGGCCCGGCAACGTCCGCCAGCTTGAAAACGTGGTGGACAACATGGTCGCGCTGGGCGCCGGGCCGAGACTGAGCGTAGGTGATATTCCTGCGGATATTCTCGGGCCTTATCGCGTACAAACGGTTTCCACCACCGCCTTGGCTTCGTTGCCCCTCCCCGGCAGCGCCCCGACGACTGCCATTACCAGCCTCGCGGGTGTGTCCTTGGCGGAATTGGAGCGCCAGGCGATTGAGAAAACGCTCGAAATGGTTCGAGGTAACCGCGAACAGGCCGCCAAACTCCTGGGTATTGGCGAACGCACGCTCTACCGCAAGATTAAGGAATATGGTTTGCACGAATCCGTCGGGGGAGGTGCTGGTGCGATAGGCGAAGTGGAGCCGCCGTGAATAGCGAATATCGCATCGGCCTCGGTTACGACATCCATTGCACCGCCCCCGGGCGGCCGCTGGTGTTGGCCAATGTCCGGATCGATCATCCCCAAGGACTGCTCGGGCATTCCGACGCCGATGTGGTGCTCCACGCCCTGATCGATGCGTTGACTGGCGCCGCTGGCCTGCCTGATGTCGGCGAACTGTTTCCGAACACCGATCCCGCTTACCGAGATATTGATTCAGCCGTCTTATTGGGCCGCACGATGGCGGAACTGGCCAAAACTCCTTGGACCATCGGTAACGTGGACGTGGTGCTTATCGCCGAGGCGCCACGTCTGTCGGCCCATAAGCCCGCCTTGCGCCGGCGCCTGGCGGCACTTCTGAATATCCCCATCGATAACGTCAACCTCAAGGGCAAAACCAACGAACAGATGGACGCCGTCGGTCAGCAAAAGGCCATCGCCTGTCACTGCGTGGTCCTGCTGCGAAGGTCGTAAAATATGCGGATATTGGGAATTGATCCGGGTCTGAATATCACCGGCTACGCTGTCGTGAAGGTGACTGCGCCGCGGCCCCAGTTGCACGAAGCGGGCGTGTTACGGATCGCAGCGCGACGTCCCTTGCCGCAGCGGCTGGCGGATCTGCACCGGCAGGCCGTCGAATTATTCCGGGAATTTCGAGTCGATCACCTGGCGGTGGAACAACTGTACGCACACTACAACCATCCCCGCACCGCTATTTTAATGGCCCATGCCCGTGGCGCGATTTTGCTGGCCGCCGCCGAGGCCGGGGTTTCCGTGACCGATTTATCCAGCACGCTGGTCAAGAAAACCATTACGGGCAATGGCCATGCCGGTAAGCGCCAGATGCAGCGGGCGGTGGCCGCGCTGTGCCGCCTGCACAGCCCCCCTTCGCCGTCTGATGTGGCGGACGCTATCGCCATCGCCTGGGCGCTGGCCACCCGCCTGCGCCGGGGGCGACTGGCCGATTGAAGCTGGCCCCACGGTCGCCGTTCGCAGCCTGCAAGTTGCCACGGGCGAGCTGAAGGGCTATGAATCACACCCGCACGCCCTTTTCATAGCCCGGAGCGTAAGCGACGGGTAATGAATCCCCCTCCACAACGCCAACGTCACGCTGCAGGACCGGCGCCAGGAGCCTCTTGGGGCTAGGAAGCCCGTCCGCCTCGCGCCAAACGCAGCAGCAGAATCGTAAGGTCCGATGGCGTCAGGCCCTCCAATCGTGAAGCTTGCCCCAGAGTGCGCGGCCGAAACTTCGCCAGCGCCTCACGTGCTTCCCGTCGCAATTCCACCAGCCGGGTGAAATCGAAGCCGGACGGGATCACCTTGTCTTCTAACTCCGCCAGCCGTGCTGCCGCACGCTCCTGCCGCACGAGGTAGCCGGCGTAATGGGCTTCTCTCTGCACCTGCCGCAGAATCGGCTGCATCGCCGGTTCGGCCAGCAGGCTCTTGAAGATTCCGCCATCCTTGAATTCAGCCTGCCGCAATTCATCCCAGGAAATTTCGGCCCGGCGGAACAGATCATACGCGCTGCTGCCGTTCGTCAGGCGAGCCCCGTGGGCGGCGGTGCGAACCCGCTGCAGCGCGATAAGCTTTTCGCGCCACCGCCGCACCCGCGCCGGTTCGGCCATTCCCAGCGTTTCCGCCAACGGCGTGAGCCGCTGATCGGCGTTGTCGCTCCGCAGGGCCAGGCGATATTCTGCCCGGCTGGTGAACATACGGTACGGCTCCGTCGGAACCTTGGTGATCAGATCGTCGATCATCACGCCCAGGTAGGCCTGATCGCGGCGCAGTACAAACGCCGGTTCACCGCGAATCAACCGGGCCGCATTAATACCAGCCAAAAGGCCCTGGCCGGCGGCTTCCTCGTAGCCGCTGGTGCCGTTAATCTGGCCGGCCAGGAACAGGCCGGTGATACAGTGCGTGTGCAGCGCCGCGTCGATTTGATAAGTGGGGGCGAAATCATATTCCACGGCATAACCGAAACGCAGAATTTTAGCCTGCTCCAATCCCGCGATGCGGTGTACCATGTCCTCCTGCACGTCCTGGGGCAGCGAAGTGGAAATGCCGTTGCAATAAATTTCGTTGGTCGCCAGGCCTTCCGGTTCCAGAAAGACCTGATGGCGGGGATGATCCGCGAAGCGTACCACTTTGTCTTCGATGCTGGGGCAATAACGCGGGCCGCGGCTTTGGATCTGGCCGCTGTACATCGGGGCGCGATGCAAATTAGCCCGGATCAATTCATGCACAGCACCGTTGGTCCAAGTGATATGGCAGGGAACCTGCGGCAGGACGGGAAACCGGCTCGCCCGCGGCGAGTCCGACGTTCCGGTCAAATCGCTGAATGGCTCTGGCGGATCGTCGCCGGGTTGCGGGGCTAACCGCGTAAAGTCGATCGATTCGCGGGCGACCCGCGGCGGGGTGCCGGTCTTGAGCCGACCTAATTCAATACCCAGTCGCCGCAGCGAGGCCGACAGCCCCACGGCCGCGGCCTCCCCCACTCGACCGCCTTGGGTCTGGGTTTCGCCGGTATGCATCAGCCCCCGTAAAAATGTCCCCGTGGTCAGCACCACACAGCGGCCAGCCAAGATCCGGCCGGATTGTAATTTCACACCAGTCACTTGGCGCGGCCCGCGCCCATTACCGGCCGGCGACGCAGCGATGTTTCCAGCGGATCCACCAGGGCGCTGCGGCGGCAGACGTTGAGTTCCAGCCGGGGCGGGCGCGGTCAACACCTCTTCCACGATATCGGGAACCATGGTTAGATTGAGACAATACTCGCGCAGCAGGATTTGCACGGTCTGGGCATAGCGATATTTGTCCGCCTGGGCCCGCGGCGATTGCACCGCTGGTCCTTTGGAACGGTTTAAAATGCGGAATTGGATTCCGGACGCATCGATAGCGTGGGCCATCAGTCCGCCCAGGGCGTCGATTTCGCGCACTATTTGGCCTTTACCCAGTCCCCCGATGGCCGGATTGCAGCTCATGCGCCCGATGGCCGCTGGATCCATCGTCACCATCGCCACCCGGCCGCGGTCGCCCAGAAGCCGACTCGCCGCCCAGGCCGCCTCCGCCCCAGCGTGGCCGCCGCCGACTACTATGACCTCAAAATATCCCTGCCCTTCCATCGTCTGCCGCCTTCGGTTTATTTGGCTGTGGCCAAATTTCGTGGCCAATGCCGATCATCAGCGATGGCGCCAAATCCCCAACCGTCTTAGCGGCGGCATTTATGCCGTCCGTCGGCACGTCCTTGCCACAAAATCTGGCCACACCTGTTTATTTTAGCTCCAAGTAATCGGTGGATTTTTGTATCGGGGCCTGACGGCCCTACGGAGCGTTGGACAGCCACACCCGTGCCAAGCGACCGATTTCCACCCACCCCCCTTTACGATACATCGCCAGCGCCGGATGGTTCTCCGTATCCACCTGCAGCGAGGGCGTTTTCCCGGACTCACGAATGCGCCCCACCAATTCACTGACCAATTCCGCTCCGATGCCGCGCCGCCGAAAATCGGGAAATGTAAAGACGCCTCCAATTTCCACGATGGCCCGCAACATCAAATCGAACTTCGCCACCGCGGCGACCTGCCCCTCCAACTCGTAGACAAACACATTGCCCGTGTCGATCCAGGCGTCCACGTCCGCTTCAAACAGAATTCCGCGCTCTTTCCGATACAGGCGCCGCCATTTGTTGAGCACCGCTTCATCGCCGTCCCGCGCCGCGCGCACTTTTGCGCAGCGCCGCACGGGCCGATCTGGCGGCAGGCGCATCATGACATTCACGGATTGCTTCGCGGCGTTCTTACGATGCACCAGCTCTAGCAACCCTGGCAGCATTTGCTGCACGCTGGTCGCTTCACCTGTGACATAATTCAGCGCTAGCGCGGCCGGTACGGTCGTTTCCGGCGTGCCCGCCGGAGGCGGCTCGGACCGCTCAACCCGCGGTTGCCGCTGGACCCAATCCGCCAGATAGGACGTGAAAGCCTGCCCTGCCGACGCATCCGTGATAAAAATATCCGCCCGATGCCCCTTCGGCACGTACAACATGGCCCCCAACACGCTGCCGCTATTCGCGCCGGCGGCCCCCGCGGCACCGGGCCCGGCCAGCAGCAGATGCACATCGTCGCGCAATAATGGCGGCGTCTGGGCCAACCGATCCCAGAAATGCGCGAGGAGGTCCATCACCCCGCCGCCGCGCATGCGCAAAAAATCCGCGGCCCGGCCCGCTTGGTCCACCGCCAACCGTGTTACCTGTAACCCCGAGCCCGCCTTGTCCGCAACGGTGTTCACGCCCGCGGCCGCTCCCGGCCCCTGAGTGCATGGCGCCACGCCGCGCCCAGCGCTGACCATCTCAACTTATCGACCCCATGACGAACGAACCTACGTGCGTCGAAACCAGACCCATTTCCAATGGCCCCGGAGCGAACCTAATATTAATTGTAACACGCCGTGGAAAAAAGAGCGCTGCAAAACCCAGGCCGCCGTAGGGTTGGGAGTGTGGCCGGATTTTTTGGCGAACGCCGGCCCGCCGCGATAGTGCCAAGCCCCCAACGTCTTAGCGGCGGCATTCATGCCGCCCGTGGGTATGTCCCCGTCCCAAAATCCGGCCACACCCCGGCGTTGGGTGCATGACAGATTCGGCGCGCTGGTGCCATTTCCAGGGCAGGAGTTTCGCGCCGCGTGGGGTACGCCGTTGAACCGGCCATTGCTCATAGCCGCGTAGCGTACGCGACGGGACCGGGCGCTCCAGCAGCATCTCGAATCCGTCGCTGCGGTTTAGTTGCCCGCGGTGACCTCCGGGCTATGATACTCACTCGCTCTGGTTGCCCCGCGGCGCGAAACGGGCGCACTGGGAACGGCACTGGCGCTAAATCCGCCATGCAGCCACGGGGTCTAGCCGCGCCGGTGACCTATATGCCGCTGCGCAGAAAGTCCGGGATGGCCACGACTTTGCCATCGCGGTCCACACAGGCGATCGTGCTGGCCGCCTCGCAGAGCAGGCGGCGGCTGTCCGCATGATACAACGCGTAGCCATGGTCGATGCGCACGCGCGTCTGGTTGGTGATGCGGGTAAGCAGTTCCAGTTCATCATCGTAGCGAGCGGGACGTTTGTATGAAGCGCTGATCTTCACCACCACAAAGAAGAACCCCCGCGTCTCCAGTTCGCGATAGCTTATCCCGCCGCGACGCAGCAATTCGGTCCGGCCCATCTCGAAATAGGTCAGATAATGCGAATGGTGCACATAGCCCATCGCATCGCATTCCACGTAGCGCACCCGCAGCCTCAGCCAACATTCGCCCGCATTCATCGCCCGGTATTATAAGCTTCAAACCAGCGCTGGACAGCCTCCCTGCATCGGGTAGCCTCAACCTGCGCCTCCGGAGAGTAACCGCATGAAAATTATGACCGGCCTGTTTGATCACATGGTGCTGCAGCGTGCCCGCCGCGGGGGTTCCCACGCCCTCATTACCGGTGAGGCCGAAACCAACGGACCGGTGTTGGCCACGGTGCGCACCGCGCACGGCCTGCTGCGCGGGTACCACGCCCGGACCATTGGCCGCGCCCATAACGGAAAATTCACCGCGCGGCTTAAGGGATTGCCGCCAGGTGGTCCGTATCGTATCACCCTAAGCGCCATGGATGCCAAAACCGCGGCTATCGACAGGCAAATCGTGCGCGATGTTCTGGTGGGGGATGTTTGGATCATCGCCGGCCAGTCGAATGCCGAAGGTCACGGCCTGCTTGTAGACCGGGCCAAGCCTCAGCGCATGACCCGCGCGTTTTATATGGACGATCGCTGGGCGGTCGCGGAAGATCCGATCCATTGCCTTGCGGAATCGGTGGATCCAGTTCACGTCGATCTGTGCGGCGGGGTTCGGCCGCCGCGTAACAAGCTTACCGGGGTCGGGCCGGGTGTGGCCTTCGGACAGCAGATGCATCGCACGACGGGCCTGCCACAGGGATTGATTGCCTCAGCCCACGGCGGCACGTCGATGCTGCAGTGGGACCCCGCCAAAAGGGCGGATGGCTCCAAGTCGCTTTACGGCGCCACCCTGCGCCGGATAGCCAAAAACGGCGGAAAAATCGCGGGAATTGTCTGGTATCAAGGCGAATCCGAGTGCAATCCGACCGACGCGGCGCTTTACGTGCCGCGGATGCAAACGCTGGTGGCATCTTTTCGGAAAGATTTGGGTCAGTCGAACCTGCCGTTCGTTTGTGTGCAATTATCACGTTTTATCACGTCGGATACCGCGGCGGGAGCTGCGTGGCAGAGGGTGCGGGAGGAACAGCGTCTGCTGCCGGAAAAGATCCAGCATTTCGCCACCGTCCCGGCAATCGATTTGACGCTGGATGACATTATTCATATTTCCGGCCGCGACCAGCAGGTGCTGGGGCGGCGGCTGGCGCAGGCGATGTTGGCGCTGCTTAAGCACCCCAGGGCCAGTCTCCCGCCCATCACGCTTCGGCGCATCCGGCGCCGCGCGACCGAACAGGCATTACAAATTATACTCGAATTCGGCCAAGTAGCGGGAAAACTGGAAGCGGGCGGGCGGCCGCTCGGTTTTTATCTGTGCGACCGGTCTGGCGCTCCACTGCTTTACGATACCCGCCTGGATGGATCACGGGCGATGGTTTATTGCAGTCAGCTAAGTCCAGCGGCGAAGGATCCCACCTCGCTGCAGATCGGTTACGGCGCCGGCACGGATCCGAGCTGTAATATCCACGATTCCGCCGGCCGGTCTTTGCCCGCCTTCGGGCCTATCCGCCTGGCCGATGGGTCCACTTAGGCTCAGCTATCATAAACCACCACCGGATCCGGCAGTTCGCGTTTGATTTCCGCCAGGCGATATCCGAAGCCCGGCCCCTGGACGGTGCGCAGGTCCAACCGACCGTGGCGACGCACGTACAGCCCGGGATGAACCCGTGCCTCCGGTTGTGAGGCGCCGGGATAAAACTGCATGCTGTTGCTTTCCACGCCCATAATGGTGCCGGCGTGTGCGGCCAACAGGCAGTGGGAGATCTGCGCCAGCATGGGATTGGTTAAATCCTGGACCATCAGCGTCATGCCATGCGCCTTCGCCCAACACAGGCTCAGCAATGCTCCCGTCTGCGTTTTGCAGGTTTTCAGGGCGACGCCAGTCCATCCCAGCCGCCGCCCCAGCGCCACCAGCCGCCAATCGTGCGCACTTTCGTCCATGAACAGCGGCTTGCGGGCCGCGACGGCGTGCACATCTATCGGATTGTTTTCCAGGTCATAGGGAAAGGGTTGCTCCACGTACAGGATGCGGCCATACGTTCGCGGATCTTCGCGCAGCAGACGGTCGAGCCATTCCGTCACGTAAGCCGGCGCATGGACGGTGCAGTTAAAGTCCGCGGACAGCCAGTCGACTTCTTCCGCCGCGGCGATCTTTCCGATCTGCACGATCCGTTCGTAATCCCATTGGCAGTCATCCCCGCGAAGCTTTATTTTCAAACATTTCAGACCATCCCGGAGGATCCAGTCGCGCAACAGAACGGGATAGCCGTCGGCCGGATCCGCACCGCTGAGATCTGCTGGCTCAAGGAGGTCCTTGCCTCCGACGAGATGCCACACGGGAAGTTCCACCGCGGGCGGTTGGAGAAAATCCGCCGGATACCGGCTGGAAAAGGACACGGCGCTGTCCGCGGCGGGGCTCAGGAAAGCCGCGAGGTCACGGTTCAGATAGGCCGGACCATACAGTTGGTAGGTCGGACGCTGGTGCAGGACGCCGAAAGCATCATGGACCGCCAGATCGAACGCGGAACAGCAAACCAGTGCCGCCAACCACGGCAGCGGTTCGCGGCCAGCGCGGGCGGCGTTAAATTGGCGCCACATTCCCTCCAAGCACTGTTGCTGGAAATCATGACCGAGTTCCATAGGATGGCCGGTGGCGCCAAAGGCCGCCCACGCCCTGGCCAACGCCGTGGTGAAATCCACGAGTGCTGCGCGGCGCTCCTGATGCGATAATTGGCTCGGCCAGACCCATTGCACGCTTAAGGGCGTTTCTCCCCATCCGAGCGCGGTTCTGCCGCCTGCGTCAGCTACTCGCACTCTGGCGCGGGCACACGTAACGCAAGTCAGCGTTTCCGGGCCAAACTTCAGCGGTACCCGTGTCCGCACCTCCAGCAAGTGCAGGGCCGTGCCGATAACCTGGATATCCGTCGCTTTGCCCATCACGTGACCAACTCACGGCTGCGCCTGCCAGGGGCGGATAACGGCCACACAACAGCCGGGAGCCAATGGCAAACCTGAATAATGCGGATACGACTTTACCGGTGGACAAGCCCGCCGGCAAGCTGCAAGGAATGTCCGCGGTTGCACCGCAGCCCGGCGCAAACCGGATACCCCCCAGGCGGCAGGGGACAAATGATCGCGCGGTAACTACACTATGGTACGGGGGCGAAAGCTCCGCTGCGCGTTTTAGGCTTTACAGGAGATGCGCCGTGTCCATTCCCATGCCCAATGAACCAGGCTCCGCGGATGTGAATCTTTCGCCGGCGGAACTCGATACTGTTACGCGGTTGCGTGACAGCTACGGACGGCTCAAGGCGGAGTTGGGGCAGGCCATTGTCGGTCAGCAGCAGGTGATTGAGGAGCTGTTGATCGTGCTGTTTTGCCGGGGCCATTGCCTGCTGGTGGGAGTGCCGGGACTGGCCAAAACCCTGCTGGTTTCCACGCTGGCGCGGACGCTTAACTTAAGCTTTAACCGCATTCAATTCACGCCCGATCTGATGCCTTCCGATATCACCGGCACGGAGGTGCTGGAGGAAGACAAGACCACCGGGCGGCGGGAACTGCGCTATGTCAAGGGGCCGATCTTCGCCAACGCGATTTTAGCGGACGAAATCAACCGTACGCCGCCGAAAACCCAGGCGGCGCTGCTGGAAGCCATGCAGGAGCATCAGGTTACCGCGGGGGGAGTCCAGCGGCCTCTGCCGGAACCATTCCTGGTGTTGGCAACGCAAAATCCGATTGAGCAGGAGGGCACCTATCCTTTACCGGAGGCGCAGCTCGACCGATTCATGTTCAACGTGCGGGTGGATTATCCCAACGCGGTGGAAGAGTTCGATATTGTCCGCCTGACCACGGCGGCGCGGCAGGTGCAAGTGCGGCAGGTGCTGGACGCGGCGGATGTCCTGAAGTTGCAAGAGCTGGTGCGCAAGGTTCCCGTGGCGGATCACGTGGTGCGCTATGCGCTGCGCCTGACGCGGCAGACCCGGGTGGGTCAGATGGACATCCCGAAATTCATCAAGGATTATGTGGCGTGGGGTGCCGGGCCTCGGGCTTCGCAATATCTGGTGTTGGCGGGTAAGGCGCGAGCCCTGCTGCACGGGCGTTATCACGTCAGCACGGAAGATGTTCGGGCTGTGTCGTATCCGGTGCTGCGCCATCGCGTGCTGACTAACTTCAACGCGGAAGCGGAGGGCCTTCGTTCCGATGACATCATTCGCATGCTGATCGATCAAACCCCGCGGGATGACGTCGCCTCCGAGGCGGCCATGGCCAGTGGCCTGCCGAAGGTGTTCGCCGCGGCGCCTGGAGCCGACTAAAGGACTGTCAATCAATAACGTTGACGCTTTTCAGCGACTGCTGCCGCCACCGGCCGCTCGCCTCGCCAGGGGCGAGCGGGACTTTGTCGAGTCGCCTATCGGTCTCTCGGCGGCGACTTGCGGCTTAGCATTCCTTAGCATTCCGCGCCCCGCCAAACACCGACGTTCCCCAGAAATGTAAAGGTTATTTCTCGACGGGCACCAAAAGGGGTTGGTTTTAGGCCTCCGCCGGCGCCATTTCGGATGGTTGCGGCACCGCGCCGGTATCCCACGCGTTTTCGCCGTGAATTCCCAGGTCCATACCTTCGGTTTCCACCACGTCGGATATACGCAGCCCCACCGTCCGCTGCAGGATAACGCCAACGGCCGCCGTCCCCGTGAGAGCGTAAGCGGCGGCCGCCACCGCGGCCAGGCATTCGATGAAAAATTGCCGGCCATTGCCTTCGATCAGCCCTGACACGGAGTTGACTGCCGCGGATGCGAACAGACCGGTCAGAATCATGCCCAGAAAACCACCAACCCCATGGACGCCAAACGGATCCAGCGAATCGTCATAGCCGATCTTAATTTTCATCTGCACCGCCAGGTAACAAATCACGCCCGCCAACATTCCCACGATGGGGGAAGCCCAAAGCGCCACATAACCGCAGGCCGGCGTAATGGCTACCAGACCCGCCACAATGCCGGAGGCCAAACCCAGAGTGGTAGGCCGCCGGTGATGAACCCATTCCGCCAGGTTCCAGGCCAGCGCGGCGACGGCTGCGGCGATCGTCGTATTCAAAAACGCCGCGCCGGCCACCGCCGTGGCAGCGCCCGCGGACCCCGCGTTGAAGCCATACCAGCCGAACCAGAGTATCCCCGCGCCGGTTAACGCCATGGCCAGTGACGAGGGCTGGAGCACCTGGTTGGGATAACCCTGCCGCCGGCCCAGATACAACGCCATCACCAACCCCGAAAAGCCCGAAGCAATCTCCACCACTGTGCCACCGGCAAAATCGACGGCCCCGAGTTGGTGCAGCCATCCTCCGCCCCACATAAAATGCGCCAAGGGATCGTAGACCAGTGTGCTCCAGAGCAACAAAAAGAGAATATACGAACGGAATTTCATGCGCTCCGCCACCGAACCGGCGATCACCGCGGGCGTGATCATCGCGAACATCGCCTGGAACATGCAGAACACGGTTTCCGGAATATAGTGGCCGCCGCCGACATCGACCAAATGGTGGGGCCCGACACCCCAGAGCATCATTTTGTCAGGTTGCCATCCGATGATTCCCCAATGGTCCTTACCAAATACCAACATATAGCCGAATACAAACCATTGCACACTCACCACGGCCAGGGCGGTGTAGGAATGCATCATCGTGCCGAGAAAATTTTTCTTGCGGACCATGCCGCCGTAAAACAACGCCAGCCCCGGCGCCATGAACATCACCAACGCGGTACTCACCAGCATCCAGGCCGTGGAGCCGGTGTCGAGGATCGGCGGGGTAGTTACCGTCGCCGGCGGTGCGGGTGGGACGGCCGCCGCGGCGCTACAGGGTGCTGCCAATAGCAGGATCATGGCTGCCCCCACCGCGGCGCTCAGCGTAATCCCGCTCCATCGGCATCGCTCCACAGCAGCCATGGGCGCGCGTTGTATTTCCACCTCGCCGCACACGCGGCGGATAGTTGGCATGTGCACGTTCTACTCCACCTGAAGAAGGCCTGGCGCGGGTTTACTATACCGCGGCGCACAGGACCGCGGTTCGGCATTGTCCAATAAACACCACCCGCTGGCAACTGGATACTGGATATTTCGACGATGCCGTACGCCGGCATACTTACAGCAATCGGCATGGCGGTCTTTATCGTCCGTATCGCGCCCCGTTGGATGGCCGGGCCGTTGTCGTTCCTGGTGGAACTGCCGGCGGCGATTCCGAGCGTCGCCTACGGCCTGTGGGGTTGTTTTGTCATGTCGCCCCGGCTGCAAAAC
The DNA here is from genome assembly GCA_021785435.1 of Planctomycetota bacterium. Taxonomy (GTDB): domain Bacteria; phylum Planctomycetota; class Phycisphaerae; order WQYP01; family WQYP01; genus JAKCCC01. The sequence goes on from JAJYFE010000080.1 coordinate 20,105, forward strand.
GACGTCGAGCCGTTGATCTACCGGATATTCCAGTAAAATCTGCTGGTTTGCCATACAATAATGCGCTGTACAATTAAGGGGTTTTGCGTCTTAGTGGCGTATATGCTCAACGCGGCCTCTGACGATACGCTATAGGCAGCGAAAGCTGTGGAAAAATGCTGATTTTCCGGCCATAATTCCGAATCAGATATTGCATTAACAGCTGCGTAGAATAAATGTCTCATTACAGGCCAAACGGAGTACAACTGCTGGTGACATCGTAGAGGAAAAATCCCGTCCCATCCCTTGGCCCCGATGTAGCGAATAGCCGATCCTCAATGTGGCGGTCGCCACGGCGACTCGATATGGGCGCACAGGTCGTTCTCGTTGAAGCGCTCCAGGGTCGGAATGTCATAGGCGGCGGGGCCGCAACCAAATAGATAGCCCCCGCGTCGCAGAGTCGCCTTTGGAGACCTTGCCGAGGGTGGATTCTCCGCTGGAAACCGGGGATTCCCCGCGGGCCAAAATCATCGCACGGCGCGAAGACTTTGAAGGATTGTGGCGCAGATGGCCCAGCCCGGCTCGCCGGCGGGTGAGCGTCGCGCACCTGCACCAGTTGATGCGACGCACGGAAGGACTGTCCGAAAGACCTTAGGGCGACTCGACGATGCCGCATAGAACGCTTTTCACGATCGGCCACTCCACGCGATCCTGGGAGGAGTTTGTCCAGTTGTTGGCCGCATGGAAAATCCGGCGGCTGGTTGATGTGCGGTCGGTCCCGCGATCGGCAAAGGTTCCGCAGTTCTCCAAGGAAAAGATGAAAACCGCGCTGGCGAAAGCGGGCATCGAGTATTGGCATTTAACCCTCCTCGGTGGTCTGCGTCATACCACTAAACAATCCATCAATACCGGCTGGAGAAACGCGAGTTTTCGCGGCTATGCCGACTATATGCAAACGCCGGAATTTGATACGGGCCTGGCTGAGCTCAATCGTCTCGCCCGGGCAAAACGAACCGCCATCATGTGCGCGGAAGCCAAGTGGTGGAGTTGCCATCGCCGCATGATCGCGGACGCCGAGTTGGTTCGGGGCATACCGGTGCGGCACATTATGACTCCACATCAGGCGCGGCCGCACGACTTGACACCTTTCGCGCGGGTCAGGAAGCGACGTGGGGCGACGCCGACGGTGACCTATCCCGCATCGGAGCTGCCGACGACGGTGATGCCCGCGCTGGCTTTGGTCCGTGAACGACGGGGTCCCCGCGCAAAGCGGTAACCACATCCAGCTGGACAATGTTGTTGTGAAAAAACATGGCCGCGGTCCAATCGAGCCTGATCCGCAGGCGGCACTTCCCGCGCGGCATTCACACCAGGTAATAAGTCCGCCATACCCACCAGGCTAAGAATCCGCGCATGGGCCCTCTGTCGCTTCGGCCCACCCGAGAATAGTGCCCCTGGGGCGGCTAGAGTATCCAGGTTCTCGTGTCTGCGCGTAGGGGAGCGGCGCTGGTGGTGTGGTTCTGATAGGCCGGAGCCGGCCTCAAACCGCAGCGGAGTGATCAGAAGATAGTTTTCCCGGCGGATAAGCGCTATCTCGAAGCCGGAGCCGACGGATAAGCGCCGTTCTAATTCTCGTGCGACATTCACCCCAGCGAAGCCTGCGCCGAGGGTTACCATTCGGTTGGTGGTGCAGACGGGTAGCCTGGTGGAATGTCCAAGCTACCATTTGTCCCGCCAAGCGGCTGTGTTAGAAGTCAAGCGTTTTTTACGAGATTGAGTTGGTGCCATGCCAGATTCTCCCGCAACATGATGTTAAGGATGGCCAAGAGTTTGCGCATACAGGCGACGATGATGACCT
>JAJYFE010000204.1 GCA_021785435.1 Planctomycetota bacterium
GCGGCCTAAAACCTGAAACCTGCAACCGCTTCGTTACTGCGCCCGCATGGCCGCCAGACGCAGATAATATTCGCGTACCTGGCGTCGATAGCCGGGCGGAATACCCTGGCGGGCGCTGTCGAGCAATTGAGTACGCGCCAGCGGCCCGAGCCGGCGCCACACGTCGGGGCTGACACCCAGCGCCGTGACGGCTTGGGGCGGCGTTTGGTTGGCCGTAGCGCCGGGCGTGATGCCGCTGGGATTGTCCGCCACACCACCGGGCATGCCGCCGACAGCGGAATTCCCGCCCGAAGCGGCCGAGCCAGCCGGTCCCAAACCGCCCCCTTGGGCGGCCAATTGCGTCAATTGGCCGAAGGCCTGGCGTAAAGCGGCCGCGGCTTGGTGGGCGGCGGTGGAATTGCCGGTAATGGCCTGATTTTCCGCGGCCAGCGCCTGTTGCAATTGTTGGGCTGCGGCCATCAGTTGGCCACCGGGTGCGGCCTTTGCGCCGTTAGCCGCCTGCTTGGTGTTGCCGGGTTGCCCCCCACCCTGGGCTGACTGACCCGGTGGTGCGCCAGGGTTTATTTCTCCGGCGATCATCCGCTGATAGCGCGGAACATTTCTTATTTCCGGCGAGTTGAGTAAACCATTAACATCGGCCAACGCCAGCGACATGTGCTCCTGGGCGGCCTGCTGCTGCTCTTGGGCGGCGGCACGATTACCCCCGGCTTCGGCCCGGGCGGCGCGTTGCTGATCTTGCCGCGCCTGCGCCATCTGTTGGCCGGCCTGGGTGAGATTCTTGGCCAAATCAGGGGCGCCTTGCCGGGCGACATTTTCAATTTGTTTCGTTTGCCGCTGAGCGGCTGCAATCGCGCCGGGTAGGGCGCTACTCTGGCGGACCAGCTGCGCCTTATCCGGCAAATGCGCGGCGAAACCATGGACCGTCCGCTGAGTCTGGGCGGCCAGTTCCACCTGTTGCTGCCGCAACTGCCGGGCCTGGGCTGCAGCTTGGCGCAACTGGGCCGCCTGCTGCTGGAGCTGCCACGCCCGTTGCGGCGCCTGGGGACCGGCGGTTTGCCGCGCCCGCTGCGCCGCCGCGCCGGCCGTCTGGGCCTGGCGGGCCAATTGGCCCGCCGCCTGCCCGAGCAGGCGGGCAATCTCGTGCTGATTTTCCTCGGCCGGCCTGAACTGTTGCGTTTGCAGATGTTGCACCGCGGCATTCCGCAGCGGCTTGCTGGGCGCCAGCGCTTCCGCCGCGCGGAGCGCTGCCTGCGCCTCCCCGGCAAAGTCCGCGATCCGCTGATTCAACTGCCGCTGTTGCTGGGCGAGCTGATTGAGCCGCCGGGCAATGGCGTGGTTTTTCGCCTGCTGCCGCCAGGCCTGTTGCAGCGCCCCCTGCGCTGCCACAATTTTGCCCACCTCATTTTTCAGGGCCTTGAACTGCCCCAGCACCTTGGCTGCCGCGGGCGTTTGGAGAACCTGATGTTGGCGGATCAGGTTCCGCAGTTGTTGAGCGATCTGGGCCTGCTGGTTATGCGCCGCTCGTGACTGCGGATGCAAATTCATGCTTTCCGATATCCGTCGCTGCACGGCGGCCAAATGCTTGACCCGATCAAGGATCTCCCGCTGGTCGGCGCGGCGGCGCAGTTGATTCAGCAGGCCCTGCAGCTGCTGCGCGCTGGCCGCCAGATTCGCCGCGGCTGCGGTGAAATCCGGCGTGCGTTGCTGCGATTGTCGCGGCTGATCCGTCAAGGTGGCCGCGGCGATATTCTGCGCCGCCTGACGCAGCGGGCCGTGCGCCACTTTCGCCGCGGCCTCGGCGAGGTCATGGTAGGCGCCAACCTGAGACCGCGGTGCGGCGGCCAAAGCCGCGGCGCTCCGCGCGATCTGCTTTTGCGCCTGTCCGGCCAGACGCTTCTGCCACGGCTCAAGCGTTTGGTCCGGCGCGGCGTGCCGCAGTGTGCCGACTTCGCGGCGGGCGGCTTGTATCTGCTGCAGCGATTTTTCCAGGCGCCGCCGCAGCGCCACGTACGCACGGCGGTCCTGACGCTGCTGGTATCCCAGAAATAGATGCGGGTTTAGAATCAGTTCATAACGAGCGGTACGGCTGACCTGTTCCCGCGGCTGGTGATTGTCGCGGGCCTGAAGGCGGTAATACACGTGCCGCGCGTGCGGCCGGTTGGCGGCGAGGAGTTGATCCGCCACCGCCAGCTTCCACTGGCCGGTGAAGGCGGTCGTTTCGGGGAGGGTGGCGACACGATAGCTCAGCGGAACGGAATGGCCCACGCGAACCTGCGCGGTGATGGCAGTCAGGCCAAAGGTATCGGAGGCGGTGAAGCGTACCGGCACCGTATCATCCGGGCGGACGGTAATTATTTGCCGCGGGCTTTGAATGCGAATCACGGGCGGAGGATCGGCCAAGGCGACAATAGGCCGGCCGGGACCGGGGCGATTCTCCACTCCCTGGGAATTGACCAGACGGATGTGGTAGTCGGTACTGCGCCACACATTCAGCGTAGCTTGGTAAACCGTGCCGGCTACGGCGGTCAAAGGTAAATCCTCGCCTGCGCCGTGTGCCGGCGTGGGCGCCCCGGTTGAAGCGATCCCTGCCTGGCCAAAGCCGGCCTGCCCCGGGACGACCGCAGCACGCGTGGCGCTTCCCGGACGACCCCGTCGGCCCGTGGCGGCATCAACGTGCAGATGGCTTTTAGCGGCCAGCGTCTCGCTGGCCTGCACGTTCACCTGCACCTGGGTGCCCACCACCGCACGAATCCACCCGCTTCGTCCGTGCACGATCCGCGGCGGCAGATGCGTGTAGGCCGGATAGTGATAGTGCAGCGTCAAGGCGGTGATCGCCGGCCGGGCGATGACCCGTACTTGGTACCAGGCCGACTGCCCGCGCCGGCAGGATACGCGATACTGAAATCCCGCTTCCACATCATGGAAGCGCCATAAAAACAGATGCGGCCCAGCCTGGGTCATGGCCTGGGTGTTCACGCCGCCGTCCTGGCGGGTCTGCAGGTTCAGGCCCCCGATGGCGCCGCCGCCTCCCGCCGCGACCCGCGCCCGGACCGTCAAGGGATCACCGGAGGCGATGCTGACGTTGCCTGGCGAAACGTGGAAATTTACAGTATCCGGAGAAATCGCGCTGTTCCAGGGCGCCAAGGCGCGCTGCACGCCTGCGCCGACCGTGCGCGGCAGCAGCGCCCAAAGCAGCAGCCAGGCCAACACCACCGGCAGACAATACCACGCCCAGCGCCACACCCCGGCTGAAGAAAGAATCGACCGTGGATTAAGCTGGGCCGCATCAGCCTGGGCTTGAACCAGCACCTGTTGGATCATCTGTTCGGAACCGGAAAATTCCGTCGCCGGTGTTTCAGAAAATTCCACCGCGCTAAGGAGCCGCTCCTGATGCTCCGGATGTTTTCGCTCCACCAGGCTGGCGGCCTGCCGGGGTGGCGTCGGCTGCCACACCGGCCGCAGTCCTGCGAGAAACGTGACGATAATTGCCACCCATGCGGCCAGCGCGACCAGCCAGCGCACGGGCACGGGAACCGAGGCCAATGTGCCCAAGATAAGCGCCGCAAGCAGCCCCACCGCCAGAGCCGCCAACAATGTTTGCAACAGCGCCGCGGCTACCCGCAGCCAACGCCGGCGCCGCGCGATTCTTCCCAACGGCTGCGCCAAGGCGGCCGGAAGCCGCGCGGGGGGCCGTGGGGGCGTTGGGGTTAGAGCCGGCGTCGAAGTCGGATGATGCGGCATGGGCCCGATCCTGCATATAGGACTGCATACATTATAACGTGCCGGCCGGCGTTCCAGCCGCCCGGCGAGGGCGCGTCCAGGCGTGGCTTTATTTTGTGGCAACCGCTCCCGTGAGGTAACGTGGCCGGGACGACCGGGGGTAGAGGTCCCAAGGGTGCCGGGACCGCTCCTATACCGCGCGCACCCAAGATTGAGACATGGTTGGAAGGCACCCATGGGAGGGCGCATCTCGCCGCAGCGAGTCGCCCCGCGACAGCGGGTAAACTGGGGTGACCGGCCCGACGCGACCCAAGACCATGGCGGCCTGGAAGGCCGCCCCCAATGGGCGGTCCGCTGGCCCCGGCCACGATTGTTTCAATCTTACGTGCCGGTGGCATATGATCACCAAAAAGTCCGGCCACCCCATGCCTCCGGGCGGGATCATTTTCAGGGCCGTTACAATCTACGCGCATCACTGGACGGGCGGCGATCTGATCAATACGCCGGGCGGTCGCCCATGCCCGCCGCAGGTCTCTCCTCGCTTAATTCTGGTCCGTGGAAATCCCGGCTAGATTCCCCGCTATCTTTTCCCCCAACCCGCCCTGTCCCCGCCGGCGACGGAAGATTCGAGCACCCGCCGGGTGTAATGCGTGCAGGAAAATAACAGGGAGATAACAAAGGGCGTGACAATTTTTTCGGGAGGGGGCCGGCGCCTCCGGGCGCGATATGCGCCTTGTAGTGCAGGCTTTCCAGCCTGCCGAGGGACGGCGTAGGCTGGAAAG
>JAJYFE010000002.1 GCA_021785435.1 Planctomycetota bacterium
GCACGGCAAGTTCCTGGGAAGCCGTAGACCGGCCGCTGTTCGAGGAACTGCGGCGCCGGTGCAAGGCGGCCGCGGACCGGCGGGGGGTGCCACCTTACATGATATTTTCCGACGCCACATTGCGGGAGCTGGCGCGCGTGCGGCCGACGACCTTGGCAGGTCTGCGCTACATCTACGGCATCGGTCAAACCAAGCTGCAAGAGTGTGGCGGGGAATGGGTCGCCGTCATCAAGACGCATTGCGCAGCGCACCATCTGCCCAGCGATCTTCCCCTGGCCCCGGCGGCAGCGCGGGGGCCGGCAGGATTGGCCGCCACGGCCTATCGCCGGCCCCAGGCGCAAAAAGCCCTCGCGTGGAAACTGTTCGCACAAAATACACCCATCGGCCAAGTGGCGCGGCAGACCGGTCGGAAGCCTTCCACCATCGCTGATTATCTCGCGGAGTACATCACCCAGGAGCGACCGGCTTCCATTGCGGCGTGGATTCCCGACTCCATCTACGCCCGCGTGGCCGCGGCCATTAAAACTACCGGTTCAACGCAATTAAAACCACTTTTTATCGCGCTTAATGAAACGGTTCCTTACGACCAGATTCGCCTGGTAGCCGCCCATCGAGGCGCTTTGGCGCGGGACGACTGAATTCACCGCCTGGTTGCCGTTCTCTTGTTGACCCGCCGTCGCCCAGGCGGTATTTTCTTTACGGGGCAATTACCAACGGGTGAGGCACGCTCATGGGGCCGTCCCAGTCTATCCATGTTGCTCCGAGCGACCACGTCATTCTCGCTGTTAATGGCGGTTCCTCCAGCATTAAATTCGCGGCCTTTCGCGACGCGCCATCCTGGCCGAAGTTGCTTTCCGGTGCGTTGACCGGTATAGGCGAGGCGGAACAGCGTTTATCGATAACGTCGCCTAACGATACCCCGCCCACCGTGGCTGCTCCCGAAGGCGCTGCGGGCGGCGCCGCGGATCAATCCAGCCGCCGGGATCGAAACGATAAGATCATCCAGGCGCCCGATAGTCAGGCCGCTATCCAGTTGGTGTTGGAAACCTTGCGGCGCGCGTCCCTCCTGGGTCAGATCGCAGTGGTAGGCCATCGCGTCGTCTACGGCGGCCCGCGGTTGGTGCAATCCCAAGTCGTCGCGGACGACGTGCTCGCGGAATTGCGGCGTGTCCAGCCACTGGATCCGGACCATCTGCCGCGGGAAATAGCGCTCATCGAAATGTTGCATCGGCAACTGGCGCCCGTGCCACAGGTGGCCGTATTCGATACGGCGTTTTTCCAGGATTTGCCCCGCGTCGCCCGGCTTTTGGCGATTCCACGCCGGTTGGAAGCCCAGGGCGTTCACCGCTACGGCTTTCACGGGATTTCCTATACTTTTCTGATGCAGCGGCTCGCCGAAGTCGAACCGGGGGCGGCGTCAGGCCGGGTGATTTTGGCCCATCTGGGCGCTGGCGCCAGCTTGGCCGCGATCAAACACGGTTGTCCCCTTGATACCACCATGGGTTTTACCCCTACCGCTGGAATTCCGATGGCGACGCGCAGCGGTGATATGGATCCCGGCGTGCTGGTATATCTGATGCGCCATGAACGGATGACCGCGGAACAGATCAATCGCCTGGTGAACCGTCAATCTGGTCTGCTGGGCGTTTCTGAAACCACGGGGGATATGCGGCAACTTCTGGACTGGCGGGCAACGGATGAACGCGCCGCCGAGGCCGTCGATCTATTCTGCTATCAGGTCCGTAAAACCATCGGCGCTTTTTCCGCGGTTCTCGGCGGGTTGGATACCCTGGTATTCTCTGGCGGCATCGGTCAGCACGCTCCGGCAGTGCGGGCGGCCTGTTGTAAGGACCTGCGCTTTTTGGGTCTGGCCTTGGATGCCGGGCGTAACCTCCGCAATGAACCGATTGTTTCAACGGACGCTGCGGCCGTCAAAGTGCGCGTCATCGCTACGGATGAGGAGCTGGTGGTCGCACGCGAGGCGGCCCGCGTGTGCGCATGAACAAAATCGTGGCAATCGCCGCAACCCGCGGCGCGACAAAATGGAGAATAGGTCATGCCCAACCCTTTGTCCGCAAAAGAACTGGAATTGTTAAACCGCTACTGGCGGGCCGCAAACTATCTTTCCGTCGGCCAGATCTATCTGCTCGATAACCCACTGTTAAAGCAACCGCTAAGCCCCCGACACATTAAACCGCGGCTGTTGGGGCATTGGGGCACCACCCCGGGGCAGAATTTTATTTACGCCCATCTGAACCGCGTTATTCGCCGGGATGATCTGAATATGCTTTACCTCTCCGGCCCCGGCCATGGTGGGCCGGCGCTGGTGGCGAACACCTATCTGGAAGGCACTTACAGCGAAATTTATCCCGCCATCACCCAGGATGAAGCCGGCCTGGCGAAATTGTTCAAGCAATTCTCTTTCCCCGGCGGAATCCCCAGTCATGTCGCCCCGGAAACCCCCGGCTCCATTCACGAAGGCGGCGAACTGGGTTATTCCCTCAGCCACGCCTTTGGCGCCGTGCTGGATAATCCGGACTTGATCGCAGCCTGTGTGGTCGGCGACGGCGAAGCGGAAACGGGTCCGCTGGCCACAGCCTGGCATTCCAACAAATTTTTAAATCCCAAGACCGACGGTTGCGTTCTGCCGATCCTGCACCTGAATGGATATAAAATCGCCAACCCAACCGTCTTGGCGCGTATCACCCGCGAAGAACTCGAAGCCCTGTTCCGCGGGTATGGCTGGACGCCGCATATCGTGGAAGGCGCTGATCCCGCCGCCATGCACCAGCTGATGGCCGCCACGCTGGACCGCGTGTTCGACCATATCCGAAGGATCCAACATGCCGCCCGTCGCCAAGGCGCCCTGGAGCGCCCGCGCTGGCCGATGATCATATTGATTACACCTAAAGGATGGACCGGACCGAAGCAGGTGGACGGCCAGCCGGTGGAAGGCACGTTCCGCGCCCACCAGGTTCCCCTGCCCGATCCGGCCGGCAATCCGCGCCATCTTAAGCAGCTTCAGGCATGGATGAAGAGCTATCATCCCGAACAGCTTTTCGATGCGCGGGGACGGTTGAAGCCCGAACTGGCGGAACTGGCCCCGCGCGGGGACCGCCGCATGGGCGCCAACCCCCACGCCAACGGTGGCCTCCTGCTGCGCGATCTGCGCCTGCCGGATTTCCGCGCCTACGCGGTCCACGTACCTGGCCCGGGAAAAGTTCAGGCCGAGGACACCCGCGTCCTCGGCGGCTTTTTGCGCGAGGTGGTCACGCTCAACGCCAGCCAGCGCAATTTCCGCATCTTCGGCCCCGACGAAACCGCCTCCAATCGCTTAAGCGACGTGTTCCGGGCCACCAACCGGCAATGGGACGCGGCGTGCCTGAAGACCGACGAATTTCTCGCCCCGGAAGGCCGCGTGATGGAAATGCTTTCGGAGCACCAGTGCCAGGGCTGGCTGGAAGGCTATCTGTTGACCGGCCGCCACGGGCTGTTCAACAGCTATGAAGCGTTTATCCATATTGTTGATTCCATGTTCAATCAGCACGCCAAGTGGCTCAAGGTGACACTGGAACTGCCGTGGCGGCGGAAAATCGCATCCCTGAATTACCTGCTGGCCTCCCACGTCTGGCGGCAAGATCACAACGGCTTTACCCACCAGGACCCCGGCTTCATCGATCATGTGGTCAACAAAAAAGCCCATATTGTCCGCGTGTATCTTCCGCCTGACGCCAACTGCCTGCTTTCCGTGATGGACCATTGCCTGCGCAGCCGGCATTATGTCAACGTGGTGGTAGCGGGCAAACACCCCGCGCCGCAGTGGCTGTCCATGGATCAAGCGGTGCGGCATTGCGCCGCCGGCATCGGCCTGTGGCCCTGGGCCAGCAACGACCAGGGCGTGGAACCCGACGTGGTTTTGGCCTGCGCCGGCGACGTGCCTACCTTGGAGTCCCTCGCCGCGGTGGACCTGTTGCGCGACCTCCTGCCCCAGTTGAAAATCCGCGTCATCAACGTCGTGGATCTGATGAAACTGGAGCCGCCCACCGAACATCCCCACGGTTTACCGGATTCCGATTTTAATGCTCTGTTCACCCTGGACCGGCCGGTCATCTTTGCCTATCACGGTTATCCGTGGCTGATCCACCGCCTGACCTACCGCCGCGCCAACCACCACAACCTTCATGTCCGCGGCTACAAGGAGGAAGGAACCATCACGACCCCCTTCGACATGGCGGTCCTTAATGAAATGGACCGCTTCCATCTCGCTGATGATGTCTTGGCGCGCCTCCCGCAAATTGGAGCGCGGGCGGCTTATCTGCGCCAGCGACTGCGCGATAAACTGCTGGAGCACCGCGAATATATTCGCATCCACGGTGAAGATTTACCGGAAATCCGGAATTGGCAATGGAAAGGTAACCGGGTTGGCGCGACGCCCCGACGGCACGAGAGCTGATGCCGCGATGGTGCCATCAGTAGCCCTACCAGCTATACTATCGTCGGTGCTGCCCAGGGAGGTCCGGCCATGCCTGCGGAAACAATCTCCGTGTCCCTTTCGCCGGGAACTGCGCGGTTTGTGAACCAGTACCGTGTGCGCCGGGCCGGGAATCGACCTTCCCAAGTGATTCCTGGCTTTGTTACGCCAGCACCGAGTGGAGGAGGCCTGTCGCGAAGCGAGTGGGCGGTCGATTCGTCACAGGCCGTCACGTGGGGTGCGCTGTCTTCAGATGGATTGAACCATGCAACATGGCGACATTCTCCAAACCGCGCCTTCAGGAGACTTGGCGCGGTCATCTGGCTGTGGACCTGATGACCAGGTGGATGAGGCTCTAGCGCCGAACTTGGGCCTGCACGCCTCAGAATGATTGCTACTGCTTTGTCAAGCCATAAATTGCTGGCAGGAGAAACAGGCCCAGACTCGCCATCGAACCCGAAGCACCGGCCGTCAGGTCGCCGTATGGCGGCGGACGGGTACCCGAAAGTTAAGCGGTGCCAAAGCCCTAGAGACAGGAACTCGTCTATGAACCATCAAAACGCCCCGTCCCCTCCGCCCGGCGATACGCCCGGCTTCGAAGCGCTTGCCCAGATCGCCCTGGATCTGCGCTGTTCCTGGAATCACGCCGCCGATGCGTTGTGGCGGCGTCTGGACCCGGCCTTATGGGAGCTGACCTACAATCCGCGCGTGGTTTTGCGCACGGTGGCCCGTGCGCGTGTGGAGCGCCTGCTGGCCGAGCCGGATTTTCGCCAATTGCTCGACACGGTGGTGCAGGCCCGGCAGCAGATGGAAACGGCGCCGACCTGGTTTAGCCGTTTTCACGCCGCAGCGCCGCTGACGGCCGTGGCCTATTTCAGCATGGAATTCATGTTGAGCGAGGCGCTGCCCATTTATTCCGGCGGTCTGGGCAACGTGGCGGGGGATCAGCTGAAAGCCGCCAGTGATCTTGGTGTGCCGGTGGTGGGGGTCGGACTGCTCTATCAACAGGGCTATTTCCGCCAGATCATCGACAAGCACGGAAGGCAGCAGGCGCTGTATCCGTATAATGAGCCGGGTCAGTTGCCCATTCGACCGCTGCGCCAGCCCAATGGCCAGTGGCTGCGGATTGAAATCGCGCTGCCGGGTTACTCGGTCTGGCTGCGGGCCTGGCAGGTCCGCGTCGGGCGAACCTGGCTCTACCTGCTCGATAGCAACGATGCCGCCAATCCGCCCACCCGCCGAGGCATCACCAGCGAGCTTTACGGCGGCGGCCCGGAGTTACGGCTTAAACAGGAAATATTACTGGGCATTGGCGGTTGGCGGCTGCTGGAAGCCTTGGGGCTGAACCCCGAAGTATGCCACTTAAACGAAGGCCATGCCGCTTTCGCGGTGCTGGAACGCGCCCATAGCTTCCAGCGGCGCAGCCAACTGCCCTTCGCGGCAGCGCTGGCCGCCACCCGGGTTGGCAATCTTTTCACCACCCACACCGCGGTGAACGCGGGCTTTGACCGCTTTCCGCCCGATTTGATCGCCCAGTATCTCGGTCGTTACGCGCGCGAGCGGCTGGAAATCCCGCTCGAGGAATTGCTGGCCTTAGGTCGCCTGAATCCCGCGGATTCCACCGAACCTTTCAATATGGCCTATCTGGCGCTGCGTGGCAGCGGCGCGGTCAACGGCGTGAGCCGTCTGCATGGGCAGGTCAGCCGGAGCCTGTTTGCTCCTTTATTTCCGCGTTGGCCGCTGGAAGAGGTGCCCGTCATGCATGTGACCAACGGCGTGCACATGCCCAGCTGGGACTCCGCGGCGGCGGACGAATTTTGGACCTCCGCCTGCGGCCCAGGTTGTTGGCTATGCACCACGCAAACGGAAAACCTCGAGCGCGGCCTGGGGCAAACCTCCGATGAAGACCTCTGGCGGATGCGGACCGTCACCAGCCGCGCCCTGGCTGGATATGTCCGCCAGCGCCTGGCCGCGCAGTGGGCCGCCGCCGGCGCCAGTCCGCAAACCCTGGCCCAGGTCGATCATGTCTTTGATCCGGATGCCTTGATTCTCGGCTTCGCCCGCCGCTTCGCCACCTACAAACGGCCGAATCTCCTGTTGCACCATCCCGACCGGTTAGCCGGGCTGCTCAATAATGCCCGCTTCCCGGTGCAGTTGATCGTCGCGGGCAAGGCGCATCCGGCCGATGCGGCCGGTCAGCAACTGATTGAACAATGGGTGCAGTTTGTCCGGCGCCCCGATGTCCGCCGCCACGCCGTGTTTCTGGAAGACTATGACATGCTTCTGACGGAGCGCCTGGTGCAAGGCGTTGATGTCTGGATCAATACTCCCCGGCGTCCGTGGGAAGCCAGCGGCACCAGTGGGATGAAAGTACTGGTCAATGGTGGCTTGAACCTGTCTACGCTGGATGGCTGGTGGGCGGAAGCCTTTGCGCCGGATGTGGGCTGGGCCATCGGCGATGGACGCGAACACGGCGACGATCCCGCCTGGGACGCCGCGGACGCGGAGCAGCTTTATGATTTGCTGGAGCACCAGATTATTCCGGAATTTTATGCTCGCGATGCCAAGGGCATCCCCACCGCCTGGGTGGGCCGGATGCGCCGGAGTATGGCGCGTCTGACCCCATGTTTTTCCGCCGATCGTACGGTGCGCGAATACACCGAAAAGCATTATCTGCCCGCGGCGGCGCTCTATCGCGCCCGCACCGCCGCCAATGGCGCCGGCGGCGAAGCGGTGCTGCGGTGGCGACAAGGCTTACAACAGCTATGGCCGGCCCTGCGGTTCGGCCAGCGACGTGTGCGAACCGAGGCGGGCCGCCATGACTTTGAAGTCCAGGTGTACCTGGGTGCTCTGCCCCCCGAAAACGTACAGGTGGAGCTTTACGCCAACGGTGTCGATGGCGGCCCGCCGGTCCGCGAGCTGATGCGTCGCGGGCGCGACATTCCCGGCGCAGCAGGCGGCTATGTTTATCAAGCGGCTGTGGAAGCCACCCGTCCGGCCGACGACTATACTCCCCGCCTCGTGCCCCACCACGTCGGTGTGGCCGTTCCCCTGGAAGCCAGCGAAATCCTCTGGCAACGGTAAGCTTTTTGCCGCGGAATACCAGTTATGTCTACGCAGCCAGCACTGTCGTCGACCGACCCGAGTGTGCCGCCCCTGTCCGCCGCCGTCCCGGAAACGGTGCGAATGGCCTGGCAACCACTGACGGATACCACCGCGGCGCGGCGCTACACGTGGCGGCTGGCCCACCAGCATTATGAGAATTTCACCGTGGTTTCCCATCTGGTCCCGCGCGACCTGCGGCAGGATTTCTGCAATATTTACGCTTTCTGCCGCACCGCCGACGACCTGGGTGACGAGGTCTTCGACCAGGCGCTGGCCCTGCGGTACCTGGCGGACTTCCGGCACCAGACTTTGGACTGCTACGCCGGAAAAGTCCACACCGCGGTCTTCACCGCGCTGACCGATACCATCCAGCGCCACCATATTCCGGCGGAGCCGTTTCTGGACCTGATCGCCGCCTTTGAACAGGATCAGCGGGTGCACCGTTATGAAACCTTCCCGCAGCTTCTCGACTACTGCCGACGCAGTGCGGATCCCGTGGGACGGCTCGTGTTGTATCTGTGCGGCTACCGGGATGCCCAGCGCCAGACCTTGTCCGACCAGACGTGCACCGCTTTGCAGTTAACCAACTTCTGGCAGGATGTGCGCCGCGATTTGCTTCAGCGCGATCGCGTCTATCTGCCGGCGGAGTCCCTGCGCCGTTTCCACGTCTCGCTCGAACAATTGCGCCAGGGCCGCTGTGATGAAAACTACCGTCAGTTGCTGCGTTTTGAGGTGGAGCGCACCGCGGTGCGCTTCGCGGAAGGCGGGCGGTTGCTGGAGTTGATCCGGCCGGCGTTGCGCCTGCCGATCGCTCTGTTCAGTGCCGGCGGCCTGGCGGTTCTAGAGGAAATACGCCGGCGCAACTACGATACGCTCAGCGCGCGCCCGGCCCTTTCCCGCACCCGCAAGCTGCGCTTGCTGATCCGGGCGGTGGCCGCCATGGCCTTCGGCGGCTGGCGGGCCAGGGAGCATGTTCCATGAGCCGCGCTGTCGTATCGCTTTATGCCGGCGCCTTAGCCGCGTCGTACCAATTCTGCCGTGACGTAACCCGACGCGTGGGAAGAAACTTTTATTACGGCATGAAGTTGCTGCCGCCGGCCAAGCGTTCCAGCTTGTTCGCCCTGTACGCCTGGATGCGCCGTGCGGACGATTTGGCCGATGCCACGACCGCGGAGTCTATTCCCCAGCGGATCGAAATGCTGGAGCAGTTTCGCCGCGCCACCCGCCTGGCCATAGCGCTGGACGGCGCCACCCCGGCCGCTGCCGGGCCACTTTCGGGCAAGCCGTGGCCGTCGTGGGGCGAGCTGGCCTTGACCCATGGCCTGCCCGCCGCTCCGCCCCCGCCGGTCGCCCCCGTCCCGCGGACACCTAGGGAAAATGAAAATGGCGCCAACCTTGCCGATATAGCCCTGATCGGGGAGTCGCCTTGGGAGACCTTCTCGGAGGTGGTGCCTCCGGGACCACCCCACCCCGCCATTCTCAAGACAGATGACTGGTCCGGCTGGCTGGCCTTCCGTGATTGTGTGCACCGACATAGGCTTCCCGCCGCACTCTTTGACGCCATGATCGACGGGCAGCAGCAGGATCTGGCGTTTGTCGAGCCAGCGACCTTTGATCAACTGGAGCGCTATTGCTACCGGGTGGCCGGCGTCGTCGGACTGGCGAATATCCACATCTTCGGTTACACGGGTGGTTCCGCGACGGAGGCCTTGGCCGTCGATCTCGGCACCGCTTTTCAATTGACCAATATCCTGCGCGACCTGCGGGAGGATGCGCAACGCGGCCGTATTTATCTGCCCCGGGATGAGCGGCAGCGGTTTGCGGTTACCCTCGCAGATATCTTGGCCAGCCGGTCCGGTCCGCATTTCGACGAATTTATGCAATGGCAGATCCGGCGGGCTGAGGATTTGTATAAACGGTCCGCACCGCTGGAGGCGCGCATTTGTGCCGACTCCCGCCCCGCGCTGCTGGCCATGACGGGCGTTTATCACGGCCTGCTCAAAAGAATATCGCGCCATCCACGGCGGGTGCTGCACGGCCGCGTCCGCTTAGGCGCACTGACCAAAACCGCCATCGCCTGGCGGGCCATTTTAAGCCGGTAACCAGACCAACGAAAATTGGCCGTGGACTATTTCCCGCCCCCCCACCGAGGCGGACCCTTCGCATAAGAACATGTTCCCGATCCGCTGGATCATTTTCACCCGCAGTTCCACCCGCTCCCCGGCGGCCGGCGCGCCGGCAATGGCTACATCCCGCAGTCCGATCAACATGCCGCGGCCGGCGCGCCCCGCCGCCGTGGCGACGCCCGCGCAGGCCGCGGTCTGCGCTATCATTTCAATCAGCGCGCTACGTGGCAGACGTCCGCCAGTGAGAAAAGGATGTTCCGCGGAAATGGTGCTGTGGGCCGCCACGGTTCCATCCGCCTGCAGCACCGCGTCGTCCAGCCAATGCATCGGCGGGCGATGCGGAATCCCTTCCACCAAGTCGCTGTCCATGCGTTTATTGTCACAGCGCGGTCCGCGGACCGCAACCCCAACGGCCAGACCCCAAGGCTGCGGCAAGTTTTCAGCTTTCGGTGTTTCGATGGGCGCGTTCCAGCGCTCTGGCGATCAGCGCCAAGCTTTCTTGTTTGAGCCGCAGGCAGGTCCGCCGAGACGCCGCCTGAAGCTGTCGGGACGGCTCGCCCCCCGCTCGATGCCGGCCGGCTTCGGAAATCTCCGACGCGCTGGTGGCGGCGTCAGGGCTATCACCAAGGTCTGGCGCACCGCCGTCGGGAGTGGATATGGCGTCAGGATACAAGATTCCCAGCGGTTCGACCCGCAATGGCACGTCAAAAATGGCGATGTGATCCGGCGTCATGCACCGTCCAGAGCCGTGAATCGCCACCGGTACGATTGGACAATTCGTGCGCGCCGCCAGCAGAAACGCCCCATCGTGGAATCTTCCCAGGCGTCCGTTACGCGAACGCGTTCCCTCCGGAAAGACGTATAAACTAACGCCCCGGCGCAGGCTTTCCGCGGCCTGTTCCAGCACGTCGGCGTGTTGGACGTGCAAATGGCCGCACAGCTTCATTAGAGCGCCCAGAAAGGGCATCCGAAACGGCCAGTTCTTAGCCCAGCAGCGGGCGTCCGGCGGCAATTGCAGCAGCAACAGAATGTCAATGGCCGATTGATGGTTCGCCACCAGAATGCAAGGCTGCGGAACCGCCCGCCAGTCGAACGGCGCGATCCATAGATTCCGACCGCAGAAACCGTGCATTCCGTGGCGGTACAGCGCCCGCACGATGCGCCGCGCCAGGCGCCGGTCCCGATCCCACCACTGATTGAACACCCACAGCCATGGCCCCAGCACCACCACAAAAAAGACCAGATACGTGGCAAACCATCCAAACACTTGTACGCTGCGCAACACGACGCGCCAAGTTACACGGGCCGGCTGGAATCCCGTCGGCGGCGCCGGCCGTGGTGAACCGGCGCCGGGCTGGGCCGTCCCCAAAGATGCCGACGCCACGACGGCGCACACCGCGTGCCGGCTACCAGACCTGCCGCCGCGGGGCCGTCCGCAGGTGCAACTTGCCTTCACTGAAGGCGGCCGCAGCGGCCTCGCTCCAAGAACGGCAGCTAGTCCACGAAACGGAAACATCGGCAGCTCTTACACCTTTATGGCGGGCTTTTGATACTCTGCCATTCTATCCGGTTTCCACGGCGCAGGCGTTCCCAAGCATGGGGCGATCGGCCGTGGGTGAGCGAGAACCGAAAGTCCCCCAACTGACCGCCCGAACATTCGCCCCCGCGACTGATTAAAATGGCTTGACTCCGCGCTGGAGTTTCGTCGCCCCCGGCGACTTTGGGGCTAGGTGGTACGCGGGGTTTTGAGTTCATAGCCCGGAGGTCGCCATGGGCGACGAAACTGCAGCGATGGGTGGTAACGGCTCCAGCCCCGAAACAGTTACAATAATGCCAACTGAATGGTGACCGGTACGCAACCTTGATTGCTTGCTCTTTCTTTGGCTGCACCCGTGAATATTCGAGCTTGGACGTGCTGTTTGAAGCGTGGCTGCAACCGGCGCCGGCCCTGGCCCGGCTTGGTGAACCTTCCGATGAGACCGTGCTCTGGAATGACCTGGTTCGCCGGGCGATTCAGCCTGTCTTACCCGCGCCCCGACAGCGCCGTCAGTGTGGCTTTATCCTCGCCACTACCAAGGGCGACATCGGCCGGCTGGAAACTTGGTTAAGCGCTGTGGATGCGAAGGGCGACGGGGAGCGCCTCCGTGGCCTGCCACCAACCGCTCCTTCCGCCTCTTACCAGACGCCTACCGCTGGCCCGTCTGTAGTCCCACTGCTATCCCAATCCGTCGGTACTCTGGCCGACCAGTTCAAGCTGGACGGGCCGCGGTTTTGTGTTTCCACGGCGTGCGCATCGGGACTGGCGGGCCTGATTGAAGCGGCCATAATGGTGCAAACCGGTGAAGCGCCGCGCATGCTGGTCTGCGGCGCCGATATCGCCGGCGGCTTTGTCCGCGATGGGTTTGCGGCGCTAAAGGCGATCAGCGCCACCGCTTGCCGCCCGTTCGACAAACACCGTGATGGGTTGGCCCTTGGATCCGCGGCCGCAGCCAGCCTGGTGGAACCCGCCCCGGTTATGCCGCGCCGTGGAACCAACCCCGCCATCGCTCTGGCAGGCTGGGCTGTGGCGACGGATGCGGTGCACTTGACCGCACCGGATCGGCAGGCCGGCGGGCTTATACGCGCTATTCAAGGCGCCCTGGCCATGGCTGGAATTGAGCCTGGCCAAGTCGACGCGGTGCTTCTCCACGGCACCGGCACGCCGTACAACGACGCCATGGAGGCCACTGCGATGCGCCGGCTGTTCACGCACCAACCGCCCCTGACCGCAGTGAAAGGATTGATTGGCCATACGCTGGGGGCCAGCGGCCTGATTGAAACCGCTCTCGCCGCCCGGATGCTGCAGCGTCAGCTCGTGCCGCCCGTCACCGGCCTGCGGGAATCGCAGTTCCCGGACCTGCGCTTGGTGCAGGGTCGGCCCCTGCGCCGACCGCTGCGCCACGTCCTGAAAACCGCCAGCGGCTTCGGCGGCCTCAATGCCGCCGTCATCCTCGCAGCGCGACGCTGATCCCCGCCGGCTGGTTTCATCGGCGGCCATGGTTATTTCCAATTATCATAGCGCCGCCAGGTCGCCACTGGGATGCCATTAGGCGACTCGACCAAGGCCTGCTCGTCCCCCGGCGCGGTGACCGGTGTTCGGCACTATCTTCACTCTCCGCGAAGCCGCTGAATTGTCGCGGCCCAATCCGGAGCGCGGAAAATCGCGGCCCCGGCCACCAGCACGTCGGCGCCCGCCCGGAGCGCGTCTGGCGCGGTCTGCAGACCGATGCCGCCGTCGATTTGAAGGCGCTGGTGCGGACTCAGGCGGCGGTGTAATTCCGTGACTTTCGACAGCGTCTCGGGCATAAAATTCTGACCTGTAAAACCCGGATGCACGCTCATCACCAGCACCAGATCCGCCAGGGACAGGATTGACTCCAGCGCCGCGACCGGCGTGGATGGATTGAGCGCCACGCCGGCGGTGGCGCCGCGCGCATGAATGCGCCGAATCAAATCGGAAGCGGAACACCGCGCCAGGCCCGGCGCTTCAATATGAAAGCTGATATGGCCGGCGCCGGCATCCAGAAATGGTTCGATGAAGTTTTGCGGATCGGTCACCATCAGGTGCACGTCTGGCATCAGGCGGCAGCTTCGGCGCAAAGCCTGCACCATATCCGGCCCCATGGTCAGATTGGGGACAAAGTGACCGTCCATGATATCCACGTGGATCAGATCCGCGCCCGCCTTTTCGACTTCGTTCACCTGCCGTCCAATCTGGCCAAAATCCGCCGCCAGAAGGGACGGTGCGATTAAAGGCAAGTGCGGCGGATGCGGAAATACGCTTACGTTGCTTTTCAAACTGTATCCAGAATATCCAGACATTCCAGGCCGCGGCCTTCCATAAATTCCAGGCTCGCCCCGCCGCCCGTGGAGACGTGCGACACTTTTTCCGCGAGATGCAGCTTTTCAATGGCCGCCGCGGAATCGCCCCCGCCGATCACCGTCGTCGCCCCGCCCGCCGTGATTTGCGCCAGGACCATGGCGATGGCCCGCGTGCCATTGGCAAACGGCTTTTTCTCAAAGACGCCCATAGGTCCGTTCCACAGCACGGTTTTGGCGTTTTGAATTTTCGCGCTATACAGCGCCACCGTTTTCGGGCCGATGTCTAGGCCTTCCTGCCCATCCGGAATATCGCCCTGCACCACCTCCGTGGCGGCGGTGTCCGAGATTTCGGCCGCGATGACCGTATCCACCGGGAGCAGTAGTTTGCCGCCGCCTTTCTGGAGCAGCGCTGCGGCCAACGGAACCTTATCTTTCTCGCACAGCGACTGGCCGATCTTACGGCCCTGCGCCAGAAAGAACGTATACGCCATGGCCCCGCCGATCAGAACCAGGTCGGCCTTGGACCGCAGATTCTCAATGACGGAAATTTTGTCCGATACCTTCGCTCCACCGAGAATCGCGACGAATGGCCGCACCGGGTGTTCCAGCGCCTCGCCAAGAAACCGCAACTCCTTTTCCACCAGAAAGCCGATGACGCGTTTACCCGGCCCGAGCAACTCCGGCACACCGTAGGTGGAGGCGTGCTTGCGGTGCGCCGTGCCAAAGGCGTCGTTGACATAAAGTGTGCCCCCTTGGGCCAGCGCGGCGGCGAAGGCGGCGTCATTTTTTTCCTCGCCTTTATGAAAACGCGTATTCTCCAGCACCAGCACATCGCCGGCGGCCATTTTTTGAACCAGACCCTGTACCTCCGGTCCGATGCAATCCGGCGCCATGGCGACCGGCCGGTGCAGCAGTTCACCCAACCGCACGGCGGTCGGCGCCAGGGAAAATTTCGGGTTGGCCGCGCCTTGGGGCCGGCCCAGGTGGCTCATCAGAATCGCTTTGCCGCCGCGTTCTATGATGCTGCGAAGCGTCGGCACGGCGGCGACGATCCGCCGATCATCGGTAATCCGGCCGCCGTCGAGCGGCACATTGAAATCAACGCGAACCAGCACGCGCTGATTCTGTACATTCAACTGGGCCACCGTCTTTTTCTTCGCCATAAGTTCATTCCTCCCACTGGACGAAAACGCTCGACCTTCAGCTTTCAGCGATCGGCGGCCGGCGGTCAACTGCCCGCCGCCGGCCGCAGTTGCCCGCGGCGGTGGCTGTAGGTCAACGCTTGGCCGGTATGCTAGGCCATGCTCCCGTACCGGTCAACTGCTCGGCGGCTCTATAGCGGTGTGGCAACCGATCGCGTATATAGCCGCCGGTTTACCGGCGGTGGGATGACCGTTGAAAACACGGCGCCGCGGTTATGGTCTGTGGCGTTGCGTACACCATCGGGCGTACCATCGCCGACCGGGTCGGCCCGACCGCTCTTGGCTCGGCGACTATATACACCACGCGCCGACGGGATTGAACCCATCGGCACCGGCCGCGACGGGACCTCAAAGGCCGAGTTGGGACTGCGCCGGCACCGGCTGCGGCGCCTGCACCGGCACGATCAAGCTGAAAGTGGCCCCTTCGCCGGTGGCGCTGACCAGTTCAATGCGGGCGCCAAGCATATCCGCCAATTCCTTGCTGATGGCTAGCCCCAATCCGGTGCCGCTGTGTTGCCGGGTGACCGATGCGTCGAGCTGGTGGAATTTTTCGAAAATATCGTGGTGATGTTCCAAAGCAATGCCGGGGCCGGTGTCGCGCACGGCGATTTTGACATGAGCGCCATCCGGGGCGCTCACCGTCAGCCGGACTTGGCCATCCGGGGGAGTAAACTTGATGGCATTGGAAAGCAGGTTGTACAAAATCTGTTGAAACCGCCCCGGATCGGTCGTAACCAGCGCAATCGCCCCCTCCACCGTCAGCCCCACGTCAAGATTCTTCTTCTGGGCCAGCGGCTTCATAAAATTAATCAAGGATTCACAAATGTCCGGCACGTTCACGCGTTCCAAACGCAGGACCATTTTACCCGCTTCGATTTTGGCCAGATCCAACAGGTCGTTGATCAGCTCCAATAATTGGCGCGCACTGTGGAGAATGTTTTCAACGTAGCGGGCCAGGCGCGGGTCGGCCCGCGCGGATTCACCCGCCGCGAGCAATTCGGCGAAGCCGATGATGGCGTTTAACGGGGTCCGCAGCTCATGGCTGACGTTGGTTAAGAACTCACTTTTGATGCGGTTGGCCTGAAACAAATCGACATTCCGCTGGGCCAGCTCCCCGACCCGGGTGTCCAGGCTGCGGTTGGTGGCCTGCAGTTGATCCTGGGACATTTTTAAAGTGGCGAGCATGGCGTTGAACGTTTCAGAAAGCTGCTGGAATTCGTCCCCGGTGGAAATGGCCGAGCGGATGGACAGGTCGCCTTGGGCCACTTTTTCGGCGGTGTTGCGCAGCACCCGCACGGGTTGGAGGATCAGCCGCGTGGTAATCAGGTAAAACACGATGATGGCCAGGGCGCAGCCGATCAGACCGGAAACGATGATCACCAGGCGATTCAAGAGCAATTGGTCTTCATCAATGTGGACCGGCATGGCCACGCGCACCACCGCCACCAGCGGATGTTGGTCGTGGACGCCGGCGCCGCTTCGCGCCAGGGCGGCCGGTGATGGAAACCAGGCGGCCCAGTTGCCGTGGCAGCGCAAACAGGAAACCGAGGCTCGCACCGCGGAAACGTAGTCGTACCAGGGATGTTTCTGAAAGGCGTTTTCAACCCGGCCGAAATCAAGGCGCGACCCGTGCAGAAAAAGATGAATCGCCCGCAGCGTGAGCTTATCGCGAATTTTTGGCGCCACGCCCGGCGCCGGCAGGACCACAATGCGCGGCGCTGGATAGTTCTCACCGGGTAAACCCTTGGGCCCGCCGGCGCGCCGGCGCCAGGCGGGCGACGGCGGCTTGCTCGGACGAGTGGCGCCGACGTTCCTCGGGATCAAACCCGGCGCTTGGGATAGCGCGGCCTGTTGCAAGCGGACTGCCGGCGACGCTGGACTCTGATGCACCTGGCGCAGAGCCAGGTCCGCCGCAACCCGCGCTTCATAGTACGGCTGACGGTCGGTCAGTTGCTCCATCCGCTGCCACGGAATGGTCAGGGCGCCGGCGATAATGATCAGCACGGCAAAGCCAAACAGCAGCTGGCATTTCGCAGCCAGAGATATGGTCAGCTCGCGTTTGGCCATTGAGAACCGTTCAGCAATATGCGATGGTAGCTCGAACGCAGCGCAGCATAAAAACCCAAGATGGCGCCTGTCATGCCCGCTGCGACATAGGCGATCGGAAGACCGCGGACAAGGTAAATCGGCCAGCCATACACGGCCAGCCGTGGAACCTGGCCCGGAAGCGCCGCCGCGGAGGCCAGAGGGCTGGCGGCCAGAAGATAACCGGCAGCGGCCGTCGCAGGCACGGCCAGCCAGAGGCTCCAGGTGGAAGTCCCGGGAATCGTGCGACCGGTGGCAAACGTGGCGACAAAAAAAGCGGCAAAGCACGCAAACAAAACTTGCCCCACATCCTGAGATTGAAGCAATATTGCCAGAATTGCCCCCGCCAACAGGCCGGTTAACAAGAATCCAGCCACCTGATCAAGCCAACGGCCCGGTGACGCCTCAGCCGCCGATTTTGCGCCGGCCAGAAGCACCCGCCCCGTGGAAGGAAAACCTGGCCCCCCCGCCCCGACGGATCGCCACGGCGCCGCCCCCGGAACACCCAGCAGCGCCGGCCAATCCTGATGCCGGGAAAACCAGGCAAAGACCAGCCGGCAGCAAACCTCGCCCAGCAGAATAAAGATCAGCCAAAACCCACATTGCAGCAGCAAGTTGTGGAAAACGCCGCTGGAAGCGGTAGGATCCAGCAGCAAGGGCTGGACCCCGCCCCAGCGGACCGCCAGGGCCATCAAGCCGGCGTTGGCGATGAACAGCCCGGCATGGGGCATGTCGCACCAGGTCACGAGCGTTCCCACCGCCAGCGCCAGCACCAGGGCGGCGAGAATCGCCCCTGCGGCGAACCCGGAAACCGCCGGCCCCCAGGACAACGCCAGTGTTCCATCCAGCTCCGGCGCCGGCACGCTGTGCGTGCCAACCCATAGAAATATCGCCGCAGCGATGACGATGCCCACCAGATAGCGAAGCTCACGCAGGAAAAGCCGCGCCCCCAGGGGTACCGCGTGGTCACCCGACCTGGGGTTTATGGTTTTGTTGGAAGCTGTATCCTGCGACATAGTCGGCCCGTTGGAGACTCTATGAATCGAACCACCTTCGACAATTCCCGTGCCGGCTATTATATAGGTAACCGTTCACGGGCCGCACCTGGCCCCGCGGCACGCCCGATGACCATCGGGAGGGCTGCCGAGGTATCATGCGGCCTGTGGTTCATAGCCTGGAGGTCGCCGTGGGCGACTAAACTGCAATGGTGGGCGGGAACCGCCCCCGTCCCGAGAGTCCCGATGGACATCGGCAGACCTGTGAATGGTTATTTATATACTCGGACTGGATTGGGGAGCAGCGACACGTGCCAATAGTATGCTGGCGAGGATGTGGCCATAAATTGTGGCTCAACGTGGTAGGTCGAAGATCCGCCCCGGTGGACACACTCCGATGTGCTGTCCTCCCGCCGCTGCGACGCCGCGGGCGGTACGGCAACCTATCCCGACTTAGAGTACGCGGGATAGGATCGTGCCTGCTACTGCCACAATTTATGGCCACGCCCTGCTGGCGACATGGTGGAACGCGGTGGAACGCTGTAGCGTTATGGGTCCTGTTCGCCTGGGCGAGCGCCTCGGTGGGCGCCGCTCCAGTGGTCCGCTCCACCCCACCGCCGCCGGCGAACCTCCCCGCCCACCCCCACCCGGAAACTCTGGTCCAACCTCTTAAAGTTCCGCCCGCCTCCGGCGGGGCCAGCGGTCTGCCGGTGGCCGCCGTGCGAACCAACGCAGCCTCCCGGCTCGCCACGGCAAGCCGGCCGATCCCCTCGCCGCCAGCCCTGCGTGAAGGCATGATGATCGTCCATGCTGCGGGCCTTCTGGTGCCCGCGCGGGGGGCGCGGTATGCGCGTTTCCAGTTTATCCTGCCTCCGCGGCGCTGGCCGCCGCGGGTAAGACTGTTACCCTGTCTGGCCCTCGCCGCCATGCAGACTGCCGCGTCCAGGCGCCACCACGCCATTTTTGTCATCGACGGCCAAGTCCTGGTTTATAGGAGGAAAATTTACGTTTTGCCTTCGGCCAACATTCGCTGGCGCTGGACGCCACGGAGATCGACCGTCCGTGCGGGGCCGCACCCGGCAATCCAGATGGGCGCCGCCAGCGCCGGAAATCCCGAGGGGGTGCTACGAAGCCTCCTTAGGCACCACCTCCAGCGGCCGCTGGCGGCAATGAATCCAAGTCGAGCGGCCACACGGGTAAAGGCGATTCTGCCGTCGCCCGTGCCTGGAGCGCCGCTCACATGGCCGGCGCGGCCGCAAGAAAGCTATTTATGGAATCGCCGCGGTCGTCTGCTCTACAATCCGGCGGACCAAGACTGGTTATTGCAACTGCGCGCGCCCGACCATCTCCTACCCGGCGCCACGTTGATCCTGTTGCCCTGCCGCCTGCTGGCGGTGATGCGCCGACGGGCCGGCGCGAGGGTCAGCCCCCTGACGTTTCGCGTCAGTGGCCGGATTACCCAGTACCGACATCGCAATTATCTGTTGCTGACCTACGTGCACGTGTTCCATAACTTGGGCCGATTTTAACGCGCGTGGGCGCCATCTTCAGCGCGGCGTTTAAGGTTCATGATCGCCTGCATGATTGTCTCGGCGACGTGCTGCAATACTTCACGCTCCCTATGTCGGGAGCGCCATTCGTCAAACCGCAGGGGCGCACCGAAATACACCCGCACATTGGCGCGGCGGAAATAATCGTCCGCCAGCGACCGGTGCCGACGGGTCCCGTGAATATACACCGGCACCACCGGCGCCCCGGAAAGCAGGGCCAGCATGGCCACGCCCAATTCCGGCGCGCGCAGCACGTGATCCACGCTCAGCGCGCCTTCCGGAAAGATGCCCACCACCGAGCCTTCCCGCAGCGCCTGTACCGCGGCGAGCACGGCGACCGGATCATGGCCGCTGCGGTCCACGGGAATAGCGCCGTCCAGGCGGCAGGACCACGCCACCAGCGGCCCAATGGCAGGCAGACGGTAGGAAGCGCGATCCACCATGAAACGAATCAGACGGCGGCGACTGGCCAGCAGCAGCAGCAGCGGATCCAGGGTGCTGGTATGGTTGGCCGCCACAATCGCCGCACCGGTCGCGGGAATGCGGCAGGCCCCGGCCAGCCGCCAGCGATGCCAGAATCTTATATACATGGAGATCAGACGCAGCAGGAAGGCCTGCCGCAGGGGCAGCGGTTGACGGCGCATGTAAAGGACGACCAGCACCGCCCCCAGCGCCGCCGTTCCGTAGGCTGTCGCCACCACCAGATCGTGCACATACGCATCCACATTCGGCCACATCGCCAGGGGCACGGTCATCATCACCAGGCCCAGCGTGGTGGCCATATCGCGCACCGCCATCACGCGCCCACGGACGTAATCCGGCACCACGCGCTGCAACAGGGTGTCCACGCTGCTGAACATGATAGCGCCGAAGAAAGCCCCGCTTACCAGATAGGCCAACAACATCTCCCAGTGGCTGGCCCACGAAGCCAGCAGAAGACTGCCGCCCATCAGCACCGTGGACCAGGCAATGCCCAGCTCTTTCGGAATACCCTGCCGCGCCTGGCTGATCGCCGCGGCGCCAGCCACCATCCCCGCCCCCGCCAGCCCCATAAAAATTCCGAAATCCTGTGGAGGTAAATGAAAACGTTGCGTTAAAATGCTCGGCAGGCTGTTGAACACCACGGAACTGATTGTGAAAAAGACCATCTCCAGGCCAATCACTTGAAAAGGCCGCTTATGCCGCCGCAAATAGGCCACGCCTGGCCCGATATCGCGCCACAGTTTGCCTGGGCTGGTTGAACGGCCTTCGGCTGTCGCCGCAGCCTTTTCCACAGCCGGCTCGCCCAACGGCGAGGCCGGCTCGCCCAGCGGTTTCCCGGCCGTCAACGGCCGCGGTGGGCGCATCAGCGCCAGGCCGCCGGCCGAAAGTAGGAAAGCCGCGCCATCGACGTATAGGGCGTAATCGAGCCGCCAGGCGACCAACACCCCGCCGGCGATGAACCCGAGCAGCGAAAAGATCGTCCCGGCGGTGGTAATCATGGCGTTGGCCTGCAGCAGTTGCCGTGGATGCACCAGATTGGGCAAAATGGCGGCACGGGCCACGTAGAAGAATTCTCCCACACTCGACAGGATGATTTCCGAGCCAAACAAAAGAATCAGCAGAGTAGTCAGGGGCAGCCAATGCCCGGCGGCGCCCGCCAACAGCACCGTGCGGGCCAGAAACACCAGACCAGCGCGAACCAGGTCAGCGGTGATCATGATGCTGCGCCGCGGCCAACGGTCGGAAAGTATTCCGGCCAGCGGAGCCACGGCCAGGAAGGGTAGAAACATCGCCAGGTTCAACTGGGCGGTCTGCTGGGAGCCGATGTGGTGCTGGCGCAACAGAACGATGCAAAGCAGTTGGAGCATCACCAGCCAGTGCACGCGATCGGCCAGCGCGGACACGACATAGCTCAACCAAAGCAAAATGAAGTTACGATTTTTGCCCAACGACGGGAAATCTTGCAGCAACGGCGCAACGGTCAGCTCGGACGAGACCTGGGGCTGGGTCATCATGGTTCCGTCTACAGACTTCTGGCCCACTCCAAGATAACCGAGCCAACAGCGATGAACCAGTGCATGGTCGCCGCCGCCGGGGTGGCTGACCGATTTGGCGAACGAGACCACCGCCGCGTAAGGTCGAAACCATCGCGGCCGGATCCAGCGGACCACCCCTTCGGAGACAGCTTTCCAGGCCGCCAGTCTTGGACCGAGTCGGGCAAGTCGCCTCAGTTTTACCCGCTGCCGCGCGGCGACTCCCTGCCGCGAGATACCCGATCCCCTGGAGGTCTTCCAACCATGTCTCAATTTTCAAGTGCGCGCGGTGTCGCGAACTTTCCAGTTCGCCCGCCTTCCAGTTCGCCCCTTTCGTGCAGCGGGGTACCCCGCGCGGCGCAGCAGGAAGGCGCCGGTCTGGCCCAGCGGCAGTTTGGACAGACGCCCGGAATAAACCTTAAGATGATACAGACGATGACGAGCAGGCTTAGGAGTTAACATGCCCGCACCACCGATTCTGGCCATTCAGCACGTTCCATGTGAAACCATCGGGGCTATTTCCGGTGCGCTCGCCGCCGCGGGTTTGTCCGCGCAGATCTGCGAAATTTTTGCTGGTCAAACCCCGCCGCGGACGTTGGACGGCTATGCCGGACTGATCATTATGGGTGGGCCGATGAGTGTGTACGAATCAAACCGCTATCCCTTTATCCGGGATGAGCTGCGCCTGCTTGAGGCGGGCCTCCACGCCGGGAAAGCCATTTTAGGCGTCTGTCTGGGCAGTCAACTTCTGGCCGCGGCGCTCGGAGCGAAAGTGGTTCCAGGGCCGACGAAGGAAATCGGCTGGTATCCGGTGCGCAAACTCCCTGCCGCCGCGGACGACCCCTTACTGGCGGAACTACCGGCGAGTTTCACTGCGCTGCATTGGCACGGCGATATTTTTGAGTGCCCGTTTGGCAGCACCGCCTTGCTGTCCTCCGACCTGACCGCGTGCCAGGGGTTTCGGCACGGCAGCCGCGCATATGGTCTGCTCTGCCACTTGGAAGTCACCTGCCCGCAACTTATCCGCATGGTAACCACGTTCCGGGAGGAACTGGGCCAAAGCCGGATTTCAGGTGAAAATATCCTCAAGCAGGCGCCAGCGTATATGATTGATCTGGAAAAATACGCCGGGCAGGTCTTTTCCCGCTGGACGGCCTTGGTTTCGTCATAAGCGTGCACGACTGTTTTCTCACACGATAAATTTCTGCTTGGCAAAAGAGCCCCGGCCCCGCCACTGAACCCGAAGCACTGGCTCTCGGGTCGCCGTGGCGAGTCGCTCGCGGCGACCCGGTGAATGGCGGCGACCGTGGCGCCCGAAAGCTAAGTGGTGAACAGAGCACTGGCCCCAACCCGACCCCGCACCGGAGTTTGACCTCCAAGGAGAATCCCGATGCCTCTATCTTCACCGCTCATTTCTGGTGAATCCGGCCCCACCGAACGCGTCACCGCCGAATTGGTTTGGCTCGAGCATGGCCGCGGTTTGGAACCGCCGGCCTATCAGAGCGCTCTATCCGCCGGCATGGATTTGCGGGCGGCGATCACCGCGCCGCTTCTGCTGGGGCCACGGGATCGCCGGGCCGTTCCCTGCGGCTTTAAGATGGCTTTGCCGGCCGGATACGAGGCGCAGATCCGCCCCCGGTCGGGACTGGCGCTTCAACACGGCATCAGCGTACCCAACGCCCCGGGCACCATCGACGCTGATTACCGCGGCGAGGTGATGGCGCTGTTGATCAATCTTGGCTCCGAGCCTTTCACCATTACGCGGGGAATGCGTATTGCCCAGATGGTGGTGGCCCCGGTGACCCATCTGCGATGGCAGGTGCTTGACGGCACGGAACTATCCGCCACCGCCCGCGGCGCCGGCGGTTTCGGCAGCACGGGTCGGTGATCCTTTTCATCCACCCTTGAACGTGCCCAAGTGTCTTGTAGATCCTGTTGACTTGACTTTTAAAAACTTATACCGTATAGTATATGTATTGGACGATCGTTTATAGTTTGTATTTTGTGAAAATGCATTTTTGATGATTATTATGCCGGAAAATAAACGTGAAACTGGCACGGCAACGAAACGCTCGCGTATCGTCGATATGCTCGAAGAGCGTATTCGCCGGGGTGATTACGTGGCCAACGGCCTGCCCACGGAACCAGAGTTGGCCGCCGAAGTTGGCGTGTCGCGGACGACGGCCCGGCTGGCCATGTTGGACTTGGTCCGCAAGGGCTTGATGGTCCGCAAACCGCACGGAAAACTCGAACTCAACCGGGCGCATCAAACGCTATCCAACGGGTTGCAGGTGGCGTTGTTGATGCCGGCGTTTAGCTCGGCGGTTTCTGAAAATTGGCGGTTTGCCATTGAACGTGTGGCAGCCGGTCAAAACGCCCTGGCGCGGGTGGTGGATTTTGTGCATTGGGATGACCCGGCCATTCCCCGGACCCTGGCCGGCTTTGACGGCGTGTTCCTGATACCGTCTTGCGAGCCGATTTCCCAAGGGGTGTTGGAGCAGTTTAAACGCTGTCGCCACCTGGTGGTTCTGGACGAAGACCTCAGCCGCGAGGGCATCGCGTCCGTGGACCTGCTTCCAGCCATGTTCATCCGCCGTTTGGGGGAACATCTGTATGCCCTTGGCCACCGCCACGTTGACTGCCTGAACACGCAGCCGGCCTCCCCGGGCGTGGTCCGCCGGCTCGAACAATGGCGGCTATGGCAGAGGCTGCGGAAAGCGGATGGCCGCGTCATTGACGAGCCGGTGGAATCTTACACCCATCCGACGCCGCACGCGTATGCGGTGATGAAACGGCTGCTGGAAAGCGGTGAATTCAAGGCTACCGCGCTGGTTTGCATCACAGGGGCGGCCGCAACGGGCGCCATGCGAGCCCTACGCGAGCACGGCCTGGAGGTCGGCAAGGATGTGTCGGTCTGTGCGGTGGAAGGCGAGGGGTTGGAACGCTACCAATACGTCTCATTAACCGTGCTGGAACCCGTCGACGCCAGGCCGTACCTGGAGGTTTTCTTTGAGTGGTTTGCAAAACGCACCGAGCCATGGAGGGGACCGAAGCTGGTCCAACCCGCCGATCTGGCTGTACTTGTCGGCGAATCCACAGGGCCGGCGCCGGGTGCGGCGCGGGATTGCACCACAAAGGGCACGGAGGCGACGGATAACGCACGCGATCCCGATAGCCAACCGCGGGCAAGGGAAACCGGGGAACACGCGAAGGGGGACGATTCGCCGCAACGGGCACGAGGGAGCGTAGCCGGCGGGGCCCCACCCGCCGCCGCGATTGAAAGATAGTGCCGTGGCAAAACCACGCACGAAAGCTCACACGAAGCCGCGAAGAGCGCGAAGGACGAATTAGAGAACCCGGGGGCAATAGTTGCAGCGAAGTGAACTCGGAAAGAGTTTTAAGGGACCATTAAAAAGGTGTTTTCGCGGCCTTCGCGGCGTAGTTTAGTCGCCAGGGCGACCGTGAGATAAGGAATCATAAACACCGCGTCGAAGAGTCGCTACGGCGACCTTTAGCGCGGTGAACCGAACGAGAATGGAGCACCCGAAGGCCCCGCGGAAGAGGAATGATGAGCCGCGGGTGACCCGAAACACCAGAACCACAGTTTACCCGCCGCGGCGGGGATCACACGGATGGCACGGATGACGTTGGTTTTCTCCCTCGATTCGTGCAACCAGGTAGTCTGTGGTGAAGGACGCTAAAAAGACGAACTCCAAGCACCGCGCTTCAGCGCGGTGAACCGATGTAGACAGGTTTTAGGTTATAGCGGTCAGGGAGCAGGGAACCGTAAGGGAAAAAGTAAAAGGAAAAAAACTGAAAACTGAACACCGAAAACTTCGTTAGTTCCGTCCCGGCGGATGTGGGTGTGCACCGGGTCGAGTGATCCGGGGCCGGCTTTTCGCGCGGCGTTTAAAAAGGGAGGTGCCTTATGGCACGGCAGGATTTACATCTTCGTGACGGTGGTTTGTTCGCGGAATTCCGGGCGGCGTTCGCCGGGAGCCGCAAGATTGGTCCCCTTTTTTCAAAGGAGTCTGTCATGTTTAGCCCACGGAAAACGGATCGCGGAGTCGCCAGGGCGACCAACTTAACCCTGGAAACTGGTAATACTGGCTCTCTTTTAAAGGAGATTACGATGAGAGCGTACCAAAACATCCAATCCGTAATCGCGGCCGGGTTGTCCCCCGTTACCTGGCTGCTTGCTTGTGTGGCCCTGTTTCTGAATTCCATGGTGCTGAGCCTGGCCCGGGGGCTGGGCGCCTATGGTGACCTGGAATCCCTGGTCAGCCGAGCGGGATTCCGGTCGTGGCGACACCGTTTCCGGGGCGCCTTGGGCTTTACCCTGATCGAACTGCTGGTGGTGATATCGATAATAGCCATTCTCATATCTATATTACTACCTGCGTTAGCCAAGGCCCGCGAACTGGCCAATCGGGCGGTATGCATGGCGAATGTCAGGGGGATCATCCAGGCCATGGTGGTCTACGCACAATCGAACAACGGAACCTTCCCGGCGACGCTGCTGGCCTCCGGCATACCGGGTTACCAGAACTCGCCAGCTGAAGCCCCAGCCTACGTGCCGGCGAACTGTGCCACCGCCGTGGCGGCCGCGCAGGCCTGGTACGAGCCGAACAACACAAACCCGGTCTTCGGCTGGCCCTCTCCCACAGGCTCCATGTGGCTGCTGGTGCTCAAGGGCTACACCACCCCGGCGAGCTTCATCTGCCCGTCGGATCCAATTGGAGGCGCCGCCGGTCCCTCGGCGGAATATTACGTAAACGGCGCCTCCAATGAGTACGTCAGCAACTTCGGCTACATACCCGGCCTGGCCAGTTCCACCTCGCCGCCGAACGGTGCATTCTTCGCGATCACAAACACCACCGGCCAGGGCGAAAGCTACTCCTTCGCCTTCGCCTGGCCGTGGCATTCTGCCTCCGGCCAGCTTGGCCAGCCCGGCCAGTGGTGGACCACGAACGGCGCCAACACGCAGGTTCCCCTGGTTGGCGATATGGCGCCGGAAAGCGATGATGGGACAACCGGCCTCACGGGCAACGGTGACAACACGGGAACTTACCTACGCATCACCACCACCCTGCCCACCGCCAACACCTATGGCCCGTACATTTACAACTCCGGCAATCACGCCGGCGACGGCCAGAATGTCGGCTTCGGCGACGATCACGTGACCTGGGAAACCTCGCCTTATGTGGGTGAAAACGGCGACAATATTTTCACCTACACCACCGCCACGGGCGTGGTGAACGGTACCACGGACACCAATCAGGTGCCGATGAAGTATCCAGGCGGCATGGGAGCGCTGCAGGGGATCGAAACCTTGGCTCCTCCGTTTGACACCTGCATGGTGCCGGTGCGCACGGTGAACCCGCAGTCCGCCGTCAGCGGCTATTGGGCGTGGTGAGGATGGCTCGCGGCGCGCCGGAGAAATTGGCCGCCGTCAGCCCTGCGCTGACCGGACAAAAGGCTAATTCCGGCGCGCCGGCAGCGCACGGAGGAAAATAACGGGTGCGCCAGCCGTACGCCCCCGCATTCCTGAAAGCAGAGACAAATAATATAGCGCGTAATCGTTCATAGGCCCAGGCCTGCCCCCGCGCTGCAGTTTAGTCGCCCGCGGCGACTTTGGGGCTATGTGGTACGCGACCAAGAGCGGGTGATTGCTGTGGCCACGACCCGGCCGACGCATCCAATCAGGAAGCGTTAAACCAAAACGACGGAAAGGATGAATGTCTACTGAGTTTCGCAAGGAGTCACACATGAAGCGTTTTGCCCTGATGTTTGTAGTTGGTTTGGCGCTGCTGGTAGCTGGTGGTGCGGCGTCGGCAAAGACAGGCGCCGGAGCCTGGGCGGCGGATTGGCCCATCGGGCGGATTGGAATGGCGCAGGTGCCGGATTCCCTGGGAGTGAATATCCATTTCACCAACCCCCGGCCCGGTGAGATGCGGATGCTGGCGGCAGCCGGCTTCCGTTGGATCCGCATGGACTTTGCCTGGGGCGCAACCGAGCGGATCAAGGGCCGCTACGATTTCCACGCCTATGACCGTCTGCTGGCGGCGCTGGAGCGCCACCACATGCGGGCCTTATGGATACTGGACTACGGCAATCCGCTGTATCAACATGGCCACGCCCCGACCACGCCGGCGGCTCGCCACGCTTTCTGCCGCTGGGTGGCCGCGGCGGTGCGGCATTTCAAAGGCCATGGCATCGTGTGGGAGATGTGGAATGAACCGAATGGCGGCTCCTTCAGTAGCGGCACCGGCGGGCCGATGGGCCACTGGGGCGGTGCCGACGATGGTGTCCTGCATTTTCCGACCACCAGCGTAGCCTTCGGCATCCTCAATGTCGTGCGCCCGGGCCTTGGGAACTTCGCCGGCACGCTGGACTTTTCCAGCGCCAGTTTCGCAGCCGGAAAGGGAAGGCCCGCGACGCTGAAACTCTTCACCCGAGGGCGGTCCTGGAAATTCTGGAACGGCGCGGAATTTCCCGGCGCCAAGGGGAGTTTCAAACTGGCCAAGGTTCATGGCCAACGGGCGGGTGTCTTCTCCTACAATTTCTCCGGCGGCGGCAACTATGTGGACGCCACAACCAGGCTACGGCTCCGCGGGCCGGGGGTTCTGCGCTTCGAGGTCCGGTCGGTCGCGCCGCAGACCGTGCTGGTGCGAATCACGGACCACACGGGGCAAACGCTGCAGTTTTACCGCACGTATCCCACGGTTGGCCGCTGGCAGGAATTCCACATCCGACTCAGCCGCTGGCCGTCCACGGCCGCCGCTTACGCCCGGCTGGCGCTCGATGTCGGCAAGACGATCCGACGGGTGGCGCCGCAGGAGCTTTACGTCGGGCCGGCCTTGGCGGGCGTGCCGCATCTGAATTTCCTGCGGAGCTGTTTTCAGGCCGGCCTCTTGAAGTATTGGAACGCCGTTACGGTGCATCCTTATCGGCTGGGCGGCCCGGAAAGCGTGGTGGGCGACTATGCCGCCATTCGTAAGCTTATCACCCAATACGCCCCGCCGGGCAAGCGGATTCCCCTACTCTCCGGCGAATGGGGCTATAGCAGCACCTGGTACCGCGGCAATAATGGCCACCAGGCCCGCTACGTCGCGCGCGAGCTGCTGGTGAATCTGTGGCGGAAGATTCCGCTGTCCATCTACTATGACTGGCACAATGACGGCGCCAATCCCGCAAACCGCGAGGATAATTTTGGCTTGGTGGATTTCGCTTACCACCCTGCCCGCGATCCCGTCTACACGCCCAAGCCAGCTTATCTGGCGGTTAAGACGTTGGCGAGCCAATTGCACGGCTGTGTTTGTACTGGGCGTCTGAAGGTCCGCCAATCCAACGACTATATCCTGCGGTTCGCTGGTCCAGGCGGCAAACGCCTCGTGGTGTGGAAAATCGGCAAGGGGCCGCGCGCTGTCTTTGTGCCGCTGCAATCCGGACGCTGGCGGGTCACCAATTACATTGGCACGAAGACCCGCACCGTGGTGGTTCCACCCGGGGTGCACGGGCTGAAGCTGGCGATCTCCTACAACCCACAATATCTGATCCGGCGGTGATGCGTCAGCTGACTGCAGGAATTGTCCGCCACCAGGCCGCAGCGGTGCTGGACGCACGAGACCCCGAACGTGTTAAACTATTTACCCAAGAACGTACACCGCCAGGCCAAGGACCAAATCAATCAGATAACCATGGCGGAAAACCGTGAAGAGGCCGACCAGGCGTTTAAATGGAGACCATCATGACCGTTTGGCGGATGCACCGTTCCGCGCACGCGCTCGGCCTGTTGTTGGTATGGGCGTCGATTCACGTGCCGGTGGCGCAGGCCACCGGCACGAAGCCACTGTATGTGGTATCAATCGGGAACCCGGCACGCGCCGCTCAGCTTCCCACCGAGTTGGCCGAGGTACATGCCCACGGCGCGGTGGACATTAAGATCAATCCCGGCGTTTACCGGCTGCCCAAGACGGCCAACGCCAACAAGCCGGTATTCAACCTGGTGCGTTGGCGGCACGTTGTGATTGGGGGTCATCACGTCATTTTGGTCATGCGCTCAACCGATTCCGGGGACTGCTTCCGTTTGGATCGCTGTCGGCACGTGACCATCGAAGGGCTGACCATCATCCAAACCCGCCTCACGTTCTACCAGGGCAAGATTACCGCGGTGCACAACACGAAGGCCGGGCTCACGTGTAACTGGCGCTGCGCTGCCGGCTACCCCTGCCCGGACGCCCACGCCAAGGGATTCCCGGCCAGCCAATTCCAGGCGACCACCAAGGGCCGAGTCCTGTTCAACTTGGTGGATCGCGAAACCAGGCGTTTGAGCCGTGGCGTGCCCGATTTGTGGGGGCGGGTTACCCCGCTCGGGAGCCGGCTCTGGCGCGTGGCCTTTCAGGATCCCCGCCTGCCGTTGAAGGTCGGCGACTGGTTGGTTTCGCGATACGGTAATTGGCCACGAAAAATATTTCTCGATCACAGCCGAGGCTGTACGGTGCGGGGCGTCACACTGATGCGCAACGACTTTGCGCCGATCTTCGAGAACTACGGCGGCGGAAACCGCTTGCTCGATGACCGCTGGGTTCCGGGACCCAAGCCCGCAGGCGCACGGCAAGCCCCGCTGGTCACCAACGAGGCCGACGGCTTTCACAGTATCGGCGCTGAGCCGGGGCCGAGTGTCGAACATTGTGTTTTTCGGGGCGTGTTCCTCGACGATTGCATTGCCATTCATGGTTTCTTCCAGCAGGTGATCGCTGGGTCGGGCCGAAATCTAACTGTTCGGGAGCATGTGGCACGCCCGTATATGCACGCCGATCTTCGGGTCGGTGAACCTATACAAATTTCCGATACGCACGGTTTCTTCGCTGTTGCCCGGGTGATTTCTATCAAGTGCCACCGCAACCACACCGTCACCGTGACGCTGGACCGTAGCCTGGCCGTCCCTGCGGACGCGGATGTCACCAACCCAGACCACTGCGGCCAGGGTTATCGGATTATCGACTGCTGGCTGGGAGATACGCGATCCCGTGGCATAATTGCCAAGGCGAATAACGGGATTATTCTCAACAATACCATCCGCGGCTGCGGTATGGCGGGCATATGTATCGGCCCTGAACTCGTGCATTGGTACGAAGCCGGATACTGCCATAACGTGATCATCGAGGGCAACACCCTCAGCCACAACGGAAAGGGTGGTGGCAATAATGCCGCGATCTACGTACACGGCGCGGTCTATGGATGCCAGCACCCCAACGCCGGCGCCATGGGCAACAGCGGCATCGTGATCAAGGACAACACACTGGCTGCCAACTACTCCGGCGGGATTCGCATGACCTGGACGGATGGCGGCGTGATCCGCGGCAATTGGTTTATAGGCGGTCCACCCTCTGTCGCAACCAGTCACTGCGTCTTGGTCCGCCATTGACCGTCTCGGGGCCGAGCAATGAGGCTGGGCAGAGACTCCGAGGGAAAGGGGCGACGCCCAGTCGTCATGTGCACGTTTAGGTAACCTCGGACCTGGCCAATGGTCGCTGCCGGAGCTGCTCGCCTTCGCAGACCACAGCATCGCTCCCGATGGCTGGCCCCACACGCCCTCTGTGCCGCAGCACGCCTACCCACCAAAGGAGGCCACACTGATCGGAGCGCGAAACGGGCACGCCAATAGTTCCGTCGTGCGCGACCCGCGCCAGCCGCTCCGCCGTGCGGTTCAGCATGTGATGAACCTCGGCACCCCCGTAGAGCCGACGCCCTCATCGGCCAAGCCAAATCGCGTGCCGGCGCTCCCCCGGAAATCAGTGACCGCCCGTTTGTCGAAGCCCTACTGTACCCTGCCCGGACGGGTATTCCGTGGGGGGATTGGCCGACCCGTTTTGCTGCTTGGGACGCGGTATACCAGTGACTTCGGCGCCGGCAAAACGGCGGTATCTGGCGAGCGTGGTTCGAACGTTCGCCGGAAAGCTGGCCGCCGGCTGTACAGGTGTTATTTCTCGACAGTATGCTTATCCGCGCCCATCCTCCTGCGGCCGGTACGGTCCCATTCGACTTTGGGCTACCAGCCGCGGGCGCCGGAGACACAAGCCGTGGATGCCCCTGTGCTCCGCTCCCCCCCACGGCTTGCCAGCTTCGATGGACTCTCACACGTTGTGGTATGACGCGTGGGGGAAGGTCACTACCGTTTCTCGCCTCGTACCGCCACGGCGCCTTGCATCTGGCCGGTGGTACGTTCAGCACCGGTGAAGCCCAGAGTTTCGTCGAGCCATTGATCGGCAAGGGTTACGCCGCGTCTCTGGCGGACGGCGCGATGACTGGCGAAAAATTGGGCCAAACGCAGAATCAGGCGGCCCGCCAAGTTTGGCAGTGGTTGGCGACGTCGCCACAGAACCCGCAGCAGACTCGAAAGTCGCGCTAACCGCAGGCGCATCAGATCATCTTCCAGAGAGGCAAAAATGATCGAACTGCCGGGGTCGCCTTGGCGACCGGCTCGACCGGCGAGTTGGCGGTCAATGCGCGGAGCTTCGTGGCATTCGGTGGCAATCACATGCAGGCCGCCGCGACGGCGGACATCGTCCGATAATTGGATGTCCGTTCCGCGACCGGCCATATTGGTGGCCACGGTGATGACAGCCGTTTGCCCGGCCTGAGCGACAATATGGGCTTCTTGCTCATGGTGCAGGGCGTCAAGCACCACATGCCCAAGCCCCAGGGCGGTTAAGCGCCGGCTTAGGTCGCCGCTGGCGCGGACACTGCGCGTACCAATCAGAAGCGGGCGGCCCTGGGCATGCACACGCTGAATCTCGGCCAGCACGGCCTGCGTGCGGGATTCACTGTCGGCGAAAAGATGGGTTCCCTCCCGCCGGCGGATACAAGGCCGGTGCGGACCGATGCGGACCAGGGGCAGGCCATAGGTGCGCATCAGCTCCGAGCGAACCTCGGCCATGGTGCCAGACATACCCGCCAGCTTGGGGTAGCCGCGGAAGAACTGCTGAAAGCTGATGCGGGCCATGGTGCTCCGCGGGCCTTGGACATCTACGCGTTCGCGAGCCTCGACCATCTGGTGCAGGCCGTCGCGCCACTGGCGATCCGGCATCAGCCGGCCGGTAAATTCATCGACGATGACCACTTTGCCTTCGCGCACCACATACTGGACATCCGGCAGGTAGAAATGTTTCGCTTCCAGCGCACGGCCGATCAGTTCGGCGCTGCGCCGGTGGGAGCGCCACACGCCGGGCAGGTCGTGGCGGAGTTCATCAATGCGGTTGGGGCCGGAGCCGGTGATTTCGACGGTTTTATCCGCCGCCACCAACTGATAGTGGACGCCTAACCGCATCCGCTCCGCCAGACGGTTGGCCATATGGTAGGCTTCAAGTTGCTCGGAGTTGGGCTGATCGGTGGAAATAATCAGGGGCGTAACCGCTTCATCGATGAGGATGGAATCGGCCTCGTCGACGATGGCGAAATGTAACTCCCGCTGCACCCGCCCCGTCGCTGCCGGGCCAAGGCCGGCATGGCCACGCCGGTTCCCCGCCGCCCGGGCGATCAAGCGGTCTCGCAAGAGATCGGCGCAAACTTCCTTGTTGGTGCAATAGGTGACATCCGCGGCATAAGCCTGCGCGCGGGCGACCGCATCCATTTCGGCGTGGATATAGGCGACCGAAATCCCGCAGAAATTGTAGAGTTCGGCAAACTGTGCGGCGTCACGCCTGGCCAGATAGTCGTTGACGGTCACCACGTGTACGCCCCGACCACGCCAGCCTTCCAGTACGGCCGGCAATACGGCGGTGATCGATTTACCCTCGCCGGTGGCCATTTCGATAAACAGGCCGTCGGCCAGAGCCAGGCCGCCGGCAAACTGTTCCAAGTAGAGCGTCAGACCGATTTTCCGGCGAACGACCTCGCCGATCAGGGCCGTGGCCCGCACACGATCAGCGGTAGATTGGCGATTACGGCGAAAACGTACGGCTAAACTGACCAGTTCATCGCGCAGGGCGGCCTCCGAAATATCGCGCAACGCGGGCAGGAGGCATAGGGCTTGCTCCGCCAGACGAAGGTAGTAATTTCGGCGGGGCCTAAGCTCGCGCAGTTTGCAAGCGGCCGCGTACCACAAGGCATCCAGGCCGG
This sequence comes from Planctomycetota bacterium, assembly GCA_021785435.1. Taxonomy (GTDB): domain Bacteria; phylum Planctomycetota; class Phycisphaerae; order WQYP01; family WQYP01; genus JAKCCC01. Next base: position 33,534 of record JAJYFE010000002.1, read on the forward strand.
TCGGCAACGGCTCCGCCGAAAATTCAGCAGCGCGTTTTCGCCGCTGGCCGCTCGACATGGCGACGCCTCCACCGCTATTCGTCGGCTGGCAGGTTGGCGCAAGCGGCAATTTAGGCATGTGCGTCATAGGCAGTGACCAGTGACCAGCGAACCGTGACCAGAGATAAGGAACTCCTTAATGATGACCAATGGCCAGCGAGCAGTGACCAGTGACCGAAGATAAGGCATTCCTTTTTTCTGGTCTCTGCGTCACTGATCACTGGTCACTGGATCATGCGGGCGATCATATCCCACACCTGCACGGCCGCCGGCGCGGATTGCAAGGACAACCGTACCGACACCGTCTGGCCGGGCCGTAAACACGACAGGCACGGGGAGGTCGGCTGCAACTCCAGGACAAAAAAGGGATTCCGGGCGGCCTGGGGCGTTTTCGCGGCCGGGGCGATGGCTCCGCCAGCCAGATAGCTTAGGGCGGCCGAAAACAGTTGGGTTTCCCCGCCGGGGTATTCATGCACGATACGGGCGGATATCAAATCACCCGGTTGGCCAAACGGCCGGATCTGAGCCTGCCGAGATCCCCCCTGAAAGATGCGGCCCGCTTGATCCTGGCTGACGGCGGCCAACACCAGCAGTTGGTTACAGTTGACGACTTCACCCAAAGGGTCTCCGCGATGAAAATACGCCCCTATCCGCCGATCTAGATCAGCCGCCACCCATTCACCCGCCACCGGCGCGCGCACCACCAAGTCCGCGATACGCCGCTTAACATCGGTCAACTCGTCGTTGATGGCGCGAATTTGCCGGGCATAAATTTGCGCTTCAGCCGGATCGTGGGCAATCGCCTGGAGCCTCTTCATGCGGGTCTGGTCCCACTGCGCCAATAGTTCGGCGCGTTGGGTCAAGAGGTCGGGATTGGTCAAACGCACGAGAACTGTTCCGTCCCGGCCGGCGGTGACCTCTCGGCCTGATGCGACAAAACGGTGCAGGAATCCATCCGCCTGCGCGTAGACATTCCGTTGCGGTTCACCCCGCACCACGGCCTCAGCACGGCAATGCTGGGGCAGGGGAATCATCCCCAAGCCGACAATCGCCGCCGCGGCGATTCCGCCGCTCCATAGCAAGGCCCGGGGCCGCCGCCCGTGCAGTTCCGGGCTGGTCAGCACGTACCAGACACAACGGCCCAGCGGCACGACCACCCAGGCGATGATGCCGGCGGCCGCCATCACCATCAGCAGCAGCATGGCCGCCGGATATTGGTTCAGCGCCCTGATCAGGAACAACAAGATGCCGACCGATACCAACACCCTCACGACAACCGCACCAACCATATACGCCACCAGCCAAGCCCGCTGGCCGGGGGCTTCGGTCGGATCCAGCGCCCGTGGCACACGGAAAAGATAGTGGCGGAACAGGAATGAGACATATTGCATGCATCGGCCCAATAGATTGGGAATCTGCAATAGATCACAGCAAATGTAGTAACCGTCATAACGCAGAAATGGATTGCCGTTGAAAAGCACCGTTGCGACCGAGCCAATGAGCACCAGGTCGTAGCAGAGAATGTTCGCCGCACTGCCGGGACTGGTCAGCGTCCAGAGAATCGCCGCGGTCGCGGCAACGGCAAAATCCATCCACATGCCCGCCGCCCCCACCACGACCCGGCGCCAGCGGTTCTTAAACGCCCACGCGCTGGAGGCATCGACATACGGAATGGGGGTGAAAACCAGCAGCATCAGCCCCATGATGTGCACTTCGCCCGTGCGGCCTTCGCGCCAGCCGAATTTCTTGCACGCCAGGGCGTGGGCGGATTCGTGGAGCGTTTTGTCGATTACAAAGGCCAGGTACAGCAGCAGCCAGTTGCCGGGCTTGAGCACCGTGGCGATACTCTGGGCCGCGCTGGAGAGACTGCGGCCCGAAGTCAGCACCGCGTAGACGGCGGCGACGAACAGCGCCAGCCAGAGCAGCAGCCCCGGCCAGGAAAATATCCAACCGAATACTGGAGTCACGGCGTTCAGCACGGCATCCGGATCAAAAAGCGGAATGCGTGGGAAGAGTAGGTTCATCAGGTTACCTTGGAGTTCGCGTTTGCGACGCTGCCGGTAGCGCCGCATCATCGACGCGGCATCCGGCGGCAACTCGGATTCCAATAGATTGCTGGACGCCAGTTGGCCAAGCAGTTCCAACGCCTCGGGTTGGGAAGGGGCGTCGTCTTCCAGCCGAGCCAGGCAGATCTCCCAGCACTGGGCCACGGTCCGTCTCCCGTCCATGAGGCCGATGAACTCGTAGGCCGAGCGGTTCAGCCGGAAATGGGTGTTGTTGGCTTGATCCTGCACCACATACCAGCGTTTGCCGCGATACGTTTGGCGGACGATCGCCACGCCGCTGCGGATGCGTGGCTTTAAGCCCGCCACCAAGTGCCAGGATTCATGGAAAATGGATTCAATGCGCGGCATTTTCGGTGACCAGTGACCAGTGGCCAATGATATGGAATTACCCAGATTTCAGGCGGAGTGTGCGGATCGTGGCAAAAAGAATCCGCGCGATTTCATCCGCAGCGTCGAGCAGTTGCTGCGCCGTCTGATGGTCCAAGTAATCTATATCCCGCATCCAGCTGATCCAGTACTTCGACTCCTGACATTCCTTGTATGCAATTGACGCCTGGTGCGACAGTTCCATGCCAGAAATGGCGGCGCCCGCCTCCGCCAGATTTGCGCCGATGGAGGTCCCGCTTCTGAGCAGCTGTCTGGACAATACGAAGTCGCGCTTTCGCCGGCGCGCGTCTTCGCAAGTCTTCACCACACGGAGCGCAAAGCCATAAGCCTTCACATACGCGGGACCCCCGGCGGCAGCGCCATCATTCTTGGGGTATCGCACTGCCGGCCCCGTCGTGCAACTGCCCTCTGCCACGTTATCGGTCACGGTGTTCCCTTTCCTCTGGTCACTGGTCACTGGTCACTGGTTACTGGTCACTGACTTTCACGCCGCTGAAACGCAGTAGCGTGCCTTTGGCCTGCTGAAACTTCACCAGGTCCACATCGTAACGGGCAATGGCGGCCTGCTCGGCTTGACTGGCCGCCGCGAGGTTTTGCGCCGCATCCAACTCCAGCTGCAAGAACGTGGGGGTCAGACTTTGGCCCGATTGTTCCTGCACGCGCAGGCCCGTCACCACGCGCTGGGCGGCCGCGCGCCGCCGTCGAGCCGCCCGCAATTGCTGCCAGTCTTCCGCCAGATTCCACAGGCTGATTACAATGTCGCGCGTGACATTCTGGGCATCACGCAGCAGACGAGTAAGCGCCCCTTGGCGCTGGTAGCGACGACGCTCCAGCTCGGCTTTTGCGGCCCGGTTGCCCAGCGGCACTTCCAATTTCAAACCCACTTCGTACCCAATATGCGGATCATTGAGCATGCGATTGTCCGCGCCGGCGAAACTGCCGTTCGGGGCCAACCCCATGGAACTCGTCGAGGCCACCAAGTCCAGCTTGGGTAAAAGGCCGTTTTCCGCAACCTGCACATCGATTCCAGCGCGGGCCATCGCGGCGCGATCGTGCGCCAATTCCGGCCGATTGTGCAAAGCCGTGGCAATGTCGTCGCGCAAATCGAACAGGATGGGCACCGCTAACAGCGGTGTGGACGGTACCATCCGCACCGTGGAAGCCACCGGAATCGAAGGCGTGTTTATCTGGGCCTTAAGCCGCTGCGAGTAATCATGGGCGTCGCGCAGCGTGCCGGCCAGTGTGAAACGCGCCTGGGCCAGCGCCGAATTCGCCTGGCTGATCTGCACGGCATCGACATCCATGCCTTGACGCGCCAGCAACCGCGATCGGATCTGCTGGAGCGAGGCGATCAACCGCTGTTCGATGCGGATGTCGGCCGTCGCATTGGCCAATGAAAAATAGGTTTCCTCCAACTGGGCGAGGATCTTGATCACGCCGGCGCGAAAGTCCGCCAGGGCGATCCGCCGGTTGGTCCGGGCGATGCGTATCTTGGCCGAAGTGACCGTGGGACCAAAACCCCGTAACAACGGTTGGGAGAGGCCCAGCGTCAGGGCATTGCTGTAGGAAGGATTAATGTCCGGCGGCAAGCTGGAAGAGGAATGGACATCCAAATAGTTGGATGTTCCTTGCAGATACATGGTGCCGCCAGTGGGCAGCAAACCCCGCAATCCGATGTCGTTATTGAACGTGTCCTGATTGTTGTAACCGATGGGTCCTACTCCGCCGATAGTGGACGGGTATGGGGTTGGCTGATTCTGCTTCTGCCAGTCGCTTTCGCCAAAAAAGATCGGGTCGAATGCCGCCTCGGCTTGGATCAGTTCGGACTGGGCGATTCGAGGCGAAAACGATTCGAGCTTGATGGATAAATTATGCCCGAGGGCATCGTCCATCGCCTTGGCCAGTGAAATGGGAACCCTGCCGCCAGGGGGCAGCGTGGCGATGGTGGGTTGGGTTGACGCCGTGGTTGTGGTTGGGCCGGGGGTGGGCTGTGACGATGGCCCCACTTGGGTACCGGGCGCGGGGAGTTCCTGTATGCCATGGTCGGCCAGTATCGCCTCTTTTCCTAAAACCAGGCCGTAATTATTACGGATGTTATGCGCCACCGCAGCAGCCGCATAAGCCTGCCATTCGGCGCCATGGGGACCTTGCTCGAACACTGAGGCACAGCCGGCCAAGGCAAACAGCGCGGCTACCAGTGCCGTCAAGGCACACGCGCCCCAGCCGGAGCGCTGTAGCCGGCAGCTGACACGAAGCAACGAAGACTTAACGGATTTTTGGGGTGCGGGGCGCGGTGGAACCGGCAACCGAAAGAATTCGCGGATTACGCGGAGGGCGGGGATTTTGGGTAGGAACGAAATGAACAACTGGGTTACTCTCCGTTTGCGTTAATGATACTCTGACACCCCTGGCGCGTTGTCAAACGATAGATTTCGGGTCGGAGAAAGAGCCCCAGACTCCCCACCGAACCCGAAGCACCCGCCTTTAGGCGGGTGAACGGATTCCGGACGCGATACCCGAAAGCTAAGTGGTGACAAAGCACTAAAGCCTTGGCCGGACATCCCTCCCCCACGCCATCGCCACGGCGATGGCGTGGGGGATCGCGCTACACCCATAACTTCATCCGCAGCCAGTCGATAAGGCGGCGCGTCCAAATCCAGATGTAATGGCCTTTCCCCGCGTCGATGCGGGCCGTGCCCTGCATCCCCGGATGAAACCAGGTCGGGGGGCGAATCAACCGCGCCCATACATCGAACACATTCTTCTTATGCCTCACCTGGGCCGCCGGATCGACCCGGGAAACGACCAAACGCACCTTGATGCCCGGATTGGAGGCCGGCGCCAGGGAGCCACTTTCGCCCGCGTGGATATAAAGAATGTCCGCATCCGCCACGCGGATGCGCGCCACCAACGGTTTCAGCGGCGCCACCGTAAAAAGCACCTGACCCTTGCGCACCGGCGAACCGATTTTCCGCTCCAGCCGACCCGTCAGGACCTCGCCGGAAAGGGCCGACCGGATATCCGCATGGCGGATTTCCCGTTTGAGCAGACGAATCCGAGCCGCGGCGGCGTTGGCCCCATCCGCCGCGATCTGGGCGTCGGCGAACTTGCCCCGACTTTGGGCGATCTGCTCTTGTTTAAGATAGGTTGACCGTTTCGCCTCGGCCGTGGCCAATTGGTCGCGCAAACTGGCTGTATCCAGGGTCGCCAATGTGGTCTGTTTAGCCGTGATCTCATCGCCAGGCAAAACGTCAACTGTCCGCAGATAGCCGTCGAATGGAGCGATCACCTGGGCCTGCCGAGTTGGTTCCAGCCGAAAGGGCGCCCGAATTCGAAATGTCCCGACGCCAAAAATCGCCCATCCCAGCAACCCAGCAATCGCCACCGCCGCCGCTTTCACCCACGTGTGCTTTGGCCCCACCGCCAGCGCCAAGCCACGCCGCAGCGATTCAGCCAGTTTTACGCCAATCCACCGCTCGTGCCGCCAGGCGTCCGCGATCCGCGGCGTCAACAAATCCGCCAGCCGGCGCATCGTTTCAAGTTCGGTCTGATCCGGTGTGCGCGGCGCGGCGAACTCGAAAAGCAACGCCCCCCCAAGCTCGCCGTGCCGCAGCGGAAGCACGAGCACCGAACGATGCTCATCGCTTTGGCTTAACTTCTCGGCGCAACGGTACAGAAATTTAGAATCCGGTGGCGCTGGGACCAGGACTTCGCAATCCTGATCCAGGCATTCCTCCATCGCCTCCTCAATCAGGATCACTGCCTGCATCTTGCGCAGGATTTTTTCCGTGTGGCTCATTGCCACGACGTGGACTTGGCGGCCTTTCAGTATCCCCAGCGTCACCCGCGCGGCGGCGAAATCCGCGGCGAGCTGGTTGCAAACCGCCATCGCCAGGGCCATGAAGTGCTTGAAGTCCTGCGCCAGGGCCGCCAGAGAGCCTAGCGTCTTTTCGTGTAGTTCCGCCCGCCGTTGCTGCTCTTGCGCCGCCTGGACCTGCTGCTGCGTATGCTCCCACGCCGCCTGCGGCACCATCACATAGGGGGACTCGGTCACACTCTGCGGCTGACTCATAATCGCTCACGCTTCAGGGGCCAGTGACGCAGTGGCCAGAGACCCTAAATAAGGAACTCCTTTGCTCTGGTCACGGGTCATTGAAATTCACCGTTACTTCCTGGCCCGCGGGGAGATGGCGCGGATTCGGCACGCGCAATTCCACCTGCACCGTCGCACTCGAGGGATCCGCTACCTCGGCGATCCACCGCACCGTACCGGTAAGCCGCCCGCCTGAGGCGAGCGTAACGGTACCCGTCTGTCCAACCCGCAACCGCCGTGCGGCGTCCAGCGCTACGGTCGCCATCACCCGCAAAGGATCGACCTGCACCAACTGGATCACTTTTTGCGCTGGCTGCACCGGCATTCCGATCCGGCCGCGCCGATCGTCGATGACTCCATCGAAGGGCGCTAAAATTTCACGATCTATCAGCGCCTGCCGGGCTTGCCCCAGCGCCAACTGATCCGCCTGATGCTTGAGCCGGGCCAGCTGCAACGACAGTTGATCCATAATCACTTTCAGCTTCGCCTGCTGCAGTTCAAAATTCGTGACCGCATGTTTGCGGTAACCAAATTCCTTTTCCGCCAGAACCACTTGGTCGTACGCGAGTTGGGCCTTGCCGGCGGCAACTTGCAGCGTGCTCTTGGCCTTAAGCGCCGCCGCCCGGACCGCGAAGTCTTCGCGCTCATGATGTTCCGCGGCGAGCAATTCGCCGCGCTTAACCGCCGCTCCGCGCTGCACGCGAACCTCGCCAATCACGCCGCCCTGCGCGAAGCCCAGCCACACATTCCGCCAGGCGCGGGCTACCCCGGGAAAGCCCGCCGCATTGTCGGATGGACGGGTGGCTTGAGCGCTGTTCGCAGTAAACAGAAATATCAGCAACACCAGCGCTGCCGTATGGTTTAAGAATAAAGCGGTTTTCCCTATATATTCTTTCGCTTGCATTGTGGCCTTTGCTTTGTGACCAAGCCAGGAAACTGTGGCGCTTAGGTAGCCAGCAACACCCCCGGCAAAAGCCATCGGCGTTCAGCTTTCCGCATGCGATATTCAACAACAATCAGCCATTGGCAAGCCAACCGGCGGTTTATTCCGACCAGCGGAATCACTGTTCGTCGGCGCCAATGCAGGCGGCACGCCTGCGCTACAGCAGACCCGGAGGTCTGCGCCACAAGGCCTGGCAGGCTGGAAAGGTCTCCTGGGGCGACTCTCCGACGTGCCCCACAAGCAACTGCCCACCGCCGCCGAGCCACGGGGCGAAATCCCGATGCCGATCTGGAACGGGAATCACTTATTTCAGCGCGATCGCCACGCCGGCCATGACGCTTTGGGCCATCTGGTGTTCCTGGCCAACCTGGGCTTCATAATTGAGGAACAACGTCATATTCTTCGCCAAGTTGCCGCTGACGCCCGCCCCTAACAACGCCGAGTCTCGTTCCGGTGCGGGCGTGCTGATGGCAAACGGCACGCCGCCGGGGAAGAACGCATTGATCGCCCGACTGCCATTTAAATATTCATGCTGCCAAAAGGCGTTGCCGGTGAAATTCACCGCCGGGGCGGTTGGCCGCAGGCGCCAGGCGTAAGCGAGCTGGGCGCCGAGCAAGGACCGTAAGGAATCAACGGACATCGGTGCTATCGTCAGGTCCTGCGCCGGGGCGCCGGTTTCCGTATAACCGGAAACATTCAAGTGCGTGTAACCCAGGCCCACCGCGGGACCGGCCTTAAAGCCACGGAAGAAATGGAAGTTGTAGCCGGCCAGGGCGTCTAAATCGAACTGGTGGCCATAGGGACTGCTGCTGGCCGTGGCCGCGGTGACATTGCGGTGCAACCGGTAATCGTTGTACGTATAGCTGGCCAGGCCGTTCAGATAAAAATGGCTCTTCCGCACGCCAAAATAAACGCCTGGCGAATAGGCGTTGTCGCGCAGGGCGCTGCCGATATTGTCCAGCTTCGCGCCGGTATAGTTGTACGCGAACATCGCCCCGACCACCAAATGGGAGGCCAGGTTGTAATCCACGCCTGCAATCACCCCGCCGGTGGTGTAATGGGCCACTTCGCCGGTATCGGCGACGATGATATCGCCGGTGACAAAGCCGGAGAGGGTATTCTTCCGCGATTCACTGCTCGGGACCGGCACCGCCCCGCCTCCAGCCGCTACGCCGGGATTGAAGACATCCAGATCCCGCACAGAATCCCGCGCCTGCTGGCTGGTGGATTTCATCGCCGCGTTAAGCGCGGTGGTGAATGGATCCGCATCGGGCGTGTGCAGCAGGCTAAGGCCGGAGGCGTTAAAGCCGGTGACGCCATTAAAAATGTCGCCGATTTCCTGGAAGATCGTTTCACTGGTGAAGATGCCGGTTTCCACGCTCGTATTGCCCATATCCGCCGCCGCCTCTTCCGTCAGCTCCGGCTTGATGGGCAGAACCTCGATGGTATCCGTAGTGCTGGTGGCGGTCTGGGTAAGGGTGTATAGCGGATCGGTGCTCCTGGCGTTCGCGAACGGGCCGGTGACGCTGGCAGCGGTGACCACGGTGTACTTGTCCAGGGCGGCCGGGCTGTAGCCGTGGTTGAACTGCACCAACAGGTTGCCATTCGGCAAATTGGCTGTCCCAGCCACATTCAGCGTGTCGTAGCTGCCCGTGTCCGTCGATGGTCCGGCGATGGCCAGAACCAGGGTGGAATTAGCGCCCATGGTGTAATTGCCACCGACGTTAATGGCTATGCCGGTGCTGTTATTGATGTTGGCCGGAACGGCGTTGATGCTGGCCAGCACCGCCCCGCTGTTCAGGATGACATCGCCGGTTCCCAATGCCGAGGAATTGCCCACATCAATGGCGGCGCCGCTGTCAATGGTCGTGCCGCCGACGTAGCTGTTGGCATTGGGTAGGATCAGTTCGCCGCCGGGGCGGCTGGAGGCAACCGTCAACCCCCCGCCGCCGGTGATGGCGCCGGAATAGGTTTCCGCGGCAACGCCGCCGAAGCCGTTGGCATCGATGGTTCCGCTGCTACTGAGCGTCAGGTTGTTGGCGACGTTCAAACTCGCGGCGCCAAACTGAATCGTTCCACCCCCATCCCCCTTGATGGTGACGCCGCCGCTGCCGAGAGAGCTGGACTGGCCCACTTGGACCACGCTGGCATTGGTAAGAGTCGTGCCGCCCGAGTAAGTGTTGGCGCTGGAAAGAGCCAGGGTGCCGCCACCAGATAGGATTAGGCTGCCGCCCGTACCGCTGCCGATGCCGCCATCTTGAACCACGCCGGCAAAGGTATTGGCGCCGCTGGAGATATTGATCGTCAAGGCCTTGCCGCCCAAGGCCACGGTTCCGCCCGCGCCCGTTAGGCCAAGAATAGTCGCACCGCTGGTGGTTTGCGAAATGTCAAACGCGGCCCCGCCGCTTAACGCCACACCGCTGGAATCGGCAATGCTCCCGGCGCCGGAAAGGGCCAGCGTGCCGGAAGCGACGCTGGTGGCGCCGGTGTAGGTCTCGGTCACGGAAAAGGTCAGCGTGGTATCCGCTGCGCCATTTTCGGCTACGCCGCCGCTGCCGGAGATTGCACCCGAAAGGCCGCTGCTGGCGGCCTGCGCGAAAATCAACGCTGTATTATCAGTCACATTGCCGGTCAGCTCGGCGGTGCTGGCCGTGAATTCCAGCGTGCCGCCGGAGATGGTGGTCGTGCCGGTATAGGTATTCGCGCCAGAGAGGATCAGCGTGCCGTTACCGCCAAGCACCAGGCTGCCGCCGGCGCCACTGCCGATACCGCCATCTTGAATCGCGCCGCCAAAGGTGTCGGAGCCGCTGGCGATATTGATCGTCAAGGCTTTACCGCCCAAAGCGACGGTTCCCCCCGTGCCGGTCAGGCCAGGAATGGTTGCACCGCTGGTGGTTTGGGAAATATCCAACGTGCCGCCGCTGCTTAGCGCTACGCTGGAATCAGCGATGCTGCCGCCACTGCCCAGCGCCAGCGTGCCGGCGCTGATGGTGGTCGTCCCCGTGTAGGTGTTGGCACCCGTGAGCGTTAGCGTGCCGGCGCCGGAAAGGGTCAGGCCGCCGCCCGTACCGCTGCCGATGCCGCCGTCCTGGATGACGCCGCCAAAGGTATTGGCGCCGCTGGCGACGTTCACCGTCAGGGTTTCGCCACCCAACGCCACCGTGCCACCCGGTCCGGTCAGGCCAAGTATGGTTGCACCTGTGGTAACTTGCGAAATATCAAACGTCGCGCCGCTGCTCAAAACCACACCGCTGGAATCGGCCACGCCGCCGGCCCCGGAAAGCGCCAGCGTGCCGGCGCTGAGGGTGGTCGCGCCGGTGTAAGTGTTAGCGCCGGAAAGCGTTTCGGCGCCGGAATTGAGCACCACGCCGCCGTTGCCGCTGGCGCCGTTCTGGATGATACCGGAGAAGGTGCCGCTGGCGTCGGTTAGCGTCAAATTCTTCGCCCCCAGCGTGACGGTACCACCGCCCGCTAGCGAGGTGATCGACGTACCGGCGGCATTGATCCGTGAGATATCAAACGTGGCCCCGCCGCCAACCGTCACCCCGCTGGAATCAGCGATGCTGCCATCCGTACTGGTGCCGCTGTTGTAGGCGAGCGCCAGCGTGCCGGAATTGACGGCGGTGGCGCCGGTATACGTGTTGACGCCCTCAAGCGTCAGCGTATCCGGCCCGGCGACGGTCAACACGCTGCCGCCAATGATGGGGGCGCTGATCGTGGCGCTGGCGTTCATGGTGACCGCGCCGTTGAGAACCAGGCTGCCTCCCCCGCTGGCGGCAATGGTATAGGAACCGCCTGTCCCCATCGCGTTAAATGTAATTCCCGCCGCGGTGACACCGGCCTGGTCAATCGTCACCGTGACCGCGCTGGTCCCGCCCGCGCCGAAGGAAGCGATATCACCGTTCGCCCACACTTGAGCCGTTCCGCCGGTCTGCGCTGTGCTCCACAGCGTGTTTCCGCTGCTGGTGTCCCAGTTGCCGTTGTTATCCGCCTGCGCTGTTCCGCCCACCGTGCCGGTCCAATAGAGCGTCGGCGTACTGACGAGCGAAATAACCTCGCCGGTGTCGGCCACATAGGCGGCCGTATAAGAAAGGGATCCCGCGTTGGTAAGATGCACGGCGCTGAAATTACCGGTGACCGGGCCGGTCGTCCCAATCACGGTATAATTTTGGCCCGCCTGCGGGTTGGCGCCGCTGGCGAAGATCAAGTCCAGCGTGCCGGCCAATGAGGCCGCCCCGCTGCCGAGTCGAAGGGAATCGTAGCTGGTGCTGCTGCCCACCAGCAGGGCCAGCGTGGAATCAGCTTGCTGAGTGTAGCTGGCGGCGTTGACGGCCAGCGTCGTGCCCGATCCCGCCTGCGCGCCGGTGGTTTCAAGCGTTGTCCCGGAATTGACAGTTAAGGCCCCCGTTCCGAACGCGCTATCGCTGCCCGCGACCAACTTTCCATTGCTGACAACCGTTCCCCCGGTGTAAGTGTTGGTTCCAGAAAGCGTCAGTGTCGTGGCGGTCGTACCAGCATCCAGGACCACGCGGCCGCCGCCGGAGATGACGTGTGAAAAACTGGTGTTGCCGGCTGGCGGCTCGGCGCTTGGGGCGAAGATCAGGGCGGAATTATCCACGATGCCGCCGCCTAACTGCGACGTGTCGCCCTCCAATCGCAGCGTGGCGCCGTTGCCGATGGTGGTGGTGCCGCTGTAGGTGTTGGCGCCGGAAAGGATCAGTTCGCCGCCGCCGTCGTTGGAGGTGACGGTCAAGGCGCCGCCACTGGTTTTGTCAGCGATCACACCGGAGAGCGTAAAGACCGTGCCCGTGCCGACATTGATCGTGTTGGTAACGCCCGTCCCGTTGAAAAGATACCAGTTGTTGGCGAGGCTGGAACCGCTGCCGCTGTTATTGTCGCCGAAGTCAATGGTTCCGTTGTCCAGGTAAAACAGGACGTTGCTTGTCGGCTGCCCGCCGCCGCTGCCGACCTGGAATGTCGTCGGCGTGCTCGCCCCGCCGCCGATTTGCAGCGTACCGGCGGTCACGCCCGTGAAGTTAGCGCCATTGTCGACAAAAGTGCCGTCCGTCAATACCAGAATATTGCCGGCGCCGCTGCTGGTGACCGATCCGCTCAGGGTGAGCGTCTGGCCACCGGCGTCAATGAAGTTGTTGGCGCCGGATATGGTAATGTTATTGGGGACACCCAGCCCGATTCCCGTTTCATTTACAAATGTTCCATCATCCAGCGCGATGGTGGCGCCGGCGCCGATAAAGCCATTAGCCTTCGGCCCGGCCGTAAATGTCGCCGCGGTGGCCAGCGTGCCGTTACCGGTCTGAATTGTCCCCGCGGTAAAGCCGGTAAAACTGCCATTATCGACAAATCCGCCGTCCTGCAGGATCAACGTGTTTCCCGCCGCGGCGCTGCTGACCGTACCGGTCCAGGTGATGGTGGTGCCGAAGCCGCCGGCGTCGATGGTATTGGTGGTCGAGCCGGTGACGGTGATAGCGGTGTTCGATGAGAAGCTCGTGCCGCTCGCATTGACCACTGTGGCGCCTGCGAGCGTCAGCGGACCGGTTCCAAGGTCGGGTCCGGACGTTGTCTCCAAGTCAACTGTTACGCCGCCTTCCAACGTGGTGCCGCCGCTGTAAGTGTTGGCGTCGCTTCCCAAGGTGAGCGTATGGGCCCCGGTGATGGTCACCGCGCCGCTGCCGGAGATCGCGTGCGAAAAACTGGTGTTGGCCGTTAGTTCAAAAATCAGGGCGGAATTATCCACGATGCCGCCGCCTAACTGCGAGATGTCACCTTCCAGCTCCAGTGTCGCGCCGGCCTCAATCGTGGTCGTGCCGGCGTAGGTGTTCGCCGCCGGATTGCCGCCGCTCTGGGGGTTCAAAATCAAGGTGCCTCCGGCGGTGCTGGAGGCGACCGTCAGGCCGCCACCGCCGGAAATAACGCCGTCGAGTTCCTGCGAGCTTTCGTTGCCCACGTCGATGGTGTTGGTGACGCCCGTGCCGGAAAGGAGGGTCCAGGGATTGCTCCTCGGGCTCCCGGCGCCGCCGCTGCCGCCGGCGAAGGACAACGTGCCGTTGTCGAGTTGAAAGATCACGGCACTTTTGGGCTGACCGTTTGCGACGTTGTTGCCGCCGACCTGCAAAGTTGCCGGCGTGTCGGCCCCACCGCCAATTTGCATCGTGCCAGCAGTGACGCCGCCGAAATCGGCGCCGCTAAGCACAAAGTGGCCGTTCTGGAAGACCAGGGTGTTGCCGACGCCGCTGCCGCTGGATCCAGTGCCGTTGACGATGGAACCGCTAAGCGTCAGCGTGTTGCCGGAACCACCGGCATCGATGATGTTGACGGTCGTGCCCGAGGTGTCGGTGATGTTGATGCCGGTGATAATGCCGCTGGTGCTGGTGCCGGCCGTAAGGTCCAGTGTCCCGCCACCGGTGAACTGAAGGCTGACGGGAATCGCGGGGCTGGCGTTTTGAAACATGCTTAACGTGTCGTAAGAAACGCTGACCGGACTGTTGCTGCTGTTAACAGCGATACCATATTGCACGGTGGTTGTGCTTGGATTGGCGGTCGAGCTTTGGTAGGTGCCACTACTATTTATCCATCCAAGCACCAGGTCGGTCGCATCTTTTGAAGTATCATAGATATTACCGAGGTCCCAGGTGCCGGCGGTGACGATCTGCGGTGAAGTGGGCGAGGATGCCTCTTCGCCTACGCCGGTAGTCGTAGCCCCGGTCGACTCCCAGGTCATTGGAAATTGTTTCTGCACCGGGCCTTCATAGCCCGCCGGGATCACCAAGCCCGCGTCTGTGCTTGAGAACACGGAGTACCCCTGCATCTGGGTGCCATTGCCAACCAAACTTAGGTCACCGCTGGCAATATCCACCTCTATGGTCATATCGCTCGATGACGGTGGCAGCGTGAACGCCATCGCGGGCAGGGATAGGGAACCAACGGCGGCCATCGCGGCCAACAGGCACAGTCTCTTCTGGGTACGTTTCATGGCACTTTCCCTTTCATATAATGGGGCATGATAATCCTCATCGTTGCCACCTGGCCAATAGCGTCTGCGCCCGAACCGAATACGCCTTTGACCGCAAAAAATTTCCCCTGTTTCGCGCCAGAAAAAGCTGGAGCGCATAATAACCAGGCCGACCAAGGCTGTCCACACATTACAGTTCACTCCTCACGCGGCCAACAGCGCCCCGGATATCAACGGCGGCTGCAGCGGATTGGCCAAAAGCCCTGTTGGGCCAATGATCGCCGGAGGTAGGGCAAATTCACTGTTGTCCGCGGTTGGCGCTGTGCCGCCCGCGAAGCTTGCTTCAGATGCGGCGCCGAATATCGATCCGCCGACAGTGACGGATGGCGTCAAATTGCCGGTGGGGCCCACGCCACCGGTGCACGGCGCAGCGGGCGTCAACGTGCCAGTGTTATTCAGCGTCAATGTCTCGCCGGTATTCAGGCTCGGCGCGCTATCGAGTGTCGCCGTCAAGGTCAGGACCGCGCCACCGCCCGCGCCGCCCGGGGTCAAGCCGGCGCCACCGGGCGTGGTGGCGCCGGACAAAATGGCGTCGATGGCCGGCGACTGCGTGGTGGCGCTCAACGCCTTACCATAGTGGTCACGCACCGCCGTGAAGTCTTGCAGATTCACGACACCGCTGTAGCCGAAGTTGCCGTGGTCCCAGCCCTGATTCGCCTGGCCGTAATGATCCCGCACCGCGGTGAAATCCGGCAAGGTCACGAGGCCGTCCAGGTTGGCATCGCCCGGCAGGGTGGCCATGATTTTCTCCTGGCCCGCGCTTAAGCCGTTGACAACGCCATCGGCGCCGTTGGCGTAGCCTACGCTATAGCCGCTCGGCGCGGTGATGGCGCCACTGGCGATGTAGCCCTGGATCGTGGTATTGGGGTTTGTCCCGCTGCCATAGGTGATGATCACGCCGTTGCCAACAGCAGTGTTATCCAGATTCAGCGTCGCCCCGCCGGCGATCGTCAAACCGGACGTGCCGTCCAATGTGCCGCCGGAGCCGACAATCAGCGCACCGGCGTTGATGGTTGTCAGACCGGTGAAAGTGTCGCTGTTTTCAAGGGTCAACGCCCCGCCGCCGGTGACGGTCAAACCGCCGTTGCCGGTGATGGCGCCGGTCGCGAGGCTAGCCAACAGATTGGTGTTGACCGTGCCGCCGCCGCTGTTGAGCGTCAGGGCGTTACCGATGGTCAGGCTGCCGCCGCTGTTGTTTTCCAATGTGCCGCCGTCGAGGGTGATCCCGCCACCGGGCAGGGCGTTGCCCGAGTCGGCCAGCAGGGTCGAAGAACCGGCGGTATCGCTTAATTCCAGCGTGCCCGCAAAACCCGCATTGTTGCCGGAAAGCTCGACGTTGCCGTCGGTCAGTTGCAGTGTGGCTGCCGCTGGACCGTCGATGTCGCCGGTGAATTGGAGCGTATATGCACCGCTGAAACCGCCGGAGTCGATTATATTCGAAGTTCCCGATACCGCCAGAACATTACCAATGCTCACTGTGGATGCCGTGGAACCGGTGTAAGCCAGGTCGCCATTATTCAAAGTGATCGTGGCGCCGGGAGCGGGCAAACTCGCGGGGCTGGCGAACTGCAGTGTGGCCGCCGCCAAAGGCCCACCAACCTGCAACGTGCCGAGGGTGAAATCGCCCGTGCCATTGTTGGTGCCGCTGAAATTGACTGCACCATTTTCAATCGTCAACGTCTGGCCGGTCGTATCGGTGACCGTTCCGGAATACGTCACAGGGTTACTGGCGGTGGCCCCGCCGGCATTGATGATACCGTTAGCCTGAAGGGTGAGGTTATTCGCAGAGCTTAGACCGGAGGCATATTGCAGGGTGCCGCCACCAAGACCAACGGTAATGGCGGCGCTGGCTGGCAACAGCGCGGGTGCCGTGGTGAAATCGACCGTGGCGCCATTCTCAAGCGTCAGACCGCCGGTTAGCTGCGAATCATCACCGCTTAGCGTGAGCGTATGAGGGCCAGAGACAACCAACGGCCCGCTGGCGATGATCGGGGCACTGATGGTGGCGTTATTGTCGAGCGTGATGGTGCCGCTAAGGGTCAAAGGATCGCTGCTGGTGCCGGAAATTGTGTAAGAATCGCCGCTGCCCATGCTGTTGAAGATCAGGCCACCGGCGGAAACCTGGCCGCCACTGTCATCAATAGTGATTGTGTACGATCCGCTGCCGCCGTTGCCGATGGAAGCAACATCGCCGCTGGTCCAGGCCGTGGTGCCGCTGCCCCAGCTGGCGGCGCTCGCGCTCCAGGTGCCGTCGCCATCAACGCCGGTGCCCTTTGGATCCCAAGTTAACGCCGTTGGCCCCGCGGTAGGCGTCAACAAAAACGCCTCGGTTTTGCCGCCGCGAACGGCCCCGAACCCTACGATGTCTCCGTTGGAATTAATGCCCGTGGATTCCTCAAGCGCCCAGCCCGGATTGTTCAGAATCAATGAAGCCAGTGGTGTCATGGTTCCATTGGCGTAGATGAAGGCCTGGCTGTCACCAAGCGAGTCCGAACGGTAGTAGCCCACAATGACGCCTGAATTGTTGATCGCCAAGGGGTACGTGCCGAAGCCATCGACGTCGCCTAAGTCATGCATCGTGCCATCGTAGAAGAAAGCATGGTCATCGCCGCCGGTGGTGGCGGGAGAGAAGCCAACCACGTCGCCGGAATCATTGACCGCGGTAGCAGTGCTGGCGTTGCCGCCCAGCGTACCAAGATCCTGCATTTCAGGATTGCCGGAGACACCGCTGGTCCCACCGTTGGTCCACAGGAACGCGTGGGATGGATTCCCCGTGCCGGAGGTCGTTGAACTGCCAACGATATAGGTACCGTTCGGGCTGATTCCGCTGGCATAGCTTGCTGATCCACCCAGCGTGCCCAAATCCGTCATGCTGTTGTTTGACACGGTCGGGTTGGGGAAGAGGAACGCATGGTATGCGTCGGCGTTGGTGCCGCTGGTGCCGACTACGTCTCCAGCGGTGTCAATGCCCGCACCGTAGCTGACTGGAAGACCCAGCGAGCCGCTCAGTGAGCCTAGAGCCACCGTGAGTCCGCCGGTGTCTGCGGTGCCGCTGCCGCCCGAATAAAGGAACGCATTGTAATTTTGCCCGGCGGTTTGGCCGGAGCCGGCGATCTGGCCGCTGGCGTTAATGGCGAGCGCCGACCAGTTGGAACTGCCCGGGAACGGCACGGGGCTATATTGGTTGCCGGAATACACGAACCCCTGGTTGTAGGAGGAAGTTGAGGTCTCAAAAGTCGCGTAACCCACGATCTGGTTGGAGTCGTTCATCCCGGTGGCGAACGTGGCCGAGGCGTCGGAAGGAATGCCCAAGCCCTGAATCGTATAATAAGTTGGCACGGATGGAGCATCAGTGCCGGCCTGTTGCGACCCGGCCGTCAACGGCATCACAACCGACGCGGATGTCGGCGGGTTATTCGCCAACAGGCCAGCGGCGGCCCCGGCCGATGCGCTCAGGAGCACGCGCGGCTCCAGCGCTTCAAGACGTGGGCCGCGCCGTGCCACGCGGCGATGCTTGGCGGCCCTGCGGCGGCTGCGCCTCCGTAATACGCTGTCCAAATTGTGCAAAAAGATAAGGAAGGGCACCGCCGCACTCCCTAAATTCGAGCACCGCTCGCTGGAATCCACCGGGTAATCAGCCAGACGCCAACAAAGTCACCTGGCGCAGCGCCATTGACCCTGTGGCGACAGGATCAAACCGCCGCGTGTGCCCAAAAACCGCCTCTTGCCCCGAAAATCCAGACCGCCATGCCCGTTGGCCTGCCCATGCATCGCGGCACGAGGCGGCGCGCCGAGTCGCAGCAACTCTACTCCGTCTTTCCCTCCCATACGAAATACAACAACCGGTTGAAAGAGTTACGGCAGATGAATAACCCGGCAACCGGATTGCAACACAAAGAACGACTGCATTGTCGGACCCCCAAGATATCTGTCAAGCCACCAATCATGATGGCAGCAACCCGGCGTCTGCGTTCAACCGGGCGCCCCCTCAAAGCGGCCTCGCCTCTAACGGCAACCTTAAAATATCCGGCGCAAGGCTGGCGTCCAATCCACCCGCTAGCCGGGACGTGGGGCTGGCTCCCGGCGGAGAAACCGTGCCGAAGCTCGCGGTGGAAATCGGCCCGCCGGAGAAATCCCCCGCTGGCAGGATCCAATATGCGCTACCGCCGAACGACGCGACGACCCGGACGGCGCCCGAGGTCGTCGAACGGGCCAGCGCCGAGCCGATCGCCGAATCGAAGGCAAGCGCACTACCGTTGCCCGCAACCCCGGCCCCGGCGCGACCAAGCGGGACCCCTACCTGTGCGGCGGGCCCGTAGCCGCTATTCAATGAGCCAGCGTGTGTCCGGCTCGTGCCCTGGCTGCTCTGCGGGACCGCGGTCGCGCTAACCACACCCGGTACCAGGAGGTTCGCTATCGGGCTGCCCAAGCCGGTGACCAAGTCGTACCCGGGGCCAGCGTAGTAGCCGTTATAGCCGCTGGTAATGTCGTGGAAATCCGTGCTTGGGAGATTATAAAGTGCAGATAGGGTCTGGCCCGAAGAGAGAGAGCCGTCACCCAAAGACGCCCGGCCCTGGTCGACGAGCGCTACCAGGCCAGCCCACATGGGACAAGCCAGGCTCGTACCGCCCTCCTCTCTATTTATCCACGGTGCCGCTGATCCATAGTCGTAGGAGTCATAGATCGGCACGCCAGTGGCTGGATCGGCGTCCATCGAGACATCGGGCGTGGTTCGGTACCCAGAACCTAGCCCGTTGGTCTTGCCGCTCTGGTAGGCTGGCTGCGGTTCGCTTTGGCTGATCCCGCCACCCCCGGCGATCGCTGGATTCCACGAGTCGCTTCCCAGGCTCCAGCCCACCTCGCCACCCCAACTATACCCGCCGCTGCCATTCGCGTTGACAGTGAGCGTCGTTCCCCCGACCGCGACCACATTGGGCGAATAAGCTGGGTAATTGCCGGGCGCTCCCTGGTCCCCCGTCGAAGCGAGGAACGTGACTCCACCCGCCAAGCCGGAGCCGCCCGTGTGCCCGGGAGGCGTCACCAGAAGTTTATCGTAACTCGGTTCATATGACCACCACAAGGTCGTCAGGTCCGACTCAGGCTCGCCCCAGCTCATGGAAACCGCGACGACCCCATTCAACGATGCCGCGGTCTGCACGGCGGTATAAAGGTCGCCAGCAGAGCTATTCGCCTCGACGAGCACGATATTGGCGTCCGGCGCGATGACGTGCGCCCATTCGACGTCAAGGGATTCCTCGCTGGTCCAGCTACCGCCATCGGACGGCAACTCCGATGAACCACCATCCTGGTTGACCACGGAAAGCGTCGGGCCGCCTGCCGTACCGAACTGCGGCAGACCAAATTCAGCGCTAAACGCATTGGCATCGGCAACAATGTAGGGATCGTTGTACGCATCGACGATAGCGATCGTCTGGCCCTGCCCGTAAGCCGGCGTACCGCCAAAATTAATCGTGCTGGCGCCATAGGCGCCCAGACCATACGCCTCCCGCATTTGCGTCGGCGTCAGTCCGGACGGCGTGGTGCTGCCTGGGCCCAGAGCGGGGAGTATGGCCGTAGCGACATTCGAGACTAAACCCGTGCCGGGGTTGCTTACGGTAACTTCAATGGTATCGCCCGGCTGAGCTTGGTAAGGCCAGTCGCCATACGCCCAACCGCTGAACCCCGCAACCGTTAACTCTGAGTCGGTCCAATTCGTCACCTCCAGGCCAACAGCATCGCCCGTGCCGCCAGCGTGGAAGTCTTGCGTGACATCGTACACGTCGATGTACGGGCTTGTGCCGTCGAAAGCTGCCTGCGAGCCGAAGCCGCTGCCACTGATCGTGAGGTCATCATTGTAGTACCAGAGAAACTCGGTTGGCGAACCGGGAGCAACGCCTGATATCGCTGGTGACTGGGCAGCCGAGTAAGCCGCCAGGTACGGTACCAGCAGGTTGGCCTTGGGGGTTCCCAGGCCTGTCTCATCCTGATAGCCGTATTTGGCGTACTGGGAGCCGGCGCTGTTGAGGTAGAAGTCGCTCGCGGAGGCGGTGTACAAGGCGGGCAACGTTTGTGCGTTTCCCGTGAGCGTCGGCAGACCAGCGTCTGCACGCCCCTGATCCGCCAACGCAATCAGACCGGCCCACTGCGGCGCGCCGG
This sequence comes from Planctomycetota bacterium, assembly GCA_021785435.1. Lineage (GTDB taxonomy): Bacteria > Planctomycetota > Phycisphaerae > WQYP01 > WQYP01 > JAKCCC01. The sequence goes on from JAJYFE010000002.1 coordinate 54,248, forward strand.
CGCTGGTCCCCAGAACGGCCTCCCAGCCGCTGCTGGTGTAGATAGCGTACGGCTTAGCGCAGTATGACACGTCCGGGGTGGAGCGGTCGGAGGTGTCGGAGAGGCCGTTGGCGCCCTGTTGATAGCTTGGCTGCGGCTCGTACTGGCTGGTACCCCAAGCAGTGCCCTGATAGGGACCGTTGCCATCGTGCCAGGCGCTCTCACCACCGGATGGATAGTCGCCCGCAGCATCCAGCCCACCGGTCGCCGAAGGGCCGTTAAACACCGTGCCGCCGACGGATAAAACATTGCCTGAAGCGGACGGCCAGTTCACCGTGTTCCATTGGTCGCCGGCGGCGGCGACGAACGTGACACCGCTCGTTGCGAACGCGGAGTCGAGGGATGTTTCCGTCGCACCACCCCAAAGGGAATCGGACGAATTCCATTCCCGCCACCCGAGGCTCATCGACACAACCGACGGACTAAAGTTCAGCGCGGTTTTCACAGCGTTCGCTAGATCCACAGGGCTATATGCGCCAATCTGAGGGAGGCCCCGCCAGGTCCAACCGACCCACGCACTGCTGTCTTCCTCCACTACGACGATTTTCGCGGCCGGCGCCACGGCGTGCGCCCACTCAACGTCAAGCACGTTTTCCAGTCCATCGCCCGAATCGTTGCCGCAGTTTTCAGTGTCGGGATTATACTGGCCGGGCGAAAGCACGTTGCCGTTTTGGTCGGTTACCGTCAGCCAGGTACTGGCACCACCGTAGGTGCCATACAGGTTATCGCCATTGGCCGCCTTCATGTTGTAGTCAAACGCGTTCACATCTGCGTAAAGGTTTAGATCGTTGGTAAGGCCGATGACGGCGATCGTCTGGCCCTGGCCGGTATAAGCGTTGCCGGCTGAATCAGTCGTCAATTGGTTGAAACCATAAGCATTGAGAACTTGGGTGGTCGCGAGCTCAGAAGCTGGCGGCGGTTCATGCCCCTGCGAAATCGTAAACTGGTATACCTGCGAGGAAAGGCCGGTTCCAGGATTCACCACACGCAGGCTTAGCGGATCGTTCGGCGAAAGCACGTTTGTGGTCTCATTGACCTGCTGCCCATACTCGCCACCGAGGCTGGCGACCTGAATCGAATTTGGAGTCCACGAGGTGACGTCGGCTGTGACCCAGTCGTATGAGTGACCGGCATTGAACGATGCATTAAAGTCCTCCAGCCAAAGGTCGGGGCTGTCGCCGTTGAAGGCATTCTGCGTTCCAAAGTTGCTGCCCTGGATCGCGAAGCTCCAATTGTCATAGCTCTGGCCCGATACGGGAATGGCTGTCGCCGTCACACCCGTGATCTTTGGCGGGCTTGCCGAGGTCCCAACCGATGGCGCTTGGAACGCGTAAACATTCGACACCTGGTTATTGTCTGGGTTCACCACCGTCAGGGTCAAGTTATCGCCGGGATTGATGAAGTACGTGCCCGTGCCGTAGTTGCCGCCCAGATTCGAAATGGCGATGGAGGTCGCGCTCCAGGCGCCGGAAGCTATGTTGGCCGTGACGCCGTTCTTCGAATCGGTGCTCCAACCAGCGGTGCTGTCGCTCAAGACCAGGTCAGCACCGGTGCCGTTGGAACCGAATCCGCCGCCGGTGACAGCAAAACTCCAATTATAGCCGCCGCCGCTCATCGGAATGGCGCCGGGAGTGGCATTCGTAATCGCTGGAACGGCCGAGTTGGTTACATTGCACCAGTCGATGACGTTGGTGGGAGTCCACGCGTTGCCGGCGGTGCTATACTCGCCGCCCGCGAACATCACTAGGTCGCCCACGGACGCCGAGGCCATCCCATAGCGTGGTTGGGACAACTCAGCGAATGACCACTGGTTCGTGGTAACGTCAAATATATTGACGATGCCCGTGTAGTTACCAACCGCGGCATCGGATTCTGTGTCCCCACCCGCAAAAAAAGCAAGATCGCCGGAAGTAACTGCGGACATTTCACCCGCCGCCTGTGGCACAGCGGCGGTTGTCCACTGGTTAGTATCCAAGTTGTAGATGTCTACGGCGCCGCTGGCGGCGTAGCCGCCTACACCCGGCGGCAACCAGTTGCCCATCGTTACAACATCAGTTTGGTGGGTCTGTCCGCCAGCGAAGATCGCATCGTCGCCCACAGTTGTCGCTGCGATGCTGCTACGCGCCTGCGAGAGCAAGGCGGTGGACCATTTTCCATTGTTGGCGTTATAAATGTCCACTGCGGCAGTTGTATTGGGAGTGGCGCTGGCAACATTGTTGACCGTCCCGCCCGCAAAGATCGCCAGATCGCCCACGGTGGTCGCGGCAATAAACCAGCGTGCTACCGAAAGCGTTGCCGTCGACCATGTTCCCGTGCTTGTGTTGTAAATGTCCACATCGCTGCTGGGCGACCATGTTCCGTCCGAATACGTGGCGCCACCGGCGAATATTGCGAGACTGCCCACGGTCCCGGCGGCCAAACCGTAACGCGCTTGCGAAAGGGCGGGTGCGCTGGACCACTGGCCGGTGCTGACATTGTAGGTATTTACCGCAGCGGTCGGAGCCCAAGCTCCGTTCGAGTATGACGCGCCGCCAGCGATGATCAGCTCATCGCCGACCGCAGTCCACCCCGCCCCGACCGTTGCGTCTGGCTGTACAGTGGCGGACCATTGGTCCGTGCCGGTGTTATATATCTCGAGACTGCTGTTAATAGCCCACCCGCCGCTTGTGTAATAACTTCCGCCCGAGAGGACGACGTATTGGCCCACCGAGATCGCGCGCATCGCGCCACCGGGACTGGGCAATGAACTGGTTGACCATTGTCCTACGCCGGGCTGCGGCGCTGGAGCTGCTACCTGGTAAATGTTGGATGCTTGGCCGGTGCTGGGATTGGCGATCTGTACGGTCAGGGCGTCGCCTGACGAAATAACCCAGCTACCGCTGCCATAACCGCCCGTCAGACCGTCAATTTGAATCTGCGTGTCCGACCAATTGACGACATTTGCGGTTACGGCGTCGTTGGAACCGGAATACCCGGCACCCCAACCTGCTGTGGCGTCGTAGATCAGCAAGTTGGAACTATCGCCGTTGAAGGGCGATTGCGACCCAAAACCACCGCCCGTAATCGTAAATTCCCAGTTGTAGTAACTTTGTCCGTTGATTGGTATCGCGGTGAGGCTCACGCTGGCGATCACGGGGCCCGTCGTTGTAGCATCGGTGGATACGGCCAGACTGACCGAGTCTGTGGAGGGCTGCAGTAGCGTGGGGGATTCGGCCGGATTCGCCGTGCCGACAGTGGTGGAATCCACGCCCGCTACCAACGGCACCGTGACGGACCGCGTGGCGGCGGATAGGGCCGCCAGTGCAGCGGTGGGAAGCAGGCCGGACCCGCTCAACAGCAGCCGCGGCTCGAGGGCTTCAAAGACGGGGCGCTGGGCACGGGGCGGCCGCCTGAAAGATCGGCTGGGCCAAGCGTCCACCCCCGTAAAGGGCAGGCCAAGGTTTAACGAGGCCACAACTCGCTTAATAAACGCACGCCCCCGCACCCGGCCGATCCGAGGCGCGCGACCCGTGTCAGAACGCGCCGCGGAAAATATGCGAACACCCATGGAAAGCCTCCTTACGTCGGCTTCACCCTAATCTCCAGGTTTACACGCTTCCTTGAAATTAATTACAGCAAAGGCGGAAAATGGTTACACTCGGCGGCCATGAGTTTCCCGTATTCCACGGTTTTTCCGCCCTTGGCGTGGACCGCGGCACACAAGCCCATGCGACCACCCTTCCACCGCCACGCACGGCAACCCGCGAACGCCGCCGCCCCTGGCAACGCCCATCCGCCGAAAGCCCCAAGCAACCCCCTTGCCCCGAGCGCCACAACCGGCTTGGCCATCCTTGTGCTAATGCTCTCCGTCACCCGACAACCGGGTCGAAATATATGTTAATCGCGGGCCATTATACTGGAGCTAAAAAATATTGCAAGCCATCAATTGTGATGACGCCGTTAAGCCTCCAGCGATCAGCATCCGGCGATCAGCGGACCGCCTTTCGCGCTGGAAACGGCGCTAACGCATCGCCGCGATGATGTCAGGCACGGCCCGCTTCATCGCGTCCTGCAGTGCCGCGGCTATGCCTTTCTCGTAGTCGGCGGTGGACATGAACCCGCTCAGACGCGGCTGGCTGACATCACCCTCATACTCTTTATTCAGGACGATAGCCCCGCCCTTCCTCACGGTCAGCGTGAACCTTACCGTGCTGTGGATGACGTACTGATAGTCGTCCGAAAATATTTTCAGCACAGTGCCGCTGACGACGACCGCGTCGCGGGCCTGTTGGCGCCGATCGACGAGTTGCACGCGGCAGCCGGCATGGGTCAACTCGGCCGCCAGGGCTCTGGCCACCCAGCCGCCGGCCGAGTTCGGCTTCTTCAGCTCGATCTGCCCGATCTGCAGCGCCAGTCGCTGCGCGGCCACCGCCTTCTTGTTTTTGCGGGCGTCCGCGAAACGCGCGACGGAGAGCGCCTTGCCCTGGGCCGCCGCGTTAGGCGGCGTAATGGGCGCGGGATACGTCAGCCGCACCAGTCCGGCACCGCATCCGGCCAGACCCACCAGGCTCAGCGTGACCAGCACGCCAGGCTCAGCCGTCCGAAGAATTCGACCGATCATGGTAAATCCGCTATGCAAGCCGCGATTTTGAATCCTCGCCCCTTATCCACTTACAACTTCCGCCGCGAAAGGTTACAAGGCGCTTACGGACCACCGGACCGGAATATTAAGAACCTCGCCGATTATCGTCAGGTCAGGATATTTGCCAAGTCGTCAATTGTGATGATATCACTAAGCGGTCGGCGATCAGCGGTCAGCACTTATACCACAGGCACGTAAGATTGAAACCATCGCGGCCGGGGCCAGCGGACCGCCCATTGGGGGGCGGCCTTCCAGGCCGCCATGGCCTCGGGTCGAATCGGGCAGGCCGCCACAGTTTAACCGCTGCCGCGGAGCGACTCGCCGCGGCGAGATGCCCGCCCCCATGCGGGCCTTCCAACCATGTCTCAATCTTTAAGTGCGCGCGGTATGGCATCCGGCATTTGGCGTCCGCGTCTCAATCTGGACGTTGATCCGGGCCGTGGGCTGACCCACGGCCTGTTGGTCGGGACCGCCACGGATCTGATGCCGCTGGTGCTTTTCGTGATAACGTATACTCGGTGCGGCCACCAATGATACATCCTTGTGAAGGCAAGAAGAGTATCTATACCGCCCCGGTGCGCCGGGATACCGCCTGCTGTTGTCGCGCTGGCGATGCAGGCAAGATGCCTGCGGTACAAGGGACTGCGCCGTCGATTGGCCTCATTCGGGGGCGAGCGAAGTATAGATACCCTATTCGGCCGCGCAGATAGCCGATGACACGGCCGACCCGAAACGAAACTTGCTCTCCCTGGGCGGAACCTCCGGAGAACCCACCGCCTCAAAGCGCCGCAGACCGCGCTACAAGCCGGGGTTCTCCAGGACCGCCCCGGAATGGCAAGCGCTCGTGGCATGGCCACTGACGACCCAGGGGCGATCAGGGAAACGGAGAGAGTGGGATTCGAACCCACGTCGCACTTGCGCACGAACCGGTTTTCGAAACCGGCGCCTTCAGCCGCTCAGCCATCTCTCCACGGCCGCCACGGGCGGTGAGCTAAGTTGTATTTTCAGCCATTCCACCGTCTGCGCCAAGCGCCCTGTCTCCCAACCGCTGCCGCCGCCCGCGCAGCCCCCCGCCGGGACTGAAAAGTGAAAACGGTTTAGGCATACGACACCCGTGGGTCGGCGATGGCGTAACATATATCGGTTATCAAATATGAAATCAACGTCAGCGCCGAAACGATCAGACTGACGTCCTGAATCACCGGCAAATCCCGGGCCAGGATGGCCGAATACGCCAACTGGCCCATTCCGGGAATGGAAAAAATGGTCTCCACGATCACCGATCCGCCCAGCATGCCCGGCAGGATCGCGGCGGAAATGGTCAGCAGCGGCAGCAGGCTGTTGCGAAACACATGCCGGAGGATCACCGTGGTTTCCCGGAGACCCTTGGCCCGGGCGGTCCGGGTGTAATCCTGACGCAGGTTTTCCAGCATGGCGGACTGCACCTGCTGCGCCAGGAACGCGAAACTTCCATAGCTTAAGCACACCACGGGCAGCGCCACATGCCAGAAATAATCACCCAGATATTGAAAGAAAGTCAGGCTGGAGGTGTTCGTGGAATGAATGCCCGCGGCGGGGAACCAGTCCAGATACTGTGGATTCGCCAGAAACCCGACGGCCATCGATCCCACCCAGATCAGGGGCAGGGAAAACAGGGCCAGGGCGGTGAAGTTGAACACCCGGTCAAACCACCGGCCGCGCTGCACCGCCGCCAGCAAACCACCGGGAATCGCCACCCCATACACCACCACCAGGGAAATGAGATTCAGCGCCAGCGTCACCGGCAGACGCTGGCGGATCAGCGTCAGCACCGGCTCATCGTACTCCAGGGAAGTGCCGAACCGGCCGGTCACGGTGTCGCGCAGCCACAGCAGATATTGCAGGGGCAGAGCAATCGGCTGACCGCGGCGGTTCACCAGGTGCAGCCGGCGGGCCAGATAGCGGCTTTCCTGGGCCTGGGCCTGCTTGGATTGCAGCAGGCCCGCGTTCATTTGTCCGCCGCTGGTGGTCAGGCCCGGGGCGAAACGGACCACGGCGAACAGCAGGAAAGTCATGCCCAGCAGGGTGGGAATCATCAGCAACACGCGTTTGACGATATACGTAAACATGTAGATCCAACCCATGCATGGCGCCCGCGCGGCCCGCAGCGCCCGGGGCCGGTGGAAGCACCGCCCGCCGTGTCCCGTCCACCTGGTTTTTCCAGGGAAGGCCTGAAGGCGACGGCCCGGGTGTGGCGCGGGGGGCGATCCTGATTTAAGCCGCCGGGTTCACACCCGGGGCCGGTGCGGCCCTATCCCCCACCGCGGCCAGCAGGGCGGCACAGGCCAGGGCCGCCGTCTCCACCCGCAATATATGTTCGGCCAGGCGCACGGGCCGGGCCCGGCGCGTGCCGCTTAGCAGATCCCGTTCACGGGGGCTGAAATCCCCTTCCGGCCCGATCAGTATAACCGGTCCCGGAATCGGCGCGGAGGAAGCGACGGCTGCGGCCAGCACATGCCGGTCCAACCACGTCCACAGCGACTGGGCGGCCGCCGGATCAGCCCAAAGCACATCCCGGGCGCTATACGCCGGGTGTTCGAGAAGTTGCTCCAGCGGGGTGGGGCCGTCGAGCGCCAAAACGAAGTTCCGACCGCATTGTTTAGCGGCCTCGATCGCAGTCCGGCGCCAGGAGCGCATCTTTTCCCCCTCCGCGGCCGGCCGCACCACGCTGTGCGCGCAATGAAGCCATATCAGACGCGGAACGCCCAGCTGGCTGGCCTGTTCCACCAGCATGGAAGCCCGCTGCCCCTTCGGAACAGCGGAAGCTAAAATCCAGTCCAGCCGGGGCGGCGGATCCTGATGCGGCGCTTCGCTCAAGACGCAGAAAACCGCGGCACCCTGAAGCTGCATCGTCCCCGCCGCCCATCCGCCGCGACCGTCGAACACGATCAGCGGATCGTCGGGGCGGGTGCGTAACACGTGCCGGGCATGGTGGGCCTCCTCGGCGGAGAGGCGACACCGCGGGGCCGTCAGGTTTTCAACGTAAAAACGTGGCACTTCCACGGGCCTTGGCTCCGGTCGCCATCAGATGTCCCCAGATTACCCCGCGCGGCGGATGCACCGCAACTCTAAAACCACAGATCCGACGCATTTCACGGATTTTAAATGAAATGGACCGGCCCGCGCGCTACGCGAAAAAACCTTGTGCCCACTGTGGAGATTCGAATGGATTGTGGGCCAACGCGGCCCGCCGCGGCAGCTGTTTTCCATGGGGCCTGCCAGGAAAAATTTTGGCGGGACGCGGGAACCTTGAGGGATAGTGATACGGATTTTTAACCCCAACCCGTCGGGACGCACCCGGATAAACTCCCCGCGTTAAATTCGCGCAAACGACAGGCAACCGCTGCTTAAAGCAACGACAAGTTAAACGGTTAGTGGATTTTCATCGCCTTCGGTTTGGCCGCCGCAGCCGATGGCGCAGGATGGATCGCCGCGGCGGCGCGCGGTCCGGGGCCGGGGGCTGGCTCCTGTCGCGCATGGCTGGTCAACATGATGGTCGCGACAATGCCAATGATCAGCACAATGGCGGTGGCGATCACAAAGCGCGACCAAGGGGATAAATTCAGGCCCTCCATGGGATCTTCACCCGGTGCCGACCGTTTCTGCGGCGCCAGCAGGGGGTCATAGGCGAGCATGGATTGTTCCGCGGCGCCGCCGAGGCGCGCCGCCTCAATTTGCACCGCGGCCGCGAGGCGCGCCCAAGTATCCGCGGGCATGGCGACCGATGCTGTTGCCGGCGCGGCCATGCTGCTGGCGGAGTCAGGGGCGTGCGGGGAGTTCTCCAGCGCCTCCGTATTGCTCCGCACCGCGGAGCAATCAGCCGCGGACCGGGGAGCGGGCCCGGCTTGTTGAATCATCTGCGCCAACCGGGCCCCCAAGTTTTCATCCGTACAGGCCCCCGTGGCATAGACGCGATAGGCTTGCCGCACCGCCCGCTGCAGGATCAGTTCGGCTTTTGCCGCCCCCCCCGCGGACTGCGCCAGCGCGTACAGGTTGTCGCGCTGCGGATCCACCATCTCAAGAAAGCGACGACTTACGGATTCAATCATTTGCAACGATCCGGGCTTGGCTTATAGGTTCCAAGTCTTACACCCCCGGTTGCGGGTGGCTTCTTTCTCCGCGCCTATCTCCTATCTCCGGACCCCTACAACCGGAAACCTACTTTCCCGGCACCGGCGCCGGGGCGGGTAGTGGAGGACTCAGCAACGCGTCGGAAATCGTAACGCCATCATGGAGCATCATCGGAACCAGACCGGGATAAGATGGATCATCCCGGTAGGCCTGCTCGTAATACCGCGCGGCCTGTGTTTTTTGGCCCAGACGATCGAAGAATTTCCCCACCTGTACCAGGACCGCCGGATTTTGCCGCGCCATCACGGCGGCTTTCATGTAATTCACGCGGGCGTCATCCAAGTCTCCCAGCCGCGCATAGAAGCGCGCGACGCGCAGCCGCCCGGTGACGCGCCCGGTCAACGCGGCATCGTGCTCCAGAAAATTCATGGCCTCGTTGGATTTACCTTCTTTAATCAGGGCCTCGGCCATGGCGCTCTTCACATTGCCGTAATTCGGATCCACCTGCCAGGCCAGTTTGTAGTGGTAAACCGCCTGCTCGTATCGGCCGAGCATAAAATCGGCGGCGCCAGCGTAATAGTTGCCGCGCGGCTCGGATTGGTTGTATTGCAGTGCGGCATGGAATTTACTCAACGCCGCCTGATACCGCCCCTGGTGGTAAAGGCTCAGCCCCTGGTTGCGCAGTTGCATGGCCGGTGATTGGCAACCGGCCAAAAACGCCATGATCCCCGCCGCTGCGAGCATGGCCAACCCCCGAACCTTTCCGCTTCCAATTACGCCTTGAGTTTGCATACCAGACTCCCAACTTTCCCGAATGGAAACCTAAATCCCAGGACCTTGTAGCCTCGAACCTTTATCCTCAAACCGGATCCCGAAAACCTACGGCACTGCTTGATGGTATCATTGAAATATGGTTTGGCAAGGGCGCGGCTGCGAAGGAAAAAGTAAAAATTATAAGGAAGGACTTTTGGCAGGCGCACGGGTGCGAAGTAAGAAGGCCAAAGGTGTTGCCCGCTCATGCCGGGCAACTTGCCCCCCCCACCGTTCTTCCAGCCTGGCCTTGGATCGTTTCGCCATCCTGCGGCACACCCCGGGGGCCGGTAAGGTAACTTCACCTTACGCGGGGCGATCGGTGGGGCTGCATTGGGACCTCCTTCTGGCGCCTGCCGGGAGTCCCCGCGCCACCACGTGGCGAATTCCAACCGATCCGCGACAATGGTTCACGAACCCTCGACGGGCCTTCAGTACCCTGGTGGAAGCGCTTCCGCCTCATCGCCTGCTTTATCTAACCTATGAGGGGCCGGTCTCCGGCGAGCGCGGCCTGGTAAAGCGAGTCGATGGGGGCAGGATGCGGGTGATCCGTTGGGACCCTGATGCCATCGAAGTTGACTTGCTGAGCGCACGAAGGATCGTGCGGCTGCGGTTGGCCCAGCGCTGCAATCAGACCAATCGCTGGCAGCTGCGCGTTAAACTCCTCGGGGCGCTGCGATAGGCCGGACCAGTTCACAGCGTACCATGATGCTTTTATATCCTGGCGCTTGGTCAATCGATAAACTTCTGGTCGACGAAATAGCCCCGGATCCGCCGCCGAACCCCAAGCACCGGGCTTCAGCCCGGTGACGGCTTCAGCCCGGTGACGGCTTCAGCTCGCCGTAGCGATTTGCCCGCAGCGACCCGGTGAATGGCTTTCGGCCGCCGGCCCCAACGTGTGCTGGTCAAGATTTTCGAGGAATAAGGCCGAATGGCCGCCTTCAGGGTAGCCGCGTGAAACTCTTCCGCTGGAAACGGCGCTAACGCATCAACAACAAGGTTGACAACGGCAAGGAAACAATACGCGGGTCGTCCGGCGTAGGTTCATCCGTCAGCGTCACCAACACGCCGAACGATGCGTTATAGGCCGATTTTTCCATGAACGCCCGTAAGCCATACGTATCGACATGATCAAGGCGCCGGCGATATTTAATCTCCATTGGAATTCGCTGTTCGCCGACGGTCAAGACGTAGTCGACCTCCGGCTCGCTTGGTCGTTGCGGAAAATGTGCGACCTCCAGCCCGGTAATCGAAGCCAGAAAATAACCGACCGTACTCTCCGCAATCCTGCCGGCAAGGTCGGCCAAGTGCGGGTGCGCTTCCAAAGCCTCCGGCGTAAGGGGAATTGTTTCCTGTAACCAGGCGGCCCGCAAGGCGTGATCACAAAGACCTATCTTCGGCGCGCCGCGCCGGCGCTTGAGCCTTAATTCCAGCGGTTCGATCAGCCGCAGCAGCAGCGTCCCATCCAGAAATTTTAAATAGTTGTGGACCCGGCTCCAGCCGATATTGGCGTTCATCGCCGCTGTGAGCTGCTGAATATAGAGACCTGGGGCCGGCGCTTGGCCTGTATATCTGCAGGCCAGGCGAAACACCTCTTCCAACAACTGTTCGTCCCGCTTCTGCCCGCGTGGTCCCCTCCGCAAATCATGCTGGATGGCGCGCTTGATCACGGTTTCATTGAGCGCATCCGCGAGGCGCTCCCACCGTAAATCGTTTTGCGCCTGCGCCATCGGATAGGCCCCCCGCGCGGAAAACGCCTCGAACGCCTTATCGCGAAATTCACGGTGCTTCTCGCCATAGGAGCGCAGCTCCCGCCACCAGGCTTTGTCTTTCAGGGGGCCTACACCATTGGGTGGCAGATAGGGTTGGATGGAGCCTAAATGCTGGAACTCCCCGATCTCCCGCAAAAACAACGGCCCCATTTCCAGGGTGCTGATCCGCCCCGCCAGACTATCCCGTCCAGCCTCAATCCGCAGGGCGGAACTGCCGGTAACCACCGCGCGCACCGGCTGCGTGTCCACCAGGTGTTTGACCTGCGGCGCCCAATTGGCAAGGTTCTGCACCTCATCCAGAAATATTAAGGCTCCGCGCCCCTCATGGGCCGCCTGGTTCAACGTCGAGCCGAGAACGTTATCCGCATACCACTGCACCAGGGTGAGAATTGGGTTTTCCATGGCGATCAGAGCGGGCAAGTCGTCAAATTGAATGCGCAGTATCCGTTGGGGATCCATCCCTTCGGCTTGAAAGCTATCTATGATCTGATTCAGTAGAGTGGTCTTGCCCACCTGCCGTGGCCCGCGCAGCGCGACGGCGGGCGTCAGGCCCTTAAGCAGACCCCTCCGCACCGGCTCGAAGGCCCAGCGGCGAATCGGCGGTATTCCATAACGCCGCTCGCCACGCCACCAGAGATTGTCCGCCCGCAACAGCGATTCCACCGTCGGCATGGCTTGCGCCAGACCTGTCGGCCGCGAGCGCGTCAGCGGTGATGGATGGTCAGCGGCGAAAAGACCTTGAGGGCTCATGGTTCCATCCTAACGCTTACCCGCGAGCCTGGCGAGAGCGAAGGTGCACTTCTATAATACTATGGGGTTCGCCAGGGGGAGCGCCGATGCTTAACTGAGCATACACCCTTGGAATCCCAGCGCGCCGGGATTTGTACCGGTGTAAGGAACGCGAGCCCATGGCTCCCGCAAAGGTCACCCGCTGGCCGGCCTTCCCATTACGCCGCAGGTTCGCCGGCGCGGCTTTTCGGCCCCTTACCAGGGTAACTGGGACGCCGCCCCCGATCGAAGAGTCGCCGTGGAGACCCGCTGTCCGCCCCGCCAACGGCCGGGCAGGTCGCCAGGGGGCGACTCGCAGACTGGCAAGCTTTGTCGAGTCGCCCCGAAGGGTTCTCCGTGGCGACTTGGTGGCGACCAGGCGCTGCCGATGGGCAACGCCGATTTTCAGGAGTCGCACTCATGTCCGTATCCGCCTCATCGCACCGTTGCAACGGTCGCCCTCCGGTGACGCAGCTGGAATTCGCGCAGGCCGGAATGATTACGCCACAGGTGCGCCGCGTGGCGCAGCGTGAAGCCCAAACACCGGAGTTTATCCGCCAGGAGGTCGCCCGGGGTCGGCTGGTTATTCCCGCCAACATCCGCCATCTGCAGGGTACCGAGGGACAGGCCGGCGTCTCTTCGCCCCTGCGGATTGACTATCCGCCTCCTGCAGACCGCGGCCATCCCGGAGCCGAAAATGCCGCCGCCCAACTTTGGGTTAATCAAACCGTCGCCCAGCGCACCGCGGCCCTGGCCGATGCCGAAACGCTCCGCGGCTGCGCTGCGCCGTGCCGCCTCGATCCCACCGGCATCGGTCGCCTGATCACCACCAAAATCAACGCCAACATCGGCGCCTCGCCCGTCAGCAGCGGTACGCGGGAGGAAGTTGAAAAACTCCAGTGGGCCCAGAAATTCGGCGCCGATACGCTCATGGACCTCTCCACCGGCGGCAACCTGCTCCAGTGCCGCCAGGCCATCATCGATCACAGCACCATCCCCATCGGCACCGTTCCTATCTATTCCATGATCATCGGCCGACGCCTTGAAGAACTTACCTATGCCATGATCCTCGCGGAAATCGAACGCCAGGCCCAACAGGGCGTCGATTATTTCACCATTCATGCCGGCGTGCTCCGGGAGCATCTGCCGCTGATTAAAAATCGCCTCACCGGCATCGTCAGCCGCGGCGGAAGCCTGCTCGCCAAGTGGATGATCCATCATGGCCGCCAGAATCCTATGTATGAATTGTTCGATGAAATCTCCGCTATCATGCGGCAATACGATGTAACCTATTCGCTCGGCGACGGCTTGCGCCCCGGCTGCCTGGCCGACGCCACCGACGCGGCCCAGTTGGCCGAATTGCAAACCTTGGGCGAACTGGTGCAGCGGGCGCGGGAAGCGGGCGTGCAGGTTATGGTGGAAGGCCCGGGGCATATTCCTCTGGATCAAATTGCGGTGAATATGCAGTTGGAGCAGCGAATTTGCGATGACGCCCCATTTTATGTATTAGGCCCCCTGACCACCGATGTTTTCCCCGGTTACGACCACATCACCAGCGCTATTGGGGCCGCCGAAGCGGCGCGGGCGGGCGCGGCTATGCTCTGTTACGTCACCCCCAAAGAGCATGTCGGTCTGCCCAAGGCGCAGGATGTCAAGGCCGGGTGCATTGCTTATAAAATCGCCGCCCACGCCGGCGATCTGGCCCGGGGCATCGCTTCGGCCCGACAGTGGGATGACGATATGTCCCGGGCCCGCGCTGCCCTGAATTGGCCGAAAATGTTCGAGCTGGCCTTCGACGGCGAAACCGCCCGGGCCTTGCACGATGAAGACCTCGACGCCGACACGGATTTCTGCGCCATGTGCGGCCACGATTGGTGCTCCATGCGCATCAGCAAGGAAATTCAGGAATTTGCCAGCGGCAAAGATCCTGCGTTCCAGCCGTCGAAAAAGTCGGCTGTCTCCAGCGGTTTAACCAAGGATGGCGCCGAACTTCTCCGCCAGCGCGGCGTAATCACCGAACGGCAAATCCAGGCCTTGGTGCATAAAGGCCGTAAGGCCCCGTGCCATAGCGACTTGGTGGCCGACCCCGCCCAAGCCCAGCTGGTCCAGTTAAATGCCGTGAAATCCGGTTCTACGGCATCCCCCGCCACCCCTGCGTCGGTCAATGCATAGCCCAAATAACTTGTATATGTTTTCTACACAACATACTGATCGGCGATGGATTCGCCTCACTCGAAGAATCGCCGAAGAGCTGCTGGTCGAGGAGTCGCCTCCGGTACCCGGTCCAGTAACCACGAGGTCAGCCGCAACCGCAAGCCCTTCCATTTTCAGAACCGCGGAATATGACACGCTGCCGCCCCCAGAGCGGATGAAAAGACAAAATTAGGAACTTTGCCTTTCCCTGCGGCGCGGCATGGTCGAACTTAAGGTGGAATCTGGTCCCGATAACGCTCGCGGAAAGCCTCCAGCGATTCAACGCCCTCCGGCAGCTCGGCCTCCTCGATCAGCAACACCGGCAGCCCGTCCCGAATCGGGTAGCGCAGGCCGCCGACCTGTCCAACCAGATGATCGCCTTCCAGCCGCAGCGGGCTGCGCGTCAGCGGGCAAACCAGAATTTTCAACATCTCCGGATCCAGGCCATTCCCCATGGTGCTTGCTCCACCTTTCCGCGATCAGACCTCAGGAGAGCGGAAGGGTAGGCCGCTCAAGCGCTCATACGCCTCGATATACCGGCGACGCGTATTTTCCACCACTTCCGGCGGCAGAGCGGGACCGGGCGGCCGCTTGGTCCAGGCAAGCGTTTCGAGATAGTTGCGCACGTACTGTTTGTCGAAGCTGGCTGATTCCACGCCCGGCTTATAGCGATCCTTAGGCCAGAAGCGTGAGCTGTCGGGCGTGAGCACTTCGTCGATTAAAATGGGTTGTTCGGCCCCTGGCGGCAAGCCCCATTCAAATTTGGTATCAGCGATAATAATACCGCGTGCCAGCGCCATCTCCGCCGCGCGCCGATAAATCCGCAGGGACTGCGCGCGGACAAACTCCATCACGGCACGGCCGACGCGCTCCGCTGCCTGCTGCCAGGTAATGCTTTCATCGTGTCCTGTGGCGGCTTTGGTGCTGGGCGTAAAAATTGGTTCCGCCAATTGCTCGGAAAGGCGCAGTCCGACGGGCAGGCGCACCCCGCTGACCGTGCCGCTTTGCTGATATTCCTTCCAGCCGCCGCCAGCCAGGTAGCCGCGCACCACGCATTCCACCGGGATCACCTTGGTTTTTCGCACCAGCACCGCTCGACCACGCAGTTGCGCCGCGAAGGGCTCCAGTTCCGCCGGAAAATCTTCCACCCGGCTGGCGAGCAGATGGTGCGACACCTCGCCATCCAGCCAGCGGAACCAGAAGTTGCTCAGCCCGGTCAGAATCACGCCTTTATCGGGAATGGGTGTCGGCAGCACAACGTCAAAGGCGCTGAGCCGGTCGCTGGCGACAATTAATAATTTTTCCCCAAGATCGTAAACATCCCGCACCTTGCCCCGGCGGACCGGCCATCCCGGCAGGTGGGATTGCATCAACGGCGGCATAACTCGGCTCCCATTCACACCCGCACGCTCTGCAGCAAGCTGGCGGAAACCACAAAATCGCGGCGCACCCACACCACGCTACGGTTTACATGCACGCCCAACTGCCGGGCTTGGGCGATATAAAACTCTTTGGTGGACCGGCTGTCGCTGCAGTCGTGCACATCAACTTCCTCCAGGATCAGGGCGTCCGGGAAAACCTCCTTCAGCGTACCGATGTAAATCAGCGGGCCAGCGGTGTCCAACACCACCACCGCGCCAAGCCAGCGGGCCAGCGTCGTAGTCGCGGCGGGGATAGTCAGCGGTGCCGCCGCGTTTCCAGAACCACTCTGTTCTTGAGGCGTTTCCATGTCGGCATTATAGTACGGGCACGGAACAATCAAGCCAAGGAGACCGGTCATGAAGGACTCTGGCCGAATTTCGGGGCGCGGCCTCGCCCACCATCCGTTTGACGTCGGGGAACGAGGCGGCTCAGCTCGGCGTGCGGCATCGCCGTCGGAGGCCTTTCGTCTCATGCGCTCCGCCCCGGCTCGTACCTCCTACCGGTGGCGGAACGGCAGGTGGCTCCCAGCCGCCGCGGTATTGCTGCTCATGGCGCTGGGCGCTGGACTCTGGACGCCAGCCCCGCGGCTTGCCGCCGCGGCGCCGATGTCCGGGCGGGAGATTGCCCGCCGGATCGCAGCGCTCAATCCCCATGACGCTCCCGGTCACGAACACCTGGCGAAGCGATTGTATCAGCAAAAGCTTTATCCCCAGGCGCTCCAACAGGTGGATGCGGCCTTAAAGATCAATCCGCATTATCAGGATGCGTTTTTGCTCAAGCGCCTGATCCAAGCGGCCCAGCGGCGCCAGGCCGCCGCCACCACCCCCAGCACCGCGCCGGCGGCTCGGCCGCGACTGCTGACGCCAGCCGACATTGACGCAATCCGACTCTGGGAATTAACGCCCGGCGAACTGGCCGGGCCCGGCCGCGTGCCCCTGGAAGCCCGCATCCGGCAGCGGCAACGGATTCTCAAGAAATTCTGGCGCCAGATCATCTTGACCAACCCCGCCTATCAGCGGCGTCCGCTGAGCCGAACCGATATGGAGCATTTCATCCGCCGGTCTAATTTCCGCCGACAAATCTATTTGATGTTGATTCTCGGCAACGCGTACTACTGGAGCAAAATTCAGATTTCCAGCGATCCCGCGGTGCTACGCACCTACCGCACCGCTATCCAGCCTGTGGTGCTGCACAGTTGCGCCACCGCGGGCTGCCATCGCGGCCAGGCCTTTCACGGCTTTAAGCTCTTCGGGGCTGCGCGCGGTCCCACCCTGCGGCAGAGTTACACCAATTTCTATATGCTGACCCATTACCGGTACCGCGGCCGTGGTCTGATTGATTACCACAATCCGCGTCTTTCACTGGTGCTACAATATCTTCTGCCCCCGGCCACCGCGGTGTATCATCATCCCGGCAAGAAAGGCCCGGCGCCACGCCAATTTAACGGCGCCCGGATCGTCCAATGGATTGATTCGCTGCGTTATCCGCCCCACCATTATGGATTTCACTTCGCCTGGCCTCGGCCAGTAAAAAAGCCAAGATAAGGGCCAAGCCGCAGGGAAGTCCTTGTATCTTGACGCGGTCTTGACGATTTTCTGTTTGATAACCGTTTACGACTCAAGCCGCTGGCACGGCCCGCCATCGACCTCGCGCCGGGGCGTTCGTGCCGCCAATAGCACCGTGGCTTCAGCCCGGTGAACGAACGCGCCCGGGATCCAGGATTGCCCCGCGGCCCCACGCCGCCACGGTGCCTCCGTACACCACCCTCCACCGGGCACGGTGCGCTGACGCGGAACAGGTTTCGTGACCGGGCGGTCGGTACTGAACCGCCCGCCTTAACGCAGGCTCCGGAAATGCTGCGGTGATTCGGCGTTGTTCGTGCGGTGCGAGACCAGCAGGGCGGTCATCATCGACGCCGTTTCGATCAGCCCATGCGGCCAGCCTCGTTGCGGCGACGGCGGCGCCGTGAATTGCCGGCAAAATTCCTCCAGCTCCCGGCGCGCCTTGCGCCAAGACGTCTCCACCGCAATGGAGTCCTCTTCCAGCGTCTGGCCGGTCGCGGCCGCGGTGAAGCGAAAACTATGCTCATCCAGGCGCAGCGCCCCGTGCGGACTGAACAGCACCAACTCGCGCCGGGCCGGAGTCTCCTGATCGCTGATGGTCACATTGGCCGTGGCCTCCAGGAAGCGCATGGTAATGGCGGCATGGCCGGTGACGTCGATGAACTGATCGCCATCGCCCAGGGTGCCCTGCAAGGATGCATAGAGCGCTGCGGGCAGGCCCAGCAGCTCCAGCACCGTGTGGCACGCATCCCAGGCCAATACGGATAGCGAGCGCACCACACCCTCCCGCGCCTGCCAGTTACGGGCCGCCGCGTGATTGATGCCCGCCCAGCATCCCTTTAGATAGATTCCCCCGCGCAGATAATCATCGCTTGGCGCGCACTGGCGCCAAGCCCAGGATTCACTCATCCGCGGCCAGACATACAGCAGGTGCGTCCGCGGAGGCAGCGTTAAATTCAGCCGGTGCGCTTCGGCCAGCGTGTGCACCGGTGGCCCCAGGCTGAACACCCCGATTTCCTGCTGCAGACACGCCTCAATAAAATCCAGTGGGAATTGTCGCGGGCGGTCGATCAGCACGATCCGCGGAGCCGTTTCCAGCATCATCCGTCGCAGATCAACGTAGAACGGTACATCGAAATCCTGGCCGGATTTGCGGGCCTCGGTCATCAGCTCGTGTCCGACCGCCACCAGCTTGATCAGCCCGTCCTGATGGGCCTGATGCAGCGCCCGGATCCAGTCCTGCTGAATCGGTTCCAGGCCGACAATGGCGGCGGGAATGGTCACGTGCGTGCACCCGTCGTTAATCCAGCAGACCTTTTCCAGGGTCCACGTTCCCGATTATTATATCGCTGCTACCATCTCTGGCCCGCGGCTCACCGCCACAGCCGGCGCCACCCCGGCACGCAACGGCACGGGTGGATTACGGGACTCGAACCCGCGACCCCGAGGACCACAACCTCGTGCTCTAGCCAGCTGAGCTAAATCCACCATCGCTGAATTCCTCAGTTTATAAGTAGGTCCGCCCAAAATCAATTGGGCCGCGCGGCTTTTTCGAGGCGCAGGGCCGTCGCCAGCGCGCTGCACAACTGTTCCCGCAGAAGCTCGGGTGGAAATCGCTCCTGAAGCAATTGGCGGCCTTGCCGGCCCATTTCAGCCAGGCGCTCCGGTGGCGTGGCCCGGATTTGCCGGATAAGCTCGACCAGGCTGCCCACCTGCCCATGGCGCACCTGCCAACCAATCGGATGCGCCGCCAGCAGATCGCTGACATAGCTGGGGGTCGGTCCCAGAAAAAGCACCGGACGACCAGCGGCCAGGGCGCTATAAACTTTGCAGGGATGAATGACCCCGGTCAGTTTTTCTCCGAGCGACACCACGTGCACGTCCGCAGCGGCGTGGACTTCCGCCAGATGTTCCCGCGGTTGCCACGGCAGAGAAAGTACGTTCATCAAGTGTTTTCGCCGGATCACCTCGTTCACCTCTGGTTTGGCCAGGCCCGCGCCGATGAAAACAAATGACACCTGGGGATCATCGGTGAACTGCTCCGCCGCGGCCAGGAGAGTTCCCAGCGGATTAGCGGGGGAATGGTTGCCACTATACATGAATATGAATTTATCCTGCAGGCCCCATTGCGCGCGGAAAGCGTTGGGCCGCGGCGGCGCCGCAGTGGGCGTCTCCCGCGACCATGGGGGCGCTACCTGCATCCGGCCCGCGCCGGCGCCGCGCTCGCACAGGCGCCGGGCCATGAAGCGATCCAGCACAAAAATCACCACCGCCTGTTTCAAGATAAAGCGATTCATCCGCTCCAACCACCGGGCTTGCCAGCCCCCGGGGCGCAGCAGACCCATGGCGATCAGTTGATCCGGATTCAAATCCATGGCCCAATACGCCACCGGGATGCCCCGCAGCTTATGCAGCCAGGCCGCGGTGAAGCCGATCAGCGGGGGCGACGTGCTGAAAAATATTCCCCCCACGCGCCGGGTCAACAGCCCGATGCAGAAACACTGCAACAGAAAGCTGGCTGTGCCGAAAAGACGCAACGCCATCTTGCGCTTGCCGAAGGAACACCACGCCAGGCGGCGAATATCCGCCCCCTGCATGTTCTCCCGGCGCGGATAGCGGCGGCGGTTATCATCATAGCCGCGCTGCGCCGCGTACACCCGCACCCGATAGCCCCGCCCCGCCAGGGTAACGGCCACGTCCGCCATATACTGGCCCACCGCCGCCGGGTCCGGCGCAAAGGTCTGGCTGAAAATCAGAAGCAGACACGGATCCGTTTTCGGTTTTCGCTTCTCGGTGTTCAGCGTGTGGCCCCCCGCACCGCATAGCGCCGGTCCAGCCGCTCTTAACACGCCCGGTGGAGCGCCCACCGCCCGTGGCTTAAAGACTTCCTGCGGTGCTGAAAACCGAACCCCAAAAACTGAAACCCCGCGCCACCGGTCGCCTTAAAAAAACGCGGCCCAGCCGTGTTACATCGGCTTCCGCGTGCAGGTCTGGTCATAGATGGCCAGGAGTTTTTCCTTATCAAAAATCATTTCCTGGCGCGTCAGGCCGACCAGGTCGTATTCGTATGTCAGCTCAATAGCATCCACCGGACAGGCCTCTTCGCACATGCCGCAATAGATGCAGCGCAGTTCGTCCAAATCGAACTTGATGGGGTACTTTTCCCGGTCCGGCCACGCCGCCGGAGCCGCGTCCCCCACGATATGGATGCAATGCGCCGGGCAGGCCGTCGCGCACATATAACACGCCACGCATTTGACCCGGTCTTGTTCATCGCGGTTGAGCCGATGCACCCCGCGGTAACGGCGCACGTCCATGCCCTGTTCCAACACGCCGCGGTCCTCCCGCCGCTCTTCGGGATATTGCAGTGTCCGCACATTTCCACTGACCGACCGAAACAGGTGCAGCAGCGTGGTTCCCAAGCCGCCCAGCACCGCAGGCAAAAACATATTTTCCAGCGGCGTGAGCCGCGGCGGTTCCAGAACGGTGACATCTTGCGGTTTCATCGGCGACCTTTCCCGCGGCGGGGCAATTCCCCAGCTCCGCCCCGTTATTGTACGCCATCTTATCCCAAGTGAAAATATTTCCCAGCGCGACGCTCCCACCGGATTATCATCCGGAGCCACGGGTTCGCGGGGGTGGAGCCCCGCATGACCATGCCGTGGGTTGGTTCGATAGCCAACCAATCCCCGGATCACCGTCCCGCGCCGCCAATTGAAACCGATGGGGCCAGCGTCTATATTGATTCTATTATGGAGAGGTGGCCGAGAGGCTGAAGGCGTCGGTTTGCTAAACCGATGTACGGGCTTAAACCTGTACCGCGGGTTCGAATCCCGCCCTCTCCGTTCGCCGGCGGGGCGATTTAACCTTTTGGTAGGAACGCCAGATGAGTGCGATGATTGCAACGCAACTTCCGATCGGCCCCAGCCGGCGTGGTCCCTGTGTCGTGACTTTTCTGTTTGGTTTGACGGCATACCGGCGGAACGTGCCTACCACGGCCGCACTCCTGGTTCGTTCCGACTAGTGCGTTGTCAAACGATAAATTTCGGGTTGGAGAAAGAGCCCCGGACCCGCCACCAAACCCCAAGCACCGGCCTTCAGGCTGGTGAACGGCGGCGGCCGCGATACCCGAAGGTTAAGTGGTGACAAAGCACTAGCAAGGTGGAGGAACTTTGAGCACGTGCCGCGCTCCCCGGTTTGTTCTCCTTCTGTTTTTTTCGGTTGCCTTCGTGCTGCTGGGTGCCGGGCCGGTGCTGAATGCCGAAACGGGACCGGCGTTAGAACTGTTGCCTTGGCCGAATAACGCCGCGGCTGTTTTCACGCAGGATGCCCGGATCTTCGGCGACAGCCACGTCAAGGGTGGCGATGATCATTTCCAAATGAGCACCCTGAGCTTCGACGGTCGGCTTCGTTTCAGCCGAGCCGCGGTCCCAGCGCCGTTTAGTCTGGCTGGTCTGACCCTTGGTTATGCGGCGCAATATTTCAACCTCAACACCACCGCGCCCGATCTGCCGCAGCATCTGGTGGATGCCTCCGTCGCCGCCGGGGAAGTGCTGCTTGATTCACCACAATGGAAAATCACCTTCGTCGGCGGGGCGGAATACGCCGGTTCCACCATCGGCGGTGATCCCGACGCCTATTATGGCCGCGCGGATCTGCTCGGCGCGTATCGCATCGATCCGCGGCGGACGCTTATTGTCGGACTGGATTATGATGGCAACCGTCTGTTTCTGCCGGATGTACCGCTGCCAATTCTCGCCTATGCTTGGCGGCTAAATCCCACGCTGCATCTGACCTTTGGTCTTCCCTACGTGGCCGTGATCTGGCGTCCGTGGCCACGGTTTAAATTGCTCGGCACGTACGCGGTACCATATAGCGGTCGCGCTGCGGTGTATTACCGTCTGTTCGACAAGGTGCAACTGCTGGCCGATTACGCTCAGGACCAGGACGCTTTTCACCTCGCCCATGCTCCGGCTACGCAGCGGCTGTTTTTCTCCCAGCAACGGGTGGAGGCGGGCCTGGCTTGGCGGCCCCTGAAGTCGTTCCGTCTGGAGGTGGCCGGTGGCTACGCGTTCGGACAGGAATTTCAGACGGGCTTTGACGTGCGAAAACTGACCACCGTCGCTGAAATAGCGCCGGCGCCGTACGCCCGTGTGGACCTGGCTTTCGGGTTTTGAAGTTTCGTTTGCCTTGGGCTTACCGCCCGTCGATAATCGCGGGCCTGCTGGCTCCGAAAGGTTGCTTCTGATGGTTAAACATGATGTTCGGGATTTGTCGCTCGCCGCGGAGGGCCGGAAACGTATTGAATGGGCGGACCAGGATATGCCGGTGCTGCGGCTGGTGCGGGAACGATTCGCCCGGGAAAAGCCGTTGAAGGGCTTCCGCTTGGCCGCGTGCCTGCATATCACCACCGAAACTGCCAACCTGGCCCGCACGCTGCAGGCGGGCGGGGCGGAGTTGGCTTTGTGCGCCAGCAATCCGCTGTCCACCCAGGATGACAACGCGGCCTCCCTGGTGAAGGATTTCGGCATTCCCGTCTTCGCCATCAAGGGCGAAAATCGCGCCACCTATTACCGCCATCTGAATGCCGCGCTGGATACGCGGCCCGACGTTACCATGGACGACGGCGCGGACTTGGTCAGCCTGCTGCATTCCAAACGCAAGGAATTGGCGGGCCATATCGTCGTCTCCATGGAGGAAACCACCACGGGCGTGATTCGCCTGCGGGCGATGGAGAAAGCCGGGATACTGCGATTTCCCGTCATCGCCGTCAATGACGCCCAATGCAAGCACTTTTTCGATAACCGCTATGGCACCGGACAATCGACCATGGATGGCGTGATCCGGGCGACCGATCATTTGATCGCGGGGAGAAAAGTGGTGGTCTGCGGTTACGGCTGGTGCGGCAAAGGCGTGGCCATGCGGGCCCGCGGCATGGGCGCCAATACCATTGTCACCGAAGTGAACCCGGTGCGGGCCATTGAAGCCGCCATGGATGGATTCTCCGTGTTGCCCATGGCCGAGGCGGCAAAGCTCGGCGATATCTTCATTACGACTACCGGCAACACCAGTGTGATCCGCCTGGAGCATTTTCGCGCGATGAAAGACCATGCCCTGGTCTGCAATTCCGGCCATTTCAATGTGGAGCTGGACTTGGTGGCGCTGGAAAAGGCGGCCCGCAAAATCCGCCGCCACGTCCGCGAATTTGTCGATGAGTTCACGCTGCCCGACGGCCGCCGTATTCTGGTGGCGGGCGAAGGGCGACTGATCAATCTGGTCGCGGCGCACGGCCATCCGGCCTCGGTCATGGATATGAGCTTTGCCGTGCAGGCCCTGACCACGGAGTGGGCGCTCCAGAACCGTCGCCAACTGGGCAAGAAAGTTCATGAGGTGCCTGGGGCCGTGGATGAGTGGGTTGCGGCCCTGAAGCTGAAAAGCATGGGCATTAAAATTGATCGCCTGACCCCACTCCAACGCCGCTATCTAGCCAGCCACGACATGGGAACCTAACGACCGTTGTCATAATCGGCGGGAACATCGCAGGGGTGGGACGACGCAAGCACCAAACAGCCAGGCCAAAGCGGGTGCGGGCCAGCCGGTTTTCCGATCTGCATCGGGACTCGAAACCCGGTGCTTTCCTGGCGTGGCTCGCCCTTGCAAGTACGGGCATGCAGGGTGTGGCCATAAACTGTGGCACATCGTGGCAGGTCGAAGATCCGCCCCGGTGGACACACTTCCCGCCGCTATGACGACGCGGGCGGTAGGGCGGCCGACGGCACGTAGGATCGTGCCTGTTACCGCCACCATTTATGGCCACACCCGATATGCACCCGACCGGGACGGACTTGCGGCGTCATACCCAGATGTGACCTATAATAGCGCATCAAGTTTTGCAGCAAGGAGCCTCGCCATGGCGGATGAAATGGGCTATGAACTGAAACCTCCGGAGCCACCGCCCGCGCCACCACCGCCGCCACCGCCACCCCCGCAGGCCGGCTCGGAAGTTTCTGAGGACGTGCGGGCGAATCGGGCCATGGCCATCCTGGCGTATATGGGGCCGCTGGTGATCGTGCCGCTGCTGGCGGCGAAAGAGTCGCCTTTTGCCCGGCACCACGCCAACCAGGGATTCCTGTTGTTTCTGGGCGAGGTGATTTTCTGGGTGGTCTGTGCCATCCTGATGGTGGCTTTTGCGCCGTTGATGGCGTTCGGGTTCATGGTCTGGGTTGCTTCCATAGGTTCATTTTTGGCGGCGCTGGTGTGGGTGGTGTTCATGCTGTTTTCCCTGGTGGGAATTCGCCACGCCCTGGCGGGAACGCTGGAAGTCCTGCCGTTGATTGGACACTCGAACATTATCCTGTAGCCATCCTCAAAATGGCCACGGGTGCGTTTCCGATCCCGAAGTCCCGGCGCGGCTGGGATAAACTCCAGCGGCGGGCCAGGATTCCAACTTGGCGGCAGACCCCGCGCCGATCTCTCGATATCCATCCAAATACTGTCCGAAATTTGTTCGCTATTTCTGAGTCTCTCGTCTTAATGAAACCTTAATTTGGGCCAGCACCGAAGATGGGTTCGACTATGGGTATGGCGAACCTCGTACCGACCCGTGCTTTGTCAAGCGATAAATTTCTGGTGGGCGAAAACGTCCCAGGCCCGCCACCGAACCCGCAGCACCGGGGTTCCGGTCAGCGGCGAGCGCTACGCCTGCCCCCTCCAAAAGCACCCTTTCCACCGTAGAGTAGAACATGTTTTTCAAGTTCATATCACGCACTAAGCGATGTGGAGATCTGGTGGTCGCGCCGGATCGCCACGCCGGCTCATGCGCCGCGATACCGCCGCCCCGCCGCGGTTACGCCCCGCAAAATTCCGGACCATATTGGATGGCCATCGGGACCCGTGAACGGTTACACTTTTGCCTTGACTGTCCGCTGCGGCTCAATACTGCAAGTTTCAGGCTTGGTTTGAAATAGGCTGCGCCGGGGAAGGCCGGCGCCTGCTTCGCTCGGCGCAGACTCGGGTAATGTCTCCGCAAGCGGGCGACCGGATTCGAACCGGCGACGTCCAGCTGGGGAAGGCGTTAGAATATCGCGAAAAAGCCCGAAAAACAAGCGGTTCCACGAATGCGCAACCACCGGCGCAACCATGCCCCGTGCCGGACCCGGATTTCGCAATCGTGGCCCAATTTTGGACAATGCTCCCAGCAGCAATCAAGGCGGGCATTGTTGCGATGGTGCGCACAGCGATGCGAACTGGTAACCAGTCGTGATGCTTTTGCGATATCCCGCCCTCGAACACGTCTGTCAACCATCGGGAGCGCGGACTGCAACGATCGCCCGACTATCGACGTTCAGCACCTGCGTATCGTTTCTCAAAGCAAAGAGGGGGTTACGCCAATAGGCGTGACCCCGCACTACCAGCGTCGGTTTACTCACTTCAAGCGCTTGACGCACAGACGTCCACCCTTTGAAGTTGGTTCCTGGCGCGTCCGGGCCATCGTGCATCAAAAGTAGATCGGGTTCATCGTCGGACAACCGCTTGACCACGGCCGCGAAGTCAGCTTCTGTTCGCCTGAACGGAATCCGGGACCGCCAAGTATTTCAAGTACTTATCAAGCGACACGAAGCGCGAGCACGCCTTTTTGAGTTCGCCGGCCGCGTGGTTCCAAAAGACCAGTTCCACGTTGTAGCCGTCGTCTTTCAACTGCTTAATCGCCGGCACATAATCGCCATCGCCCGCGACCAACGTGATGACATCCTTATCCTTCTTGGCCTTCGTATATGCGTCGCGCGTCATCGCTGCAACGATGCCAGTGTCAATCTTCTTCTCCTTGTTGCACAGGTTGCGGTCTTCGACGACAACCTCAAAGCCGGCGCTTTCGGCGAGTTTCCATAGCGAGTCGTTCTTCGGAGGACGTGAGCCAAAGAGCATTGCGCGAGAAATCTTCGACGGATCATTACCCGCCACGAACTCATGCAGCTTGCCGAAGTCGAGCCGGTACGAGAAATCTAAAACGCGATTGTTGATTGCGTCAAAGATGTTCATCGCCATGCCTTTGGACACCGCGCTAACGCGCTGGCCTTCGATAAACACGTTGGAGTTATCGACGTACACGAACTCAGCCATGGGCCACCCTTTCGTAGAGCAAGTTATTTCAATCTTTGGCATCAGCGGCCGCCCAAGTGGACCCCCAGTCGTGCCGGTGTGGCCAACAAACGAGCAGATGCTAATCGGGTCAACCATGACCCGATTATGACCCGATTATGACCCGATTAGCGTGTAAAAGGTGCTTCGGCCAGCGCGATGCACATTCAGAATTCCGTCCTCGACCAATTTTGCCAGGTCTCGTTTGGCGGTTTCATCAGAAACACCAGTCATTTTCGCATATTGTCGCCGTGATATCCGCCCCTCTCGTTTAAGATGCTCAATGGCGTTTCTCTGCCGCCGATCCAATTGAACATCCTTTCGTGGCGCCACGACGATGTTTCCGGGTCTAAAAGTCGCGCAAAAGCTATGCCCTTTGACCTGAAAGTCTGGTTCCGGCAACTGTTGCGTGCGACAGTCATCGAGTATCCGCCGGATACCGGTTCCGAATTGCTCGACGTATTTAATCAGGAAGAACGCGTTGGCGACCAGTTTATTCCTCGGTTTCGATTCATGCTCACGCCGCAAATCCTCAACAGTCATCCCCTCCGGCAAAGATC
>JAJYFE010000205.1 GCA_021785435.1 Planctomycetota bacterium
CCGAACGCAGCCACCGCAAGCGGACCATTCAGCGATTGCACTCGCTGGGGCTGAAATTGAAGGACATGATAGCCTGCGATTGGAGTCACTTATAGCGTTGTAGTACTACCCTCATCTCGAATACAGCTTCTCCTTTTCACACGATACGCCCGTTGTTCAAGGCCATCGACGACCTGGCCCGGAGAAGGCGTTCCCCGAAGAAAAAGAACCAGCTACGCCTCTTGAAGGATTATGTGCTTAAACGCTTCGAGATGCTGGATTACCGCACCGCCCTGGCCAGGGGATGGGACATCGGATCGGGGCCGACGGAGGCGATGTGCAAAACGCTGACCTTACGGCGCAAGCGGCCGGGCATGAAGTGGGATGCCGACCACGCTGCGGCCATGATGAACTTGCTGGCGATGTCTGAAAGCAACCAACACCGACAATGGTGGGCTATGCAGGCGCGCGCCGCTTGATGCCAAAAAATATGGCCACGCCCGCCCAATCCGCCCCGTTCGCCTCCGTTGAACTCGCGTGTCCTTACCCGACGAGCATCGGTCTGCTGCGCACGGTATCTGCCGCCGGCACCGCTACATAGGCCAGCCGATAAATATGTAGGGTGATTCGTCACGGCGCGGCAGCGGCGAGGCCACTTGTAATTTTCAGCGTTTCGGTCATATTTATTGGATATGGTGGCGTTTATCGAAAAAAGACAAATGAAAGAAAATATTCGCATTTAGGTTACGCCGCCTTTTTTATGTCGTCCATAACTTTTGGTCATATCTCGGGGTTAGTCCGATGGAGGCAGTCGATTTAACAAAAGCTGTGATCTTCGGCGTCGGAGAGGAAGCAGGTAGCGATAGTGCGGCGATACGCTTGCTGATCGAGGAAGTAGAAACGCGCTCGGGCGCTCACTGGGAGTTCACCGACCGCCAGCCCGACGTCGCAGTCCCAACGGTGGTCATTGGGACGGCTGCCAGTCTGGTCGAGGTGGGACGCGGCCCTGTGGCCACATCTGCGTTGTCTCCGGATGGCTATCACTTACGAACTGAACGCACCGCCGCAGGTACGTTACAGATATTAGTGGCTGGCAATGATAGGCGGGGGATCATCTTCGGTGCAGGTCGACTGTTGCGCACATTGCGCATGCAGCGTTCGCAGGTGACCGTGATGAACGAATTAGCCATCGAGAGCGCGCCTGTGTACCGATTGCGAGGCCATCAACTCGGCTACCGTCCCAAAAACAACACCTATGATGCCTGGTCGGTCGCGCGTTTTGCGCAGTACATCCGAGACATGATCGTCTTCGGAAGCAATGCCTTTGAATTTGTGCCGCCTAAGACGGACGATGATCCGCGCAACTCACTGATGACTGTGGCGCCGCTGGAGATGCTGGTCCTCCAGTCCGAGATCATGGCTAATTACGGTACAGAAATGTGGCTCTGGTACCCGGCAATGGCGGCCGACTATAGCGACTCAGCTACAGTGCGCAGCGAAGTGGCGGAGTGGGAGGAGGTGTTTGCCGCCTGCCGGCGCCTGGATGCTGTGTTCGTGCCTGCCAGCGACCCCGGACACACCTCGGCGCATGTATTGTTTCCGTTCCTGGAGCGCATCGCCAACGTACTGACGCGCCATCATACATCCGCCGGCCTCTGGGTTTCGGCCCAGGGTTTCACCGAGGATGAATTGGAGGAATTCTTTAGTCTGGTTGCGCAAGAGCCGGATTGGCTTGCTGGAGTGGTGTATGGGCCGTGGACGCGTTGCACACTTCCAACCTTTCGCCACCGGGTGCCCGCTCGTTACCCGCTCCGGCTGTATCCAGACATTGCCCACACTTACCACTGCCAGTTTCCGGTACCCGACTGGGATCCGGCCCTTGCCCGCGCGTTGGGTCGCGAACCTATTGACCCCCGCCCTGAAGACGAGGCCCATATATTCCGCCGGCAAGCGCCAATGAGCATAGGCTTTATTACATATTCTGAGGGTGTCAATGACGACGTAAACAAAATCGTATGGACCGCACTGGGGTGGGCGCCCGATGCCAATATTGTCGATGTGCTGCGCGAATACAGTCAATATTTCGTTGGTCCCCGTTGGCAGGAAGGCGTTGCGCAGGGAATCTTGGCCTTGGAGCGTAACTGGCGGGGACCCCTGCTGGCGAACCCGGGTGTAGAGGTTACCCTGCAACAATTCCAGGACATCGAGGTTGAAGCCGGTGAGGTGGTCACGGACAACTGGCGATTGCAGTCCCTGCTTTTCCGGGCATACTGCGATGCGTTTGTGCAGAGACGGCTTCTAGCGGAGAGCGCCGCCAAGGCGAACGCGATGGATATGCTGCGCCGTGCAGGAGGTATGGGATCGGCGCATGCCATTAGGGCGGCCGATGCCGCTCTGGCACAGGGCGCGGCGGTGGTGGCGGCGGACTGGCGGACACGTTTGGATGATCTGGCCGCAGGTCTCTTCAACAATATCGGCATTCAATTGAGCACCAGCCGATTCGGAGCCAGCTCGCCGGAGCGAGGGGCAACGCTGGATACCATCGACCTTCCTCTCAACGACCGCATCTACTTGCAGGCTAGCCTGGAAAGACTGCGAACGATCGCCTGTGAAGCTGAACGACTTGCGGAAATCGAATATCTGGTGCACGACAAAAATCCCGGTATTGGCGGTTTTTTCGACAATCTCGGGGAAATAAACGGTGCGCCGCACCTTGTGCGCACTCTTAATTGGGCCGAAGATCCTGAATCTCTACAGCGTCCCTTCTTCACGGTCATGACAGAGCATACTGCGTTCGCCGGCGATCGGCCGGGGGCAAATCTCAAAGCGAAGGTTCAGGCGGTACAGCCCCAGTGGTGGAGCACCGCCGCCGGTACTCTTCTGACTCCGCTCGAACTGGAATACTGCGACCTTGATTCGCTCTCCGACTACACCCTCCGCATTCTCTTCTACGGTCGCTTTTTGGCGACAGCGGCACTCACGGCGAACGGTCATCCACTGGATGATTACCTCAAGGCCAAAAATCCGCCGGCAATCGTTGCTTACCACATTCCCAAGCAGTGGTTATCGAATGGGCGACTGCGGCTCACATTCCGCAGAGTCACCGGCCGAGGCGTCGAGGTAGCGGCCCTTTGGCTGTCCCCCGATCCATCCACGAAGGACTAACTGTTCATTGGGCGGGTGGGGGTACGATCAAAAGTTGTGGACTGGGGAAAAAAGGCGGCGTAGCCTAAAAGAAAAATGTTTTGCTTTTATTCTTTTTCAGGAGTACGCCACCATGGGTAACAGTATGACCGAAACGAGGAAATTTCCAAGTGCCGTGTGCAGCGATGCGCTGACCGAGATGCTGCGCGATGGAGCGCCGCGGCTTCTGGCGCAAGCTGTGCAGCTGGAGGCGGAGGCATGGATCGCCGCGCGGGCCGAGCAAGTGGATCAACAAGGCCACCGGCTGGTGGTTCGCCATGGTTACCTGCCGGAACGACAGGTGATGACCGGCATCGGCCCCGTAGCCATCCAACAACCGCGTATCGCAGACCGAAGACCAACGGACCAACGGGAGAAATTGGATCACAAGATTTTGCCGCCCTGTCTGCGTCGCACCAGTTCCCTGGATGAGGCGATCCCCTGGATGTATCTATATGGCATCAGCACCAACGACATGAGCGAACCACTGACGGCATTGCTGGGACCGGCGGCCCAAGACCTTTTCAGCGGCCACGGTAGCCCGGCTGGGGGAAGGCTGGCAGCAGGAATATGCCGGCGGGAACCATCGTTCTCTGGCGGATAGACAATACGTTTACGTGTGGGCCGACGGGGTGTATTTCAATATTCGGAGGGAAGAAGACCGGGCCTGCCTCCTGGTGCTGCTGGAAGCCACGGTCGAGGGCCGATAAGGAAATTATCGCCATTGCCGATGGCTACCGGGAAAGCGAGCAATCCTTGGACGGGTCTGCTGTTGGACCTGAAGAACCGCGGCCTAACCACACCGCCCAAATTAGCCACGGGCGATGGCGCCCTGGGCTTCTGGGCGGCGTTGGAGAAAATCTATCCGGAAACCCGCCAGCAGCGGTGCTGGGTGCATAAGGTGCGCAACGTTCTGAGTAAATTGCCCAACCGCTGGCAAGGGCCGGCGGGCGACGCGTTGCGGCAGATTTGGATGGCCGATACGAAAGTGCACGCGGATCAGGCGTTCGACTGGTTCGTGAAAACCTAGCACGACCTGCTGCACGCGGCGGGGTTGGGCCAACCGCCGCCCGGCAAATCCGCTCTCAGCAAGGCTCGTTCCCGTCTGGGTGCCCGGCCGCTACGGCAATTGTTTCTGGCCGTATCGCGGCCCTTGGCCCGCCGTTGCCGCAGCGCGGCCAGCAGTTCTTCGTCGGGCAGGGCGTCCAGGAATTGCTCTAGGGCCGGCAGGTCGGGGTGATCGTCCAGGGCGTCCCAGGCGAACAGGCGCCGGGTCGTGGCAATACGCATGGTATGGTCTCCATCCTTGAATGGTCAC
>JAJYFE010000206.1 GCA_021785435.1 Planctomycetota bacterium
TCATTTGACTGCCACCGGCCTTTCGGGCATGATTGCTCTATGGATACCCATCAGAAAATCCTTGCTGACGGCGTCACCTTCGACGACGTCTTGCTGATTCCGCAACGCAGCGATTTTGTTCCCGCGGAGGCGGATGTGCGCACGCGGCTGACGCGCCGGGTGGAATTAAATCTGCCCCTGCTGTCAGCGCCCATGGATACGGTCACGGAAGCCGCTCTGGCCATCGCCTTGGCTCAGGAGGGGGGGCTGGGGTGCATCCACAAAAATATGCCTATCGAGGTGCAATGCCGCGAGGTGGAGAAGGTTAAACGGTCCGCCAACGGCATTATCACCGATCCGGTTACGCTACCTCCCGATGCCACCGTGGGCCGCGCCCGTCAGATCATGAAAGAGCAGAACATCAGCGGCATCCCGATTGTCACCGATAGCACGCACACCCTGGCGGGAATCATCACCCGCCGCGATATGAAGTTTCACGAGGGTGACGACCATCGCCCCGTGCGCGAGTTGATGACCAAGACCAATCTGGTGACGGCGCCGCCGGACACCGCGCTGGACCAGGCGGAGATCCTGCTGAATCAAGCCCGAGTCGAAAAACTGTTGCTGGTTGATGCCACCTGCCGCCTGAAAGGCTTAATCACGATGCGCGACATCGAAAAGACGCATCAATTTCCCAATGCGTGCAAAGATAGCCGCGGGCGCCTGCGGGTGGGGGCCGCAGTGGGGGTCAAGCAGTATGAGCGGGTCGCAGCGCTGCTGGCGAAAGGGGTGGATATCTTGGTGGTGGATACGGCCCACGGTCACTCCGCGAATGTGCTGGAAACCATCGCCTGGATCAAGGCACATCACGATATTGACCTGATCGCGGGTAACATCGCCACGGCCGAAGCAGCGCAGGAACTCATCGCCGCCGGAGCCGATGCGCTCAAGGTGGGCATCGGCCCAGGCAGCATCTGCACCACCCGGGTCATTTCCGGGGTGGGTATGCCGCAGATCACCGCCATTATGAATGTCGCGGCGGTGGCGGCGCCGGCCCAGGTGGCGGTCATTGCGGACGGGGGCATTCGGCATAGCGGAGACATCACCAAGGCCCTGGCCGTGGGCGCCAGCGCGGTGATGATGGGTTCGCTGTTCGCCGGGCTGGATGAAAGTCCGGGCGAACTGGTTATCCGCCGGGGCCGGCGGTTCAAGAGCTACCGCGGCATGGGCTCCCTGGGTGCCATGGTGCATGGTTCGGCGGATCGCTATGGGCAGGGCGACCAACGCGCCTCCCACAAATTGGTCCCGGAGGGAGTCGAGGGCCTGGTGCATTATCGCGGGCCGCTGGGGGATTTCGTCTATCAGATGATCGGGGGGCTGCGCGCGGGGATGGGTTACTGCGGCGCCCGCACCATTGCCGAACTGCACCGCCAGGCCCGTTTGATTAAGGTTTCCCACGCCAGCATGGTGGAAAGTCATCCCCACGATATCACCATTACGCGGGAAAGCCCCAATTATTACACGCCCGATACCTTCGGCGATGAATAGGCGCCGGTCATGATTCTGCTGATCGACAATTACGATTCCTTCACCTACAACCTGGTCCAGCGGCTCGGTGAAATCGCTCCGGCGTTGGCGGTTCAAGTGGTTCGCAATGATAAAATCAGCGTGGAGGAAATCGCGCAGCTTAAGCCGGAAAAAATAATTATTTCACCCGGTCCCTGCACACCGCGCCAGGCGGGGATCAGCAACGAGGTGCTCATCCGGTTCGCCCCGGCCCTGCCGATTCTGGGGGTGTGCCTGGGACATCAATGTATCGGCCACGCCTTCGGCGCGGTGGTGGAACGTAATTGGCGGCTGATGCACGGCAAGACTTCGCCGATTTATCACGATCAAAAGGGCATATTTACGGGCTTAAGCAATCCCTTTGAAGCGGCACGTTATCACAGCCTGGTCATCCGCCCGGGCACGCTGCCGGCTGATTTCATCGTGGCCGCGTGGACCCAGGAAAAAGAAATCATGGGGGTGCGGCATAAAGTTTGGCCGCTCCACGGCGTGCAATTCCATCCGGAAAGCTTTCTGACGCCCGCTGGCTATCAACTCCTCGAAAATTTCCTGAAACTGTAAACGACGGGGCACGCCGTGGTGCCTTCAAGCAATGAAATAACCACGCCTGGTCTTTAGGATCCGGAGGTCGCCGGGGGCGATTAAACTGCAGCGATGGCAGGGGTCTGCCAACCGCTGGAACCTGTGCATGCTTCCCGGCAGGGTTGAAAACCTGCACCTCATAGCCGTAACCATACCACGCCCGCGTTTAACCCGGGCGTCGCACGAGTTGCAACCGCCGCCTAAGGGCGCTCTTCGGTGCGGTGAAGGCGGGCGGGGCGGGCAGGGCGGCCAAAACCTCCACGATGCGCTGGGCCGCATCGGGATGCGCCAAGGCCAACGTATTTTGCCGCATGGCGCTTAAGCGCTGTGGTTCATCCATCAGACGCTCCAGCTTCCAGGCCAGCGCGGGCACATTGTTACAGCGGATCGCCACGCCCGCCTCCAACAAATGGTCGCTGTTGCGTTCCTCCTGTCCGGGGATGGGATTGACGATGCACAGGGGAAGCTGGCGGGCCAGGGCCTCGCTGATGGTCAGGCCACCGGGTTTGCTGATCAGCAAATCCGCGGCGGCCATGTATTCATCCATCAGCGTAGTGTAGCCGACGGGAACCATGCGCACGGGCCTCTGGCCATTATGGCGGTCTACGATTTGATCCAATTTCAATTTCAGCGCTTCGCCTTGGCCGGCGACCACCACCAGCTGCGCGGGCCGCCGCAGGCGATAGAGTTCTTCAATCAGCGTTTCCACGGGGCCAACCCCATAGCCCCCGGCCATGACCAGAATGGTAAACAGCTCGCTGTCCAGCCCCAGGCGGCGCCGGGCCGCCGCGGCGGTTTTCGGTTCCTGAAAGGCCGGGTCCACGGGGATGCCGGAAACGGTAATGGCCGCGGCGTCGATGCCCAACCGCGCCATATGGATGCGGGTTTCCTCCAGGGCCACAAAATAGTGCTGATACGAGCGCACCAGCCACATGGCGTGACAATCGAAATCCGTCACCGCGATCGCCGGTTTCACCGGCCAGCGGCCGTTTTCATACAGCCACGCCATCAGCGCCGCCGGTGTAAAATGGGTGCAGATGATAAGGTCGGGTTGGAAAGCCGCGGCGGTTTTTAAAAAGGGGCCGGCATTGAATTTATCGAAGGCCAGCCGCATCTTCTCCCTCCGCCACGGAGTATCGAACGCGTCATACAGCCAGCCGAGCATTTTCGGCGCCTTGTTGATTAAATCCAGATAGACTTGATGATACATGTGCCGAAAAAAGCGACTGGTATATTTAAGCATGTCCCAGTGCTGGACCTGGCCGATCCGGGGGTGCAACTGGCAGACCTTCAGCAGGGCGTCGGCGGCCCGCACGTGGCCGGCACCAGCCGAGGCGGAAAGGATGAGCACTTTTTTCGCCGGGCCAGTCGTGGCGGGAATTTTCGGTTTAGTTGGGGCGATCGTTAATTGCTCCGTGCCACCGAAAGGCGCCGTAGCGACAGATGGCGAGACCCGCGCCCCATGGCTGGCGGCGTCGGACGAAGGCGGCCCCATTCTTATCCTCCACTTTGAAAAAGTAAAGAACGAAGGGCCACCACGCTCCGGCTGCCCTTTCGTATAATTTTAGTTTTTGCCTTGGCCTTTCCACTTCCAAGCCGTTTTTGGTTGCGTCCTTGCGGCCGCGCTGTGCTTGGCCCAGCTCGACGATGTAAAATTCAGCAAAAGCCCGTGAAAGCCCAGGCGCTGATTTCCCATTATAACGCACGCGGAAATTCGTCACGAGTCGGCGAGGGAAAATGTCAGGCTTCCCTTTCTTAGAGCCGATGTTCCAACGGCATTTTGATGTATCTGATGTATTGACAATAAGTTGCGTGCGTTTTTTCGCATTGGCGTATAGCCACTAACCTGACTTGCCCCGTAATGAGCAAAAGTCCCTGATTGACGGCCTTTCCGGAGTAATGTGGTTGCTACATTCAACCCGGCGCCCCAGCCGGCGGGTCGCCGCGGGCGACTTTACCGAGAATGGCGTTAAGGTCTTTGGGAACGCGGGTAACCTTGATTTTCAGACTTTGACCTTTCACCTCCAGACGCCCCAGTCGGATGGTCTGTAATGGCCGGAGCAAATGATGCACTTCGATGGTCTGGCCTTTTAGCCGCCATTGGGCCCCGAGCTTGGCGCTTAGCCAGTAGGCCAGAAAGCAAATCCGCACATGATTGCGCACCCGATCCGGGCGGTAATGAAATACCGGCCGTACACGCAAATAATCTTTCAAATGGCAGAAGGCGTCTTCAACTTCCTGGAGGTTCTTATAATGTGC
>JAJYFE010000207.1 GCA_021785435.1 Planctomycetota bacterium
CTGCAAAATGGCCATCACCGCGCCGGGAAAAAGATTGTCGTTGCAAATCAGCAGCCCGTCCGGTTTCTCCCGCCCTTCCGCCCAGATCGCCCGGAATTCCTCCCAACCCGCCTGGGGGGCGCAGGGGGTTGGAGCGCGGCGAATCCAGCGTTCATTCGCTACCACCCCGGCGCCAGTCAGCGCGGCCTGGAAATGTTCCACAAACCTTGGGCGGCCCTTCGGCCAGTGGTACTCCATCAGGGCGAGGCGGCGCCGGCCATGGCCCAGCAGGTAGTCAGTCCCCAGGCGCACGATTTGGGCGTTGTCGTGGGCCACCCGGCCCGTGCAGACCCGATTTTCGCCCACCACGGGAATATGCCGCCGCTGCAGCTTTTCGCCCCATGGGTCGATCACCTCGTGCGGCCCGAAGGCCACGACGCCGCACACGCGATCGCGCTCCAGGGCGCTGACAAATTCCCGGCACGTCAGCGCGGAGGGGGGATCATCGCCCGACGCCAGATGGCCCGTGTACAAACGGACGGGCGCGTGGTGGTCGCGCAAAAAACGCAGCACCTGCTGCGGCGCCCGGCGATAGAAGTAGGAAGTCCTCGGATCGGAAATATCCCATTCCGCCAGCACCGCCACGTGGCGGTTCTTATTGATATCGCAGACATACGTGCCGCTGCCGGGGCGGCCTTCGATGAGGCCCTCCTGCCCCAGCACGCTTAAGCCCTCGCGGACCGTATGGGCGTTGACGCCGAAGCGGGCGGCCAGTTCCCGCGCCGCCGGCAGGCGCTGGCCGGCCTTAAAGCCCGCGACGATTTCCCGGCGCAGAATGGCGGCGATCTGCCTGGCCAGAGGCTCCGATCGCTTCAACATGTGTTCATATGTTTTCACGTTCGAGAACCTTCCGCGTTTCCACCGGCGCCGGTCCACGGCGGAATCTCCCGCGCCCCGGCGCATCCTTGAGCTGTTGAGCAGCTCAACTACACAATATCATAGCCAGGCCGTCAAGGCGTGTCAAGGGAAAAATAGCGGCAATCAACCAACCCCGATCAAAACGCTATAACCCATTTATAATAAACAGGTTATGGCGCAAGTTGGTTTGCGGAAGCCTCCGGCACAAAGCTATGGCGAACGGTGTTTTCCGTGATGGTATACGGCAAGACGAACTCCAGCAGATAATCCAGACCTCCGGCGGCCGCGCCGCCGCCGCTTAACTTCAGGCCGCCGAACGGCTGGCGGCCCACCACCGCGCCGGTGATGGCGCGGTTAAAATACAAGTTGCCAACCGTGAATCGTTCGCGCGCTTCCGCCAGGTGGGCCGGGTTACGGCTATACACGCCGCCGGTCAACCCGAAGCGCACCGCGTTGGCCAGGCGCAGGGCTTCCGCGAAATCTTTCGCCGCCAGCACGACCAGAACCGGGCCAAAGATTTCCTCCTGGGCCAGGGCGCTCCGCGGCGCGACATCGCTAAAAATCGTCGGGGGTACAAAGTAACCGTCGAGCCGCGGCGGCAACGGAGCCTGAAACACCAGTTTCGCTTCTTGGCGCCCCTTTTCGATCACCGCGGTAATCCGTCGCGCGGCCTCTTCATCGATGACCGGCCCGACGAACGTGGCCGGATCTTCCGCTGGCCCCACCTTCAGGCTGGCCGTGGCGTCGATCAGGCGGTCCATGAAATCCCGGTAGATCCGCCCTACGACAATCACCCGGGAACAGGCGCTGCACTTCTGCCCCGCGTAGCCGAAAGCGGAAGTGACAACACCCGGAATCGCCTCATCCAGATCCGCGTCGTCATCGAC
Source organism: Planctomycetota bacterium (assembly GCA_021785435.1). Classification (GTDB taxonomy): domain Bacteria; phylum Planctomycetota; class Phycisphaerae; order WQYP01; family WQYP01; genus JAKCCC01. The sequence continues at coordinate 1,785 of JAJYFE010000207.1, forward strand.
GATAACGGCGTTCTTCCCGCCCATTTCCACGATCACGCGTTTGATCTGGTTTTGACCCGGCCGCACCCTGGCCGCCGCGGCGCAGATCTCCCGGCCCGCGGCTTCCGAGCCGGTAAACGCCACGACATCCACCTGGGGATGTTCCACCAGCAGACGACCGATGGAATCGCCCCCGGGCAGGAAGTTCACGACCCCGCCCGGCAGATCGGCCTGCTCGAAGGCCTGCACCAGCAGGCTGGCCGTGACGGGCGTTTGCGGCGCCGGTTTAATGACCACGGTGTTGCCGGCGGCCAGCGCCGCGGCGGTCATTCCGGTGACGATCGCCAACGGAAAATTCCATGGAGCGATAATCGCCGCCACACCGCGGGGGTGAAAAGCATAAAGGTTCTCTTCGCCCATTGCGCCAGCGGCCGCGGCGGGATCCGGCAGGCGAATCGGCGCCAGCCGCCGCTCGGCCTGCGCCGCGTAGTACTCCAGATAGTCCAGCGCTTCGGTAACATCGGCATCGGCCTGCGGCCAGGGCTTGCCAGCTTCGAGAATTTCCCAGGCTGCCGCCTGGTCGCGGCGCTGGCGCAGCCAGGCCGCGGCGCGGCGCAGGTAATCGCCGCGCCAACGCGCCGATCCATGCGCCCATTTCGCAGAGGCCGCTTGAGCGGCGTTGACAGCCTCGGCGACATCCGCCGCCAGCGCCGACGAAACCTGCCCCACCGTCTGGCTGGGATGGGATGGATTTACCGACGTGACGGGAGGATCACGCGGCAGCGACCGATTATTTATCCATAATCTGGTTATGGCGGGAAGGCTGCCCCGTACAAGGCGCAACGCGGCGGAAAAAGCCGTGAACTGGGCCGGAACCGAAAAGCGGCGCGGCGCTTCGTTGGTGAAAGTCGCGGGGCGCGGGGTGGGCGCCCGGCTGACTGAAACCGTCGGGCGCTCCAGGAGTTTTTCCACCCCGGGCGGCGTCAGTAAACCCTGACGCAACAGTGATTCCTGGGATGAATTTTCGAGCAAGCGCCGCACCAGGTAAGCCATTCCCGGCAACAAGGCGCCGAATGGAACATACACGCGCAAAGGCAGGTGCTGTTGGAGGAGGGCTTGTTGCAAAGCCGCGTTCATACCATAAAGCATCTGAAATTCATACTGGCCGTTCCGCAGGCGCGCGTCTTCGGCCAGCGCCGCCGCCAGGGCGATGCTGCGCGGATTATGCGTCGCCACCGCGGTGCGGACCACGGGAAAGGCCTGCAGCAACATCCGCAGACACGCCTCATAACAGGCGTCGGTTTCGGCCTTGCGCTCCCAGACCGGCGGCGACCAATTGTTCCGCCAGGCCAGCAGGCGCTCGTAGTCCCAGTAGGCGCCGCGCACCAATCGAACGGTTACCGGGGCGGCGCGGTTTCTGGCCCAGGCGATCAAGGTTTCCAGTTGGCCGACGGCATCACGCAGATAAGCCTGAACCGCCAGCCCGGCGCCGGGCCAGTCGGCCAACGACTTTTCCGTGAGCAATTCTCGAAACACCCGGGTGATCACGCCGCGGGTGTCGAACTGCTCCATATCCAGGGTGACCAGGATCTGCTTTTCCCGCGCCGCCTCGAAGATGGGACGCAGCCGGTTTTTTATGGCGGCTACGGCGCCGTCGATGTCCGCCGCCCCAGACGGACAGTACAGGCTCGAGACCTTCAGCGACAGTTGGACCGGGCACAGGCCGGGATGGGGACGCGCCCCGAAATCTGAAGGCGGAAAGTCTCCGGAGGCGACTCGCCGCGGCGAGATCAAGGACAAACGCGTAGCGGGCGACGCCGCGTCGCCGTGGCAAGCAGCATGCCCAGACAAGCAGACGCGGTGATCCTGACTGGCGGGAGAATCGACTCTCCCGGTATTCTCCGCACGGTCTGGTCCCGGATCGCCGGCGCCGGCGGAGGTTGGGGCATCGGCCCCGAACTCCTCGGCGAGGCGGTCGATCAACTCCAGATATTGCCGCTGGTAAAACGCGGCCTGGCTTTCACCGGTGGTGGCCTCACCGAGCACGTCGAGCGAGAAATCCAAACCTTGCCGACGCAGCGCGTGCAGCTGGGGCAGGGCTTGCGCCAGCGTTTCTCCGACGATAAATCGCCGGGCCAGGCGCCGCGTCATGGCCCGCGCTGTCGCCGCCACCAGCTGCGCCGGCACGCCGCGCCGGGCATGATGCAACCCCCACTGCACCAGGCGCGGCCAAGGCAGCGGCAGATTCCGTTCGCCCAAGTATAGATCCAGATGTTCCGCGACGTCCGCATCATGGTTCAGCGCGGGCAGCACATCGACAAAATACAGCAGCCGCCGGCGCAATTCGGCATGGTCCAGGAGCTGATTTAGAAACGTGTCTTCGTACCGCCGTCGGCCGGAATCGGCGCTGGTCTGCGCGGCAGTCAGCAGACTTTGCCCCACTTGCCGCAACCGCTGTTCGATATCCGCATAATCAGGCATCAGGGTATCCTAGTGATTAATTGCATAAATTAACGATAGTATTTCTAAGTTGAGACCCCTTCACTTCTCGTTTCCGCCATTTGAACGGCTTGGCATTCTGGCTGTATGTGGCAATGAACGCCTCAATGGCCAGACGTAGT
>JAJYFE010000208.1 GCA_021785435.1 Planctomycetota bacterium
GAGCCGCGGTCGCTGGTTCCGCCGCCGGACCGCCTCTGGCAAATCCTGCCTCCGGCCATTCTGGGGCTGGCGGTGCTGTGGCTTGGTGTAAACATACCCGCGCCGCTGAATCACCTGCTGCACCAGGTCACCGTTACCTTGGGAGGCGCGTCATGATGACGACGGGAATCGGCGGATTTTTTCGCCACCAGGAAGCGGTGCTTTCCGCGGACATACCGGAACTTAGCGTCACCGAATTCCGTACCCGCGTCGTTGAGGCGTGCCGCGATGGGGCGCGCCTGGCCGCGCTGTTTGGCCAGCCGCGGGGAGCGGGGGCGGTGCGTTTGTTTGCGGTGCTGGCCTTCGACGGCCCGGGTCGTTTGGCCGGCTGGTCCACCGCCGTGCAGGATCGCTATCCCGCGCTGACGCCGCAGTGTCCGCAGGCACAGGGATTTGAACGGGAAATCGCCGAGCAATGGGGCGTTTGCCCGGAGGGGCACCCCTGGCTTAAACCGCTCCGATTCCATCACAGTTATCAACCCGGCTACGATGCCTGGGGGCGTTCTAAAGATGCCCCGCTCATGCCTGGCGTGACCGATTTCTTCACCATGCAGGGTACGGAAGTGCATGAGGTGGCGGTCGGACCGGTGCACGCGGGAGTGATTGAGCCGGGCCATTTCCGTTTCCAGTGCCACGGCGAACAGGTCTTTCATCTGGAAATCGCGCTGGGGTACCAGCATCGCGGGGTGGAACGGGCCATGTGGGGCGGTCCGAACCGGCGCACGATCCCGTACGCGGAGACCTTGGCCGGCGACACCACCATCGGCCACACGTTGGCCTATTGCCAGAGCGTAGAGGCGTTGGCCAATTGCCGCGTACCCGTGCGGGCGCAGGCCTGGCGCGCCATCGCGTTGGAGTTGGAGCGGCTGGCCAACCACACCGGCGATCTGGGAGCATTGGCCAACGATATTGGGTTCCTGCCCACCGCCTCTTATTGCGGGCGCATCCGCGGTGACTTTCTGAATATGACCGCCCTCTTATGCGGCAGCCGCTTTGGGCGCGGCCTGGTGCGCCCCGGCGGCGTGGCCTTTGATCTGGCCCCCGCGGCGCAGGCCCAGCTGCAGCAGTCGCTGCACCAGGCGCGGCGCGATGTGACCAGTGCGGTGGAACTGTTGTGGAACGAATCCTCTGTGCTGGGTCGGTTTGAAAACACCGGTGCCGTGTCACGGCCAACGGCGCTGGAACTGGGTCTGGTTGGCGTGGCGGCCCGGGCCAGCGCGGTGGAGCGCGATGTGCGGGTGCAGTTTCCGTCCGGCTTCTATCGTTTTGCGCAAATGCCGCTGTCCACCTATCACACCGGCACCGTTTTCGCTCGAGCGTACGTCCGCTGGATGGAAATTCAGCGCAGCTTGACCTTTATCCTGGAGCAACTGCAAACCCTGCCCGAAGGGCCCACCCGCTCCCCGCTCGGCCCGCTGGCGCCCGGGCGCACGGTCGTGGGCCTGGTGGAAGGCTGGCGCGGCGAAATCTGTCACGTCGCCTCCACCGATGCCGCCGGGCGTTTCGCCCACTACAAGGTCGTGGATCCGTCGTTCCACAACTGGATGGGCCTGGCTATGGCGCTCCGCGGCGGACCCATCTCCGATTTTCCGCTGTGCAACAAAAGTTTCAATTTGTCTTATTGTGGACATGACTTGTAATGTTCCAAATCCTTAAAACCCGGTTGCAGCAAGGGCGACGAACCATCGCCTACCCCGCCGCCGCCCCGCCGGCTTTACCTCCGCACTTCCGGGGCCGGCCCATCTTCGACGCTGCCCAGTGCCCCGAAGGGTGCCGCGCCTGCGCCGAGCAATGCCCCACGACCGCGCTGCGCATCACCGAGGGCCAGATCCAGCTGGACTTGGGCCGCTGCCTTTTCTGCAGCGATTGCGCGGAAGCCTGTCCCACCGGCGCCATCCGCTATGCCCGGGAATACCGGTTGGCGGTTCGGCAGCGCGGGGATCTGTGCATAGGCTCGAAGGATGAACCGGCGCTGGCCGCCGCTTTGGATGGACAGCTTTTAAAAATTCTGGGCCGTTCGCTCCGCTTACGCGTGGTCTCCGCCGGCGGTTGCAATGCCTGCGAGGCGGATGTGAATGTGCTTACCACCATTGGCTGGGATTTGGGCCGCTTTGGCATCGACTTCGTTGCCTCGCCCCGCCATGCCGACGGTCTGTTGATCACCGGCCCGGTCACGCGGAACATGCGTGCCGCTCTCCAGGAAACTTATGCCGCCGTTCCGGCGCCGAAAATTGTCGTGGCCGTGGGCGCCTGCGCCATTGCCGGCGGCCCGTATATCGATCATCCCGAAGTGCATAACGGCGCCGCCAGCGTGGTGCCCGTGGACTTATTCATCCCCGGCTGCCCGCCGCATCCCCTGACCATCCTCGATGGCCTCCTGCGCCTGCTCGGCCGGCGGTTGCCAGAAGCAGTGACCAGTGAGCCGTGACCGGAAATGAGGCACACGACGATGACCCCACCCGGTCAGCCGCGATCCCCCCAAAAATCCTCGAATTTGCCGACTGGTTCCGGTGTATTCCCGCGCGTTTCTCCCTCCCCGGACACCCCAAAAGACAACCACTTTTTTTCGTTTGGCTTCGCCGTCCCGCCGGATTATACTCCCGGCATTGGGAGCATCGGTTCACGCCGCCGGGAACGGTGTCGATCCACATTCAGGGCTGCGATGGGGGAGGCCATGGCGCGGGACGGCATGGCCACGGATGCCTCCGCTGAACGGAGCGCGAATACTATATCGCCCGCGAGGGCGGACGCGCATTTCCGTGTGCGGTGGGCCACACTGGTGAAACCGCACTTGGGCTGGGTCTATGCCGTGGCCCGGCGACGGTTGGGCGATGCGGCCCTGGCGGAAGACGTCGCCCAAGAAGTATGCATCGCCTTTTGGCGCCAGCGTCCTTGGCGTACCGGCGACGGCGACGCCACCGGCTGGCTGCTGCGGAGAACTTGGTATGTATGCAACAACCTCGCCAGAAGCGAGGGCCGGCGACGAGCGCGTGAACGAAGAGCGGCGACCATACGCGCGGAAGACGGCCATTGGCGAAAGGAAAATCTGCCCGACACCGCACTCCTGGCGGCGCTGGATGAAGGGTTGCTGGCGCTTTCCCCAGCCGACCGCAGCATCCTTGTGGCGCGGTTCTATCAAAGACAGAGCGTGCGGCAGGTGGCCCAGGTATTCGGAATCACCGAAACGGCGGCCAACAGCCGTATTAGCCGGGCTGTTACCCGCCTGCGCACAGTTGTGCTTCGTCGCGATCCCTCGGCGGGCGCACCATTGCCGGCGATATCGCTGATTGCCGGCAAAGGCGCCGGGTTAGCGTCTTTGGTGGAAAAAGTTTTGCGCATCACCAAGCCATGCCTCGCAGCGCCGCGACATATCACCGGCGTGACATGGAAGTGTTCGCTGGGCGGCGTTCGCGTACCGGTCATTGCGGCAGCGGTCGCTGCACCCGTCGCGGCAGCCGCAGCGGTGATATGTCTGGTGCCACATTACCCGTCGCCGTCGCCCTTGCACATTTATCGCCCCGCAGTGGCTATCCAGAGGCCCCGGCCTGTTGTCAATCGGAAACCTGAAATTAACCCGAGGAAGACGAAACCGACGGCAGCCACGGAGTTCGCCACCGGGATCAAGAATCCAACATTGGAAAGGTCCGGTGTTACCGTGGCCCCGCATTCGTCCGCACTCCCAGCCATCGCTTCGCCGCCGCCCCATAACTCCCAGCACAAAATAATTCGGCCCACGAAACAACCTCCACGCGTAATGGCCGCCCCCGTTCAAGTCGCCGCGAATCCGCCACGTATTATCCAACGCCCGCCGGGGTATGAACCGACGGAACTGGACGCTCCAGATCCGATTCCAAACGTGGAAGCCCAAGCGCCCATGGCGGGTAGATAAGATCGGCCATGGGCGGTCCCCACGGCCGCCGTCGCCGCGCGTTACCAAACTCCCACCAGAACGCAAGCCTTGGGCCGTGGCCGCCCCCAATCCTGTTCCGGACCGCGAGGCGATCGCTCCCGCTCCGGGCGAAGCCGCAAAAATTAGCGCCATGCCAATACTGGTGCAAGCGGCGTGCATTAAATGGGTTAAAGTAATTTGGTTCTTCGCGCACATAAAAATCCGGGAGAAAAAGTGCGACGCTTTAGCATCGGCGGCTATTTATATAAGTGGCGCGCGTTTTGGGGCGCGTCGTCAAGGTTGCGGAAGAGTAGAGCGGTGGCCAAAAATAAACTGCACATTGGGGGTCGGGCTTCCAGCCCGACAGTCGGCCAAGATGGCCAACCCCCAAAATAATGGGCGGTTATTTTTGGCTACCGCATGCGTTCGGGTTCCGGGCG
>JAJYFE010000081.1 GCA_021785435.1 Planctomycetota bacterium
CCACCAGACACGGGCTTGACGCCGATGGAAGCGCAGCAACCAAAGCCCATAGGGCAGCAGCACATACATCGGCGGAACCGGGCCTTTGCTCAGCACATCCAGCCCCAGCACCGCGCCGCCAATCAGTGACCAAAGCCACCCCTGCCGGGGTCGTTCCGCCGCCGCCAGCAGGGCCAGCAGGCCCAACGTGGTGAAGGCGGTGGCGTAGATGTCGTAATTGGCCAGACGCGCCTGCCGGATGAACACCAACATGCAGGCCAGGGCCAGCGCCGCGAAAAAACCGAGGCGCCGGTCGCGCGAGGTAACGCATCCGATGGCGTACGCGCCCCAGCACGTCGCCACCCCCAGCAGCACCGAGGGCAGTCGCAAAATCCAGATATTGTCGCTATGCCACCACGCCGCCAAGGCCGCCGGAACCCATACCGCCAAGGGCGGCTTTTCCAGGCGGGGTTGGCCGCCCAGCGTCGGTATAAGCCAGTGGTGGTCACGGAAGGCCTCGCGCACCGGCACCAGGTTAAAAAGCTCCATCATGGCGCGGACGTCGCCCGTGCCCAAGCAGATCAGAAACAAGGGCAGGGCGAACAGGGCGATGAGCGCCAGCGCCCAGCCGTGGGGAAGATTCCAGTCCGGGGTCGGCGAGAGGGTGGCCAGTGTTTCCGGCGGGCGGGCGATGGGGTTGGTTGGGGGCATGGCGTACAAACGACCTCGGAAACCACGTCAGGATAATCCATCGCCCGGCGGTGCGGCAACTGGAGCGTGGCCGGGACGCGATGCAGGGCCTGGGATAATTTCCGCCGCGGAAGCCTTTCCGGGATAGCGGCGGCGGGGCGGCATAAACGGCCCCAGACCCGCCACGTTGATCATTCCGACTTGGGGGTTTGATGGGCGTGGCTGGGGCGAAGGGACGCCGGGCCGTCATAGGGCATCACTCGCCGCCAGCTGGGCGAAACGTTCGCCGCGCTGCTCATAATTGGCGAACTGATCGTAGGAGGCGCAGGCCGGAGACAGCAGCACGCTCCGCAGCGGCCCGCGCCGCGCGGCGTCCGCGGCCAGCCATTGGCGTGCGGTTCGCACCGCCGCCTCCAGCGTCGCCACGTACCGACAACGGCAGGATTCAGCATCGGGACTTCCTGCCACGGACGGCGCAGAGGCTGCGGCGGGGGCCGTGGGTAAAGGCTCCGGCGCGGCGTCACAAGCCAGATCAGCCCCGCCGGCGCTGCGGCGCACGGCTTCGACCAACGCGGCGCCGGTGGCGCCGATGCCGAGGACGCCGCCAGCGCGGCGCGCCAACTGGGCGGTCAGCGCGGACATATCGACATGTTTGTCATAGCCCCCCACGATACAGATGACGCCGCGCGGGGGGAAGGCCGCCAGGGCGGTCAGGGCGGCCTGCGGCGTGGTGGCTTTGGAATCGTTAAACCAGCGTACCGTGCGGCCGGCCACCGGCGAAGCATGCACCAACTGGAGCCGGTGCGGCAGGCCGGAAAAACGCCGCAGGGCGGCCAGGGCGGCGGCGGTGTCGAGACCCAGGGCTTCCACCACCGCCAGGGCGGCGCGGGCGTTGGACTGGTTGTGCGCCCCGGGCGCCGCCAGATCCAAGGGGGGCTGGTCGCCGCTGGAATAATAATGCAGGCGCACGCCGGCAGCGGTGGGCCAGGAACGCAGCGCTGGATCAGCGCCGTTGAGAATGGCCGCATCGCCTGGTTTCTGGAACCGCAAGATATTCTGTTTAGCTGCCGTGTAGGCCGCGAGGGAGCCGTGCCGATCCAGGTGATGGCCGACCAGATTGCTCACCACCGCGACGGCCGGGGAGAACCGAATCGCCGCCAAATCCTCCAACATGAAACTGGACAACTCCAAGACGACCCAATCAGCGGGTTGGATCAGGGCCAGTTCGCCGAGCAGACAGCGGCCGATGTTGCCGCCGAACCAGCAGCGCTGGGCGGGTTTGCCCGCCGCGGCCAGTGCCACATGAAGCATCGCGGCGATGGTCGATTTTCCGAGGCTGCCGGTAACGCCCACGATTTTCGCGGGGCAACGCTCGACAAAAAGGTTTATCTCCGTGGTGACGGGAATGCGGCGCTGCAAAGCCTGTTGAAAGAACGCAGAATGCGGCTTATCGACGGCCGGGTTGACCACCAGCAGATCACAATGTTCCAAAAGCGCCGGATCGTGACCGCCGAATTGAAAACGAATGGGTAAACCCGCAAGCTGGCGGATGGAGTCGGCCAAATCAGCCGCGCTGGCTTGGTCGGTCACGGTCACGTGGGCGCCCTGGCGGCACAGCCAGCGGCTCACCCCGCAGCCACCTCCGAAGCGGCCGAGACCCATGACCACGATAACTTTCCCGGTGAAATCGGAGGCAGCAGTGCGCAACATGGCTAAGAGATGCTCGTATACGGGTTGGCCCGGGGCCTTTTTAGAAAGCCCCGCGTGCGATTTCGCGATTGCGTGGCCCTGGCGCGATCAGGCCAGGCCCGCGGTCCTCGGGGTCACGGGCGCAGGCCGGCTGGTGTCCCATATTCCTGCAACCTGTTCAGGGGGGGCAGCGTCGCAGCCGAAGGACGCGGCACGGGCGGGCGGGTTTCGGCGGCGTTATGCCGCCGGCCGTATCGGACCAGGGCATCACGGACACTGGAGGCCAGTCCCACCGGGTCCAAGCCCACTTCCTTAAGCTGTTCGGCGCGGGTGGCATGTTTGATGAAACGGTCGGGAATTCCGCAACGCGTCACCAGCCGGGCATCGTGGCCGCGGAGTTGAGCGTACTCCAGCACCGCGGTGCCGAAACCGTTAATGAGGGCATGATCCTCCACGGTGATAATAGGACGGCCGGTTTCAAACAGCGCATCCAGCATCGCACCATCCAAAGGTTTGCAGAAGCGGGCATCGATGACACCGGCATGAATCCGCTCATTTTCGAGCAGGCTGGCGGCCTGCAGGGCCTGCAGGGCCAAGGCGCCGTAGGCCACCAGCGTCGCATCCGAACCATCTTTAAGCCGCCGCGCCACGCCGCCGGACGGGCGCATCGACCACGCCTCGGCCGGCCCCAACGGTTCCGGGGGACAGTTGTCGCGCGGATAGCGGATTTCACAGGGCTGTTCGAGCGAAAGGGCAAAGTCCAGCGCGGCGTTAAGCTCGCGTTCATCGGACGGCGCCATTAACACCATGCCCGGCTGGCTCTTTAGAAAAGCCAGGTCGCAGAAGCCATGATGCACCGCGCCATCATCACCGACCAGGCCGGCGCGGTCCACGCAGAAGATCACCGGCAGCCCCTGCAGACATATTTCCTGGAAGATCTGATCGAAGGCCCGCTGCAGAAACGTGCTGTAGATGGCGGCAATGGGGCGCAACCCCGCCCGGGTCATACCGGCGGCCATGGCCGTGGCGTGGCTTTCGCATATGCCGGTATCAAAATAGCGCTCGGGGAAAACAGGCTTGAGCTTGATCATGCCGGTGCCATCGGGCATCGCCGCGGTAATGCCCACGACCCGGGGATGGGCCCGCGCCACACGCACCATCGCCTCGGCGAAAGCTTTGGTCCAGGAACGCCCGGAACCCTGGTTGAGCACCACGCGGCACCCTTCGACGCGGAATGGTTTGGGACTGTGGAAGGTGGTTGGGTCGTCGCAGGCCCATTCATAACCCTTGCCTTTGACCGTCTTGACGTGCAGCATCGCAGGGGTGTTGAGGGTTTTGAGTTCATTGAGCTTTTCCAGCAGACCGGGCAGGTCGTGACCGTCGACCGGACCGAAATATTTAAGGCCCAAGTCTTCAAAAATATGCCCGGGGGCGATGGCGTTCTTGATACCCTGCTTGATCTGAAAACCGATATCCGAAAGCCGCTGGCCGTAGGGTATCCGGTCGAGCAGGTCCTGCACCCGCCGTTTGACTTCGTCGTAGGTTGTGGTGACCCGCAAATGTTCCAGATAATTGGCGAAAGCGCCCTGCGGCTCACTGATGCTCATGGAATTATCGTTGAGAATAACCAGCAGTTGGCGCTTGAGCGTACCGGCGTTGTTCAAGCCCTCCAAAGCCACGCCGTTGACGATGGAAGCATCACCGACAAGCGCGATGACTCGGGTCGGGCGATGGAGCATGGCGTCCGCCCGCGCCATGCCCACGGCGGTGCTGATCGCGGTGCCGGCGTGGCCGACGCTGAAGAGATCATAGGGGCCTTCGGCGGGATCAGGGAAACCACAAACCCCGCCCTGCTTGCGCAGCGACGAAAAGCGTTTATACCGGCCCGTGATGAGTTTGTGGGGATAACACTGATGGCCCACGTCCCAGAGCAGACGATCCTTCGGGAGATCGAAGACCAGGTGCAGCGCCAGAATGATCTCCACGGTGCCTAAGTTCGGCGCCAGGTGACCGCCGTTGGCGCTGACGGTGGCAACAATGGTTTCGCGTATTTCCTGAGCCAGGCTGGTGAGTTGCTCGAGCGACAGGCGCTTCAAATCCGCGGGCGATTCGATGGTCGGGAGGATTGGGCTCATAGCGGACCTCTCACGAAATCTTAAATATCCATAATGAATAATAAGCGAATGGATGGCAAAAGCAACCTCTTGGCCTCAGCGCGGCCCGGTCGCCGCGGCGACTAAACTTGGCTGCAACCAAAAGAACCACAGTTTGCCAGCTGGGGCGGGGATCAAATGGATTTCACTGATTTTATCGGTATCACAATCTCCGTTTTCTTCGCGCGGCGCGAAGATTTTGGCCCGCGAGGAATCCCCGGTTTCCGGCGGAGAATCCACCCCCGGCAAGGTCTCCAGAGGCGACTCCTCGATCCGCCGGGGCCGATCTGCCTTCGTGCGGACCGCGGGCTGACTATTTTGGGTGCGGCTTCGCCGCGCTCGGTTGTCGGGATAATCCCTGCCGTAGCGGGTAAATTGTGTCACAATTCGCGTGTTGCGTGGCGCCGCGCGAAGACTTTTTTGTCGCAAGGATTCCAAGGTTTGGCGCAGCGTTACCCCTGGCAGAGGTCACCAAAGGCGACGCTTCGACGCGGGGGCCAGGGCTTTGCCACCACTTAGCTTTCGGGTACCCGGGCCGAAAGCCATCCACCCGGTCGCCGCGGGCGACTCGCTGCGGCGACCCGATGGATCAACGGCCTGAAGGCCGGTGTTTCGGGTTCGATGGCCGACCCAAGGCTCTTTCGCCAACCAGAAATTTATCGTTTGACAGAGCACGTAGCACCTGCTGCGGATTCGGTTTGAATTCAAGAATATTCCGATGCCGCGAGCCTCAGTATCACTTCTCAATATTCAGCCCTGGCGGTTCGGGCGGGCGGCCCAGCCCTATCCCTTGGGCCGCCACGATGTTACCGAAGGACTCGCCTGAAACCGACACACCGTTACCGTTCCGCCCCGCACGGTCAGATACGTCGGCGGCAATTCGGTCCAGCAGCCGCTGTTGAAATAGGCAATCGGCCCGCGGATATCGGCGGCAACCTGGTGGGTGTGGCCGCAGATGACGCTCTGGCAGCCGCGGCGGCGGGCGTGCTGGATGGCCCGCTGACGCACCTTGGCGGCGCAGTGGAGAAAAAGTTTTGAGCGCGACTTGGCCAGACGGGCGATATGATGCCGGCGATCCACCCGTTGGAGCATATTATAGATCGCATCGCCGACCCAGGTGACAAGGGGATGCTGATCGATGAAGTCGTCGAAAATATCGCCGTGTAGTACCAGGACACGCCGTGGTCCGCTGGTGAGGATAAATTCCTCCCGCACCTGCACCCCAAGCAGGTGCGAAATGATCTCGGCTGGGCCGTCGTGGTTGCCGCTGGTCCAGATGACCTCCATTTTGTCGGACAGGCGGCGGATCACCGACAGCACCTTCCAGTGGTTCTTTTTAAGCCGGCGAAAGTCGAACGAGTCGAACCCATCGCCGTTGATGATCAGGCGGCCAGTGCGAATTGTTCCAGCGAGAAGGCACTCGAGTAGGGCGAGCAATAGCTTGGCCTGACAGCTATCACAGCCCAGGTGAAGATCCGAGATGATGATCGCATCAAGGCCGTCGGCAACGGGGCGGGGCGATAGCGAAGGACCGCCGCCAGGCGCGGCGGCGTCGAGTGGTGTTCTTTCGGGCGCCGGAGCCCGGCGTGCTATCACGCCGCTGCTCCACGTGGCCCCGATCGGCGCTGGGTTGGCTGCGGGGGCTTCCATTCACGTGGTCCTCTGTCTTCGCCCGCACTTTAAGTCGCGTTCATTAGCAAGCCGTAAAGTCCACATGGGCTAACGGTTAAGCCTGGCGGAATAACTATCTGCCACATCCGGGCCGCCTCGGGATCTGCCAGCATTTGCGCCGCGGGGAAGAAGAGGGACCTCCATCCTGCCTGCGCGGACGCCAGGCCGTGGCGGGCAGCCATCGGATATTCGCTCGGCAGGTTGGTCGGGGAGGCGAGGGTGGATGTCACCGTGGCTGATCCGAGCCGGGCGATTGCGCAGTTGTACGGCCAAACCGCCGGCGGGTCAGCGGGCCGACGAGGAACAGGCTGGCCAGATAACCCCCGGTGATGCCCGCGGTCAGGGTCAGGCCGATCCAGTGCAAGGCGGGATGACCGGCCAAGAGCATGGCGCCGGTTCCCAGAATGGTGGTGGCAGCGCATAGAAAGGTCGCGGGATTGCGGGTTTTTCCGCTTTCATCGGGGCGTCGCTGCGCCGGGTCCGCGGCGGTGTAAATACCGTAATCCACGGCCACACCCATGGTAAACAGAATTGGTACGAGGCTTAGCAGATTTAAACCGCCGGCGAGCCATTGCGCCGCGCCTAACAGCCAGACGAAACCCACGCCCAATGACAGGCTGGCGACCAGGGTCAGCAGGGGCCGGCGGAAATAGAGCCACAACGGCAGTAGAATCAGCAGCGCCACCAGCGGCAGCAGATGTTTCATCTCCGCGGCGGCCCGGCGGGTGGTGTTGTAAAAGAGCGTATCGCCGGAAATGATGCCCGCCTGCGGCACGGCGTGCCAGATAGCTTTTGTCCACTGATTTTGCCGGGCCGGCGGTAAATCGCGCCGCGGCATAACCGCCGCGGTCAATGTAACCTGGGAGGGCGAAAGAATAATGGCATCGGGAATTAACGCCGCCGGGGAATACTCCAGCCGTTTACGGGCGCTGGTGATAGAGCCAGGCGCGGATAAGTCGTCCAGAGAATCGGCGAAAGCCGTGGGGCGCAAACGAGCTTTCACCGCGGCCTGGGTGACCAACTGGTGGGCCTGGGCGAGGCGCAGCGGGGTCCAGAACTGCCGCCAACGCACCAGGCGGCGTTGAATCTGGCTTGGATCCGGCAGAATGGCGGCGGGGGTGTAGTCATTGGCGATCTGATGTTCACGTTTGAGCTTGCGCAGTACGGTGTGAAGCGTCTGCAACTGTGTGAGCGCCGCTGACGCGGTGGAATCGGTCAGGACCACAAGCCCCCGATGACGCAAATCGCCCCAGATGCGGGAAAAAAGGCGTTCCTGCCGCAGTAATCTCCGGGAGCTGCCGTCGAGCAGTTCGCCGTGGTAAGAGTATTTCACCCGCAGCGCGTGCCAAGCCAGAAACACCGTGGCGGCCAGAAAGGCCACGATCCCCAAGGCAAACCAGGGCCGGCGGTTCTGGATTTTCGGTTCTTGTTTTTCGATTGAACGGATTCGGTCGATGCGGGCGTAGGTCCTGCGCCTGACAAAATCGAAAAGCGAAGCTCGAAAGAGGGGTGGCGGAGACAGACCAATCCATGGCCCCAGATATGCCGGCAGCACCAGAAACGTTACCAGCCAGATGCCGATCGTCGCGGCCGCCACGAAAAGCCCCAATTCCCGCAAGCCCGGCGCGGTGCTGAACGCCAGCGCGGAATATCCGGTGACGCTGGTGCAAACACTCATGGAAATAGGACCAAACATTTCACGGACGGCAGCGGCCGCGGTCTGGCCGGGTTGGCTTTCCCGCGCCCGGCCAGGCCAGGCTCCAGCCATGGGGACATCGGCCTGAGGCGCTGGCCCGGATTCCGGCGGGATGGCCGCTTCGTGCCGGGCGGAGAACGGCCCAGGCCCACGCCCGGGCATGCGTCGCTTGACCGCGGCAATCAATTGGATGCCATAATCGGTGGTCGAACCGCAGATCAGGCCGCTGAACGCCAGCACAATCAGCGGCAGATGCAGACGCAGCAAGCCGGCTAAGCCCATCGTGGTTCCCACTCCGACGGCCGGTGGAATCAGACAGATCAACACGGTCAGCCAGCGGCGGAAGAACAAAAGAATGGCCCCGGCCACGAGCAGGGTTCCCACCAGCGAGATCTTGACCACATCGCGCAGGATGCGCTGCTGGTTGCTGGCGTAGTTCAGCGCCGAACCAATCACCCAGACGCGCAGGGCCGGCATGGCGCGCCGGACCCGGGCGATAGCGGCGCGCAGCTGTTGAAGCATTTTTCTCGAGGCGGCCACATTCGCCGGCGCTACCCGCGGGGCCAGGATCATCATGGCATGGCGGCCATCCCGGCTTAACAGCAGACCGTTTGCGAAATGAGCGCCCGGCAGCGGATTAAGCCGGTGCAGCGCGCTTAGGCGCAGTTCGTGCCAGGCCAAGGGGTCATGCTGTAATTCGGCCGCGAGCAGTTGCCCGTCGGGGTCCTGCAGGCGGGCGGCGACGGATCGAAAATGCCGGTCCAGCCAGACCGCGGAAACACGCCGGCACAGACGCTGGAATTGATGGGCATCCAGCAGGGCCGGGCCAAGTGCTCCTAAAGCGGCGGCGGCGCGAGCCTGGGCGCCGGCCGATACTCCCGCCCAAACCCAGGCGAATTGGCCGGTTTGTTCGCAAGCCCGGCGTAAACGTCGTACGGCGGAATGGAGATGACCTTTGGAACCGGTGGCGAAATGAACATCCAGTCGCAAGTCGTTGGCCAGGCCAGGCTCGGCGGCGGCGGTGTGCAGATCGCGGACAATTTTGCTGTCCCCGGAAAAATACAGCAGGGCGTTGGTGGCCCAATGAATGTGCGCGGCGGACCGGTAAAAGACGACGCCCAGGGCCACCAGAACCACCGACAACACCAAGCGATGACGGGCCAGATGGCCATACCACCAGGTCATCACCCGCGTGAAACAATTGGTGGCCGCGGGGACGTTCGGCGGAGCAAGGGGCGGCGGATTCGGCGTGATTTTCATGGCGGTCCTACCGGTGCAAAATAACCTGAGGCAACCGGCGGGTTCACCACGAAGTGATCGAACCAATATATGCTCTGATCGTCGCGCCGCGAAATGATCCGCAGAAAAGTCAGGTAGGGTGAATGGCGGGGAAATCCCAGTTGGACCGCGCGAACCGCCTGGGCTAAGGCGGCCTGACGCGGCCGCAGGGTAAATAACGTGAGCCGGTGCGGCCGTGCCGCCCCGGACGGCGCTGCCGATGCGGGTCGCGAGGCGGAGGCGGTCGCCCGCACGGCCCCAGCAGTCTGGTCAGCGCCGGCTGCGGGAAACCGCGGCGCCACCGGTGGCATCACGTGGGATACAGTCACGGCGTAATGGGTTCCGATATGCCGCGGCTGCCCCAGAGACCAGGTCGCGAACCGCCGCAGGATGGCGGCCAGAGTTGGTTGGCGAGTCCAGCGGGTGCGGCGCCAATGCCGATCCGTCTGATTGCGGGAAAACACCGTCGCGCCGGTGAGGATATAACAGGAACGGTAGGGGCGTTCGGTCTGGAACCGCACCCGGTCGGGCCGGGCGATGATGACGAGGCCTTCGCTGATGAACGGCCTTTTCAAGATGGGCAGTTTTTTGGCGCATATAAAATGAAGGCGCAGGGCGTGCACATAGCGCAGTTCGGCCAGGCGGCGGGCCAGGGTAGCGGCGGGACTGAGTGCGGGCGAGTTTGGGGCGACGGTGCGCGTGGCGCCGCCACGCCGCGTCGCCGCCGCAGAGCGTACCGCCGGGCCGGCGCTGACCACCAGGATGAGACCCGCGCCGGCCGCCGTCACTAAAAATCTTGACCGTAAACGCAAGCTGTTAGACTCCGCGGCTTCCACCGCACGCTTTTCTTTGCCTGACTGGCAGCCTATGATAATCGATAGTCAATCGTAGCAGGAGTTTACACCGCTATGTCGATTACGCTCACCGAAACGGCGGCCCAGGAAATCAAAGATATTGTAAAAAAACAGGGACTTTCCCCTCAGGCCTGTCTGCGCGTCGGAGTCAAGGGCGGCGGGTGCTCGGGGTTCAGCTATGTCCTGGACTTGACCGAGGACACCACCGACAATGATGAGGTCATGCAGTCGCAGGGAATCAAGGTGGTATCAGACCGTAAGAGCTATCTATATCTCAACGGCACCGAAATTGATTTCCGCGACGAGGTCATGGGCCGCGGCTTCGTGTTCAAGAACCCGAACGCCACGCACACCTGTGGCTGCGGCTCCTCGTTCAGCGCCTGAACACCGGGATTTATCCTGGTGAGGATTGATCCTGGTGAACTGTCACCAGGGGTCCGCGTTACGAACCCAAGCCCGGCCGCCTGCACGGGAATTATTCCGATACGGTTCCTTCTGGCGAGCACTGCGGCTTCAGCCTGGTATTGGGTCGCGCCCGGAATTCAGGATTGCACCACATCCCCACGGTGCAGCGGGATTGCGCTGGCCTCCCTGCACCATGTTGAAACACGGTGCTTCCCGTTCCAGCGCCCTGGACCGGCCCGGCGGGAATCGCGCTGCAGCGCGAGCACCGCGGCTTCCGCTCGGCGCGCCAGTGGGCAGGCGGGCTTGGTCGAGTCGTCTTGAAGTTCCCCGGCGGCGACTTGGTGAACCGCCACGCCCGGAACTTACCACGCCTGGGCAGCGCTACAATACAACCGATACCCTCCCCGCCGGGCGGTCACGGCCTTCGCAGAACCTGCGCATTGCGCCGCCACATCGGCAGTTGGGCACGGCGAAAGGCCCGGCCACGGGTTTGGCGGTCCCAATCTTCCTGCGTCCAGCGCTGAACCTGATCGAGGTCCACGCGCGGCGCCGGCGCAGCGCAGGCAAAGTCGGGCTCATGGGCAGCCAGCGGCTGGCGATTAAACGGGCAAACCGTCTGGCAGATATCACAGCCGATCAGGTATCCGGCCTTGCGCATGGGCCCCTGAAGCTCCACGGGAATTTCTCCGCGGTTCTCCAGAGTTTGGTAGCTGATGCAGCGGGTGGCGTCCATCTGATAGGCCGTTAAAGCCGCGGTGGGGCACGCCTGCAGGCAGCGGGTACACGTTCCGCATTGATCCAGTTGCACTGTATCAGCGGCCAGTGGCAGCGACAGCAGCAATTCACCGAGCACGAACCAGGAGCCGTGCCGCGGATGAATGAGCATGGTGTTTTTGCCCAACCAGCCCAGACCGGCCCGGGCGGCCAGTTCGCGTTCCAAGGGCGGCCCCGTATCGACGTAGATACGGGATTCAAAGAGTTGCGCGTGCCGTTGGCGCAAAGCGTGCTGAAGTTTTTTGAGCTTGGCCTGCAATCCGCGGTGATAATCCCGCCCCCAGGCATAACGGGCAATGTTGCCCCGCGGAGTGGCGGAAGGCGCCGCCTGATAATACGACATCGCTACGCAGACGATACTGCGCAGCCAGGGAAACCGGCGCCGCAGGTCGATACGGGCCTCCAGATCCCGCGCCAGATAATGCATGCCACCGTGGCGCCCCGCCGCGATCCAGCTGCGAACATAATCCGCATGTGAGTCCGGCCCCGGGGTGGTGATGCCGACCAGGTCAAATCCCAAGTCCCGGGCGGCGCCCTTGATAAATTCACGAAGCGCTTCCACGGTCGTTCCGAAAAACACGAAAGCCACGACGCCCGGAGGCGGCCCCGGCGGTCGGCGTCATTCGTGACGGTCGGCTCGACGCGCTGCGTCGGGCGGCTTTTCAGCGGCTGCTTTCACCGCCGCCAGCAGATCGGCGGGCGAAGGCTCATCCGGCGTCGGACGGCCGGTGGCCCGCGGGTCGTTCATCATTCCCAGCGCCTCTTCGTTGAGGCGATCCAGGCGCGGAGTGGGAATATCCCGGATCCGCGGTGGGCGGGTTACGGCGATCCACCAACGAACCGCGAACCACGCCAGCAACAAGAGCACTACACCGCCGGCCGCCAGCGCCAACTTCCAATTTTGGCTCAGGACCGCGTTGATAACATTATCCATGGCGTTATCCTTCCCGTAAGCGGATCGGCCCTTCAGCCTATTTTAGCGTGGAGGGATCGTTACTTGCCGCTCTTCTCCACGTTCGCGGGGACTGACCGGCGCGCTGGTGGAAGACCGCCGCGAAATATTGGCTGGAGGAAAAGCCGCAGTCCAGCGCCACCTGGGTGATCGGCCGTTCCGGATGGCCACGCAGCATACGCTGGGCGGCGGTGATGCGGCAGGTTTGAAGATATTGGCGCGGCGTCATATTTGTCAGCTCCTGACAATAACGCGCGAACTGGCTGCGGCCCAGCCTACAGTGTCCGGCCATCGCCCGAAGCGGCCAATCTTCCTGCAGCCGGGCGGGCAGTTCATGGAGGAAAAGTTCCACCCGCCGCTGGGCCTCGCCAGACGCCCTTACCGGAGCCGCCTGGCGCCGCTGGAGCATCTCCAGCACTGCGACCAGCAGTTCGTTGACATGCAACGCCAGCCGCGTGGCCAGGTGCGGGCCGGAGGCTTGTTCCACCACTTCGCCGAGGCGCTGGAAATAAGTTTCTATTTCCGGCGCCGCGGGCCAGACCGAGCGGTTATTTTCGCTTAGCAGCCGCGTAAGCTCCTGCCGATCCGCGGGCGTGCAAACCAGCCAGTCCGGCCAGCGCCAGGCCTGCTCTGGTCGCCGCACGCCCACGTCCAGAATCAGCCAATAGAGCCTGCTGGCCGTAATGTGCGGGGCGCCGACACGGTGCGGCTGCCAGGGACGGCAGATGGTTACGTCGCCCTTGTGCAGCATATGTGTATTCTGATCCACCGCGAAGTTAAGCGTGCCTCGAGCCAGATAGGTCAGTTCCACGCCTTCGTTGCGATGCCAGTTTAATCCCCAGGATTGGTGGTGCGCCGCGTTCCAGAAACCGACCGATCGAACTTCGGGCAGCACATGCGGTGGCAGGTGCCGGCCGGGGTAACTGCCGCGGGCCAGGGCGGTCAATCGCACCTCGCCGCGGGCCGCCGCGACGCGCAGCGATCGGCAGGTATCGGCGTGGTAAATCGTACATCCAGCCCTAAGAATAGCGCCGCCGGCCATGGCCGAAATCTCCTGGATATCCAAAATTTACCGACGGTCATTTTTGGAAGATTCTGGCCTTGCCGCGCTTTATAGTCAATGGCTGGATCGAGGGGGGGTGCCAAGCCCTCTTTCAGGAGATGCTGATGAAACGAATCGTCTTTCACATTGGCGGGCCGGCGTTCCATCCGGTGGATCAGCAAGCGCGGGCCATCGCCGACTGGCTGGGTGAGCGCTTCGCTTACGCCTGGTACGACGGGGTCGAGGCTTTCGACCATCTGGACGACTGCGACCTGCTGGTGTTGATGGGGCTGCATTGGACCGGTATGAAGGCCGAATGGGGTGGCCGAATGGTCTATCGGCCCATGCAGGAAAAGCATCAACAGGCATTTCGCCGGTATGTCGCTTCGGGACGGCCGCTCATCTGTCATCATGGTGCCATCGCCAGTTACGACGATTGGCCAGATTTTGGTGGGCTGATCGGCTTTACCTGGCGCTGGGGCTTAACGACGCATTCGCCCTTCGGCGATTACACCATACGGGTCCGCCCGACGGGCCACCCCGTGATCCAGAATATTTCAGATTATCGCGTGCAGGATGAGCTTTACTACAACGTGCAGGTGGCCGCCGAATTCAATCCGGTCATTCACGCGGATGTCGAATGGAGCGCCGTCCGCCGCCCCATGGTTATGACCGCGGAAGGCGGCCGCATCGCCGGGGCGGGTAAAGTGGTTTATCTGGCCAACGGCCACGATATGCGGGCATTTGAGTGTCCGGCGTTGCGCCAGCTCTGGATGAATACGGTGAACTGGTGTTGGAACGGGTGAAAACTGGTGGGACGATCCGCGGTGCCACAATCTCCGCGTTTCTTCGCGCCGCGCGAAGATTCTGGTCCGCGAGGAATCACCGGTTTCCGGTGGACGATGCACCCCTGGCGAGGTCTCCAGAGGCGACTCTTCGATCCGCCGTGGTCGATCGGTCTCCGTGCGGACCGGGGGCTATATATTTTGGTTGCGGCTTCGCCGCGCGGCGCCTCAAATAAGGAGAATCGAACATGGAGAAAAAATACACGGCGGCGATCATCGGCGCCGGCGCGCTGGTCGGAAGCGGTAAGAAAGGCGGCGGGCATCAAATCGGCTACACGCACGCGGCGGCCTACCAAGGGCAGCCCCGGGTCAAGCTGGTCGCCGTCGCGGATATCAATGCGGAAAATCGGCACGCTTTCCAGCAGAAGTTCGGCGTGGAAAAGGGGTTCGCCGATTACCGTGTGATGCTCGGTGAATGCCGGCCCGATTTGGTCAGTATCTGCACCTATGTGGGTTTACACCACGAGATGATCATCAGCGCGGCGCGGGCGGGGGCTAAAGGCATTTTCTGCGAAAAGCCGTTTATAACCAGCCCCGTAGCGCTCGCTGACGTGCAACGCCAAGCGCAGGAAACCGGCGTAAAAATCACGGTGGCGCATATTCGACGGCATCTACCGGCATTTATCCGCGCCAGGGAACTGTACCAATCCGGCGCGGTGGGGCAGCCGTTGATGTGTATTGCCGGTATCGCCGGCTGGGACCTGTCCGAATGCGGTTCCCATTGGCTGGATATGTTCCGCTTTTTCCATCATGACCGTCCGGTACGCTGGGTATTTGGCCAGGCGCGGGTTCGCAGTCTGCGCGGTTACGGTCACGCCATGGAAGATCACGCTGTGGCGTATTTTGAGTTCGATGGCGGTGGAAAAGGCATCTTGGACGGAGGCATGGCCATGAACGGCCCCTGGACCACGACGCTGGTCGGCACGGAGGGAACCATTCGTATCCAGCGCGAAGACACCGTGGTGCTCGATACCGTTGCCGGCCGCAAAACCGAGACCTTCCCGGCGGATGGCGCCTATATCCATATCTGGGGAAAAATGGTTAGCGATTTGATCGATTGGATCGAGGGCGGCGCCGAGCCAGTAACCGGGCTAACCAGCATGGCCCAATCCGCGGAGCTTAATTTAGCTGCCTATATCAGCGCGCTGCGCGGCGACCGTATCGACTTGCCGCTATCCGGCGCTGCCGCCGCCATCGACCAATGGCCGGTGGAACTGCTGGCGCAGCGAAACGGGCTGCCACGCAAAAACGAAGGGTCAGGCCGGAAGTGAGGTGGCGGCCACCTGACCAGCAACCAGAGACCAAAAACCAGAAATCGTAAACCCTGAACGAGGAACCCTCACCCGGCATCGCGAAAGGAGCTTCATCATGGCAAAAGTCGGCATTGGCATCAACTTGGAATTCGTCCGCCACGACGATAAACCATTTGAATGGGGTGTCGAAAAGGCCGCGGCGCTCGGTTACGAATACGTCGAGCCGATGGTGCATTGGGGCCGCGAGCTGCTCAGCGAAGCGGGGTACTTCCACAGCGTTTCGATGCTGGATGATCCGTACCGCATCAAATGGGCCTGTGCGAAAGCCGGCGTGAAACTTTCAGGCCTTTCCGCACATACGCCGCTGGTGAAGCCGGAAATCGGAGTGGAATATCTCAAGCAGGCGGTGCGGTTCGCCGCCGAATGCGGCGCTCCGGTGGTCAACACCGACGAGGGGCCCAAGCAGGCTTGGACCACCGAAACCGAAGATTTTGTGCTGATGAAATACACGCTGCACGAAGCCGCCATGCTGGCCGAGAGCCGTGGCATTTGGATAGGCCTGGAGCCGCACCAGCAATATTCCAAACAGCCGGACGGATTGGACCGCATCCAGGCCTTGGTGAAATCACCGGCGATCGGTATTAATTTCGATACCGGCAACAGCTACCTGTGCGGCCAGGATCCTTATGCCTGGCTTCAGCGCGTGCGGGATCGGTTGGTGCACGTGCATGCCAAGGATATTTCCGCGGCCCAATCCGGCTCCGAACGCGGCAAAGTAACCGGTACGCCCGTCGGCTGCGCCTGCGGCGCGGGAGTCATCGACTGGAAGCGTGTCATCACCATCTGCCGCGCCAGCCAGCGCGACCTCGTTTTAAGCGTGGAATGTGGAACCGTGCCACAGGCCGAGGCCAGCCTTAGGCACCTCAAAGGGCTGCTGTAACGGGGAAGCGACCCCATCCCCCGGCGTCGCAGCGCAATCGCCGACCTGTCGCCCGGGAGCCGGGCGACCACACGCGGCACCTTTTCGAGCCTCAATGAACGCCGCTATGATGGCAAGAATTGTACGCAATATGGAATCGTTCACCAGAGCCCTGCGCACGGCCGCCGCCGCCGGTGGATCAAATCCACCGGCTAAGGAGTTTAGCAACAATAACTTGAACAGTTTGGGAAGAACGCTTTACTGTGGAGGCATGGATGATGTCGCCACCGTGATCGCTGAAAAATACCGCGCCCTCTCGGGGGTGCTCAACGAATCGACCCTGCGCCTCCAGGCGGCGGTGGAGGCGCGGGGCTTGGGGCGCGGAGGCGTCAGCCTCGTGTACCGGGCGGCCGGGTTTTCCCGGACGACCCTCTAATGGATACCGGGTCTTCCTGTGGCGCCGGGAGCTCCAGAAGCTCTCCAACGAACTTTCCTTTCCGGTCCAGATCTGTCACTTTCCGCCGGGAACGAGCAAGCGGTAAAAGATTGGGCATCGCATGTTCTGCCACACCACGGCCAACTGGAGAGGATGTCCCTGGGTCCGCCGCGAGGTGGTGGTGAACCTGATAGCCGCAACCACAATGCGGCAGGGTCTCTGGATCAAGGCGGGTCTCGACGTGAACACGTACCCAGCCGGGATCCAAGTGACAGGTCAAGAACTGGCCTCGCTCTTGATCGAGCCGGATCCATTTCATGGGGAATGGAACTATCGAATCCATCCCCAGGAAAAACGGCTATATACCACGCACGGCTATTAATGATACATTCCGGCGGTCAGGCCAGCGTGCGTCTGGCCCAGAAAAGCGGCGGGACGCCGCTTCTACTTTGACGAACGGTACGTCGCACTAAGAGCCGTGTGTAGTATATTTTGGTTGCGGCTCGGCCGCGCTGAGATCACACCTATGCGATCCCGGGGGGGGCGTGCGTCGCGTTCGGCGCCCCACCATGGGCGCAGCGTCACTTCAGTGGCGGCCGCCAAGGCCGGCTCGCGTCGCCATATGGCGACCAGGCTTTGTCGAGTCGCCCTCTTCGGCGACTTGCCGTCCGGCCCACGCGGCGGAGAGTTGACACCACCGGCTGGTCCGAAGATGGTATGCTCGAAACGCCGGGCAAGGAACTTCCACGCATGAAAGAATACTTGGATCTGGTCAGGTTGGTCTTGGATCATGGCGTGCGCAAACCCAGCCGCACGGGGGTGGATACGCTGTCGTATTTTGGGGCGTTTTACCGGGTGGATCTGGCGGCGGGCTTCCCGCTGCTGACCACCAAAAAAGTCAATTACGCCGCGGTTTTGCGCGAATTGCTCTGGTATTTGTCGGGGGAAGAACATATTCGCCATCTGCGCCGCCACACGAAAATCTGGGACGCCTGGGCGGATGAGCGCGGTGAACTGGAAACCGCCTATGGCCGCTATTGGCGACGTTTTCCCCATCCCGTGCAGCCCAGCCACGCCCCTCTGGCGGAAACCGGGCAAGTCACCGCCCCGGTGGAGGAAATCGATCAGATCGCTTATGTGATGGAGGAAATCAAACGCAACCCGACCAGCCGCCGCCTAGTGGTCAGCGCCTGGGAGCCGGGCAACGCCCAGCGCAGCAAACTGCCGCCGTGCCATTACAGCTTTGTGTTTCAAGTGCTCGGCGGGAAACTGAACTGCCATTTATCGCAGCGCTCCGGCGACGTAGCGCTGGGGATACCCTTCAATTTGGCCTGTTACGCCACCTTAACCCAAATGATCGCGCAGGAATGTCAGCTGGAGCTGGGCTGGTTCGCCCACAGTATTGTCGATGCGCATATTTACGTCGCCGCGGCCGGCTCACCCACCGCTGCCTTTGATCATGTGGCCGGTTTGCGGGAACAACTTGCCCGTGCTCCCCGCCGCCTGCCGCGGCTCAAGATCGCCCGCAAACCGTTCGCGCAACTTACTTTCGAAGATTTTTCGCTGCAGGACTACGATCCCCATCCCGCGATCACGTTCAAGGTGGCGGTCTGAACAGGCGGTTTGCAGCTGGAAGTTTTCGGTTTTCAGGAGGCGTGGAATATTCCGGAAAGCGCAACGCCGACCAGGGAATCATCCGGCTCGGCTCGGTGGGCGGCGCAGCAGGGCGCCGAGGGTGAAGCCCCCGGGACCGAGCAAGCCCATGGCTACGACGACCACCAGAAGACTCAGCGGATATTCGCAGCCGCCGGTCACGACGCTGAACCCGCCATGATGCGCCGAGACGACGGTTGCCACCAGCATGTTAAAGCCCAGCGGCACCGCGCTGATCCGCAAACCCGATCCTAAAAGAAATATCAACCCGCCGAAAAATTCAGCGCACCCGCTTAGCACCGCGCTGATGTACGGATAGGGCAAGCCCATATGGGAGAAGACCGTGGCCACGCCCGCCAGGCCAGGCCCTCCAAAGAGGCCGAACAGTTTCTGCGAGCCGTGGTAAAGGAAGATGGCGGCGACGGCGAGGCGGATCAGCAGCAACGCACTGTCCTGCACTCGGGTGGTGTTCGCGCCGGTTGAAGTCATCAGGGTTTTCCGTAGCCTGTCAGCTCCGGGTTATTCCATGCCTAATTGTAGGCATGCAACAGGGCAAGGTCGATGGCCCCCCAGCGCTGCGGGTGTGGCCAGATTTTGTGGCAAGGACGTGCCGACGGACGGCATAGATGCCGCCGCTAAGACGGTTGGGGATCTGGCTCGGTCACTGATGACCGGCGTTGGCCAATAAATCCAGCCACACCCGGGCCTGCGGCTTCTGGGTTTCTTTATTTTAAATTTGGCGAAAGTGGTGTAATCTAAGGACAAGCGCAGAATGACCGCGGCTCTTGCACTACAGCGCAAGGTCGTAGAAAATTGCCATTTTTCAGGATGGCGGGGGCGTCCCAAACGACCAAAAAGCCGCCAATTCTTCAGCCCGTGGCCTGCGCCGGGGGCGATCTCGTGCTGTGGTGTTAGCTGGTTCGCCGTCCCGGTCAGGCCACGCCGTGGCTTTATGATTCCGCGTGAAGAGGGCTTCGCATGGGCGTGGAGAGTGCCGCAATCAGAGCCATGGCCAGGCCAGGCGCGGAGGAGTTTTCCCGCCTGGCCCGGCCGGGGGCGATCATTCCCGTGTATGCCACCATCGCGGGGGATTGTCTGACCCCGGTGACCGCGTACGAGCGTCTGGCGGCACGGTCCGAATATTCGTTTCTGCTGGAGTCCGTGGTCGGCGGTGAACGCATCGCGCGTTACTCGTTCCTCGGCGCCGCGCCGCGCACACTCATCCAGGCCATCGGTCATCAGGTCACCGTGGAGGACCGCCGCGGGCGTCAGCCGGTTCGGCGCCACCTGCATTCCCCGGATCCGTTGCACGAACTGGAGAATCTGCTGGGACCGCCCCGCGCGATAGCTATGCCGGGTTTGCCGGCGTTTATCGGCGGCGCGGTCGGCTACGCGGGCTACGATACCGTGCGTTATCTGGAACCGGAAAAGCTCGCTGCGCCTCCACCCGATACGCGCCACCTGCCCGACTTGCTGTTTGGCATCTACGACGAGCTGGTGATCTTTGATCACGTCCAAAAGACGATTCTGCTGGTCGCGTGTGCACACCACGATGGTTCAGACCAGGCGGAGATCTACGCCGCCGCCCTGGAGCGTTTGCAGGATCTGCGCGCCGCGTTGACCCCGGCGTCTCCGCTGCGGCTGGACCTGGTCAATCTCGCGGATCAGCGCCGACCGGCCTGGCAAAGCAACTTTACGCGCTCCGCTTTCGAACAGGCCGTGCGGGAGGCGAAGCAGTACATCCAGGCCGGCGACATTTTTCAAGTGGTGCTTTCGCAGTGTTTAAGCCTGACCAGCCGGGCCCATCCTTTCGCCATGTATCGGGCTTTGCGCATGATCAATCCTTCGCCGTTCATGTTCTATCTGGCCGCCCCGGATTGCACGCTGGTCGGCTCCTCGCCGGAAATCATGTGCCGTGTGGAAAACGGCCTGATCACCAACCGTCCGCTGGCCGGCACCCGGCGGCGCGGCGCCACGCCCCAGGAGGATCAACGTCTGGAACAGGAGCTGTTGGCCGATGCCAAGGAGCGGGCCGAGCATGTGATGCTGGTGGATCTGGGCCGCAACGATGTCGGCCGCGTGGCGCAACGCGGCACGGTGCGCCTTCGTGACGTGCTGACCGTGGAACGCTACAGTCACGTCATGCACCTGACGACCCATGTCACCGGCCAGCTGGAACACGGGAAAAGCTGCCTGGACGCACTGCGCATGACGCTGCCGGTCGGCACCGTCAGCGGAGCGCCGAAGATCCGCGCCATGCAGATCATCGATGAGCTCGAACCGACCCGCCGCGGGCCTTACGGCGGCGCGGTGGGATATATTGATTATTCTGGAAATATGGATACGTGTATCGCCCTGCGCACCCTGGTGGTCAGGCCCACCGCCCCTACGTCCCGGTCCAGCCCGGTGGGGGCCGCTGCAGCGCCAGGGCCGGGGCTTCCGGCGGCGCCCGACGCAGGCGTAGTGGCGGGCCCGGCGGAAGCGCTGGGCGCAGCACCGCCATCCTCCAGCGCCGCCTGGCGTGTTGATTTGCAGGTCGGCGCCGGCCTGGTGGCCGATTCCGTGCCCGCGAACGAATATCAAGAAACTCTCAACAAAGCGGCTGGTCTGCTGCAGGCGGTCGCCCTGGCGGAAGCTGTGCCAGCGTAGGTTTGGGATCATAGTTTTCAGGGATTAGATTCTGAACGTGTAACTTCTCCGCGCCGTGCGGAGAAGTTAGAGGCGTTTAAGCGGCCAGTGGATCCACAATATAACGGGTGAAAACATGG
>JAJYFE010000209.1 GCA_021785435.1 Planctomycetota bacterium
CAAACTCTTGGCCATCCTTAACATCATGTTGCGGGAGAATCTGGCATGGCACCAACTCAATCTCGTAAAAAACGCTTGACTTCTAACACAGCCGCTTGGCGGTTGGTATGAAATATCCGTGTTGGAATCCGTATCACCATCTTCGTATTTCTTCGCGCCGTGCGCAAATTTTTGTTTCGCACGACGCCGGGGAAACCACAGTTTATCCGCCGCGGCGGGGATTACACCGATGACACGGATAAAATCGGTGGGCGCCGTGTGATCCCCGCCACAGCGGGTAAACTGTGGTTCTCTTGGCTGCGGCCTGGTTTAGTCGCCACGGCGACCAGGCCGCGCTGGGCGATCGGCGGAGTTTTTTATTTTTGGCTCCGCATGACCCGCGGCGGATCGCCATGCGCCTGCGCCACGATCGGCTGGCTGTTCAGGGCCGCGCAGCGGTCGATGTCTGATTCCAGGCCGGCGCGAATCAGGTTCTGGCCGCCGGCGCCCAGGCGTAACGCGGCAGGAAGGCGTTTTTTTACGGAGCCGAAGGCGTGGTAGGCCAGCCAGGCGGTATCCGTCAACGCCAGATCGGCGCGATACGTGCTTTCCAGGATATGCCAAAGAATCGCCCCTGCCCCGAGCACGTCTTCCAAGGCAACCTTTCCATCCGTGCCGGCCGCTACCAGCAAGGTGTGGCCGCGGTCCAAGTTGGCCAGCAGAGCCGCGGCGGTGGCCTCGGCGTTGAGCAGGCCACCGATGTAAATATCCCGTGCTCCCCGTACCGCCAGGGCCGCACGAGTGCCATTGGTGGTGCTTAACAACACCGTGGCGCCACTGACCACATCAGGTGTGTATTCGACGGGTGAATTGCCCAGATCGAAGCCCGATATCTTCAGGCAACCGCGTTCTCCACCGGTAATGGCCTGGGCTTCGGCCGCAGGCCACGCCTGCCGGGCCGTCCGAACCGCCTCGGGGTTCGCAAATAACCGCACTTCCGCAGCGCCATTGGCCAAGGCCGTCACGATAGTGCTGCTGGCGCGCAGCACATCCAGGATCACCACCTGTGCATCCGCCAGAACCGCGGCATCCAACCACGTCGGAAGCACTGCAACGTCAATCATGGTTTTCCCGCATGCCTTCCCATCCCAAGCGGCATTGTATGGATTCTGATAACGGTGTACCACCGCAGGCTCCCGGCTGGCCGACGGCGGGTGTGGCTTTATGCCAAAATCCTTCAAAATCTTTGCGCCATGCGAAGATTTCGGGTCGTCATCGGAGCAGCATGTTCGGCGGCGGAGCGTTACCCCCGGCAAGGTCTCCAAAGGCGACTCCTCGATCCGCCTCCGTGCGGACCGGGGGCTATGTGCTTGGTTGCAGCTTCGCGGGGCTGTGGGGCATGGCCGCACTTGACATCCCATAGGCGACACCATATACTTCAATCGTTTGAATCAAGTTTGCTTGGTTGAGGTGATCTTGACAGGTCATCACGAGCCAGTTATAATTACTTCAAGCGATTGGACTACATGATTTTTGCAATGGCACTTGACAACGCGGCACTTGAATGGTAAGATGATTCAAGCGGTTGAATAGATGGGCTTGAAATGGCCGCGAAAAAAACAACCATTCACGATGTGGCACGCGAAGCGGATGTCGATTATTCCACCGTTTCCCTGGCCTTACGCGGGGACCGGCGCATCCGCTCCTACACGCGCCAGCGAATCCAAACCGCCGCCCACCGCCTCGGCTATGTTCCAAACCAACTGGCCCGTTCCCTCTCCCGCGGCGCCACCCACACCATCGGCGTGATGCTGACGGATATACACCGCGGCTTCACCGATCCCCTCGAGGAATTTCAGGATATCGCCGACCGCGCGCGTTACATGATCTCGGTCCATTTCTGTTCCTGGGATCAGGCGCGGGAGCGCGCCGGCCTGCGGCACTTTTGCGAAAGCCGCGTGGAAGGCGTGATCTGGGCGCCGGCTCAATGGTACGGCGAAACCTTTGCCCAGACCGTGGAAAACATGAAAGCAACGGGCGTGCCGGTGGTCATGCTGGGACTGCAGCATCCACCCTACGACGTGCCGTTCCACCAGGTGGGCACGTCGCTGCGTGACCGGTTAACCATGGCCCTGGATTATCTGATGGGATTGGGACACCGGCATATCGGGTTGGCCAGTGCGCCGGCGCCGGCGGGCACTGAAGCATCAACCGCGCCGGAGCGCCAGGCGGACCATGGCGCGCACCATAGCCGCCGCTATTTTTCCCAGCCGGAGGGGATCGCGATGGTTCGGCAAGCCATGCAAGCCCGGGGCCTGGCCTTGGCGGAGCAAGACCTGTTCACGACGGCCGATAATGATTACGGCGGCGTCGAAATCGCGGTCCATCTGTTCCGCCGGCCCAGAGAGCATTGGCCGACGGCCGTTATCGCCGCGGACGATCGACTGGGGCGGGCTTTGACCAAAGGTTTGTGGGCGTTGGGAGTTAAAGTTCCCGAAGAAATCAGCGTGCTGGGATTCGATGTGCCCCCGGACGAAACGGGCCAACCGCCGCTGACGGCGGTATCGCAGGACAGCCGCCGCATGGGGACTTTGGCCATGGACCTGTTGCTGCAGCTGATTAAGCATCAGATTCCCCACCAGCCCCAGAAGATTACGGCGATGCCGCCGCGGCTGGTGGAGGCCGGCACCTGCGGGCCGCCGCGGAAATAAATTGTTCACACGGAGGCACGAAAGAACAGGACCACCGTTTACCCGCCGCGCGGGGCGAGCTGTGGTGAAGGTCACGAAGGCAACCGATGGATCGCGGTCACCGGGGCGACTAAACTGCGCCGCGAGGAACGCGAAGGACTGATTAGAGAACCCGGGCGCAATGGTTGCAGCGAAGTGAGCTCTGCGGGAATTTCAAGGAGTCATTAAAAAGATATTTTCGCGGCCTTCGCGGCTTCGAGTGAGATAACGATGTTTGTATCGTCCCGGCGGAAACAGGCTTGGTTCAACCCGGGCCGCGCGGCCCAGACCTGTCGAAGAGTCGCTTTCGGCGACATTTCCGCGGGTCGAAGACTCGCCTCTGGAGAGGTGGGTTCGGTAAGTAAGGAGGTGCTTTATGGCACGCAACAGCTCAAGGTCTCCCTTCGGTTCCCCCGTGGAGCCGTCGCTTCCCCTTGTAGCGCCGTCGCCCCCGACGGCTGGCGTAACGATTGTGGCCCCTTTTTTACAGGAGTTTACCATGGCCAGTCCCTTGAACGCTGAAAACCTACAGCCGCACTCTGGTGACATTGTTCCCTCTTTTCACAAGGAGAATTCCATGAATAGTGCCCCAAGCCATCTGCTGGCCATGGCGGCCGAAGTCGCCGTGGCGGATCTGCAGCTTCCCCCGTCGGACCGTTTAGGTTCGTGGCGTCCCGGCGAGTACACCGACGCCCCGCTCCTGGCCGCCCTGGACGCCCGCCTGCGCCCGGAAAAACGCAAGCGCGCCGCGTTCACGCTGATTGAGCTGCTGGTAGTGATATCGATAATAGCCATTCTTATATCTATATTACTACCTGCGTTAGCCAAGGCCCGGGAGCTGGCCAACCGCGCCGTCTGCATGGCCAACATCCGCGGGATCGTCCAGTCCATGGTGACGTACGCACAAAGTAACGAAGCCACCTTTCCGACCACGGCGGTGACAACGGGGTGGGCCTACGTGAACTTTCCGCACAGGCCGGACAGCAACCAAAGCGGCTCCCCCCTGCAGTTCTTTGTGGGCCAATCGGCCCCGGAGGTGGTCCAGCAGTGGTACCTCCCAGCCGGGAACTCTTTCCCCGACTCACTGGCGAACCTGTGGCTCCTGGTGCTCCAGGGCTATACCACGCCGGCGAGCTTTATCTGCCCGTCCGATCCCCTCGCGGTGGGCCCATCCCTAGAATACGACTACTACGGAAGCCCGCCAGTGGAGACATGGGCGGGGAATTTCGGGGACATGGGCGGAAACACAAACGGGTGGCCCTTCAACTCCACGGGCGAGGGGATAAGCTACAGCTGCGCCTACGCGTGGCCGTGGCCGGGCAGCACCTCCACCCCCCCGAGCCACGCCGGCCTGTGGTGGACCACCAACGGCGCCACCAGCGAGGTCCCCCTGGCCAGCGATATGGCGCCAATTAGCTCCCCCGGCGGAGGGGATACCACAGGGGTGTACCAGCGCATCACCACCACCCTGCCGACGGCCAACACTTACGGGCCGTATATTTACAACTCCGGCAACCATGCCGGCGACGGCCAGAACGTGGGCTTCGGCGATGACCACGTGACTTGGGAAACCT